>NZ_VPEW01000001.1:0-309282 GCF_013416965.1 Acinetobacter sp. YH1901134 | reverse complement strand
CTGTCGGAGCTAAATTTAGCGGGTTCCAACGGAACTGACCATCATTTATTTCACTAATTTTACCAATACCCGGAAATGGTAAATGTGCAAATGCAACGAAGGTTTGCTCTTGAGCAAAACGTTTAAAAATTGCTAAACGAGTTTCACTGGCTTTGACCGGATCGACATCAAAATCAACAGATAACTTGGGTTGTTCAAACTGTAAATGATAGGAATGAACCACATCGCCGAGGATAGCAAAACTTTTAGCTTGCGACTTTAAGATAAAAGAATAATGCCCTGGTGTATGCCCAACACTCGGTAGTACTTCTAATCCATTAATCACAGAACCAACGCTAAAAGTCTTAAAACTCCGCATGGTCTGATAAGGCGCAATCGCAGCTTTAATTTTTGCAACGGTTGCTAAATAACCGTCACGTTTTTCGGCAGCTAAAGTGTTGACGGTGCTTTCACTTAACCAATACTGACTTTCTTGTTCATTGACGTAAATCGTTGCATTTGGAAACACGGCCTTACCTTGTTTCGCAATGCCACATGCATGATCTGGATGTAAATGGGTTAAGAAAACACTGCGTACACGATTAAGCTTATAGCCGGCCGCTTCAATATTTTGTGCAATAGAACCTAAGTTTGGTCCAAAACAACTGGCTGCACCACTATCAACAAGACTGATGCCGCCTTGTCCATCATCAATCAGATAGGCATTGACACTGGTTTGTATGCCTTTGCTCTGATCAACCGCAAGCTTTTGGAATAAAGCACTGACTTCTTCTGGAGTTAAATTTTGTTTAAACAAATCCGGACTTAATTCGAGTGTCCCATCTTTTAAAGCAATGACTTTATATGCACCCACTTGGAAAGGATAAAATCCCATGGGCTGTGTCACATTCGTTTTGATTTCCGTTTGAATAACTGCCGGCTCTGCACTGACAAACTGGCTGGTTAAAAGTGTTGCTGCAAGCACAGCAAAACTAAAATTTTTCATTGTTGACCTATATCACTTTTATTATTTCATGCAATGAAGCAAAGGCTTCAAAATTAAAAATTTTAAACGCCTGTATTGTGCCTGAAATTCAGGCAAATTTTAAGTCTCATACTGGATAAACATAGCACTAACTTGATACAGGCACATGTAAATCATCCTAAACTTTTAGGCCTAATAAAATAAAAGCTGAATGCAAGAAAACTTTAAGCTTAGCATGCTATATTTTCGCCAGTTTTTAAATCTATACGTCTGTACAGTGCTATGAGTGAAATTTCCCCGTTTAAAGGTAAATCTGGACTTAAACGAATTTTAAATGCAACGCAATATTCCCTCGACGGATTCAAAGCTGCTTATCAAAATGAAGCTGCATTTCGACAAATTGTCTGGATGAATATTATACTTATTCCCACCAGTTGCTTACTCGATGTGAGTCGTGTTGAACATGCCCTTATGGTAGTGGTGTGTTTATTTGCCTTAATTGTTGAGTTATTCAATTCTGCTATTGAAGCCGTGGTCGACCGGGTATCTCTAGACAAGCATCCACTTTCTAAAATTGCCAAAGATATGGGAAGTGCCGCTCAATTCGTCGCTTTAGCAATTATTTTTTTTACTTGGTTAATTATCCTTTTGCCTTAAATAAAGGGGGTCTCACTATATTTGCAGGGTTATGCCCTGCTTTTTTATATCGACACACTTCAACAAATGGATTTAAGAAGATTTTAAAGCCATAAAAAAACCCAGCTTTCGCTGGGCTTTTTTTCGAATCAGTTCAATGCTTAGTGAGCAGCGAATTGGTTCATTGTGTTTTTCGCATCGTCACCCGCTTTAAGCGCGTTGTCACCAGCGAAGATTTCTTTGTGGTCGTCACCGATGTCTGAACCAGCCATTGCTTGGTGTTTCACACATGCAATACCACCGCGGATTTCTTTACGTTGTACGCCAGCAACATAAGCCAACATACCTTCAGAACCGAAGTAACCTTGAGCAAGTTCATGCGTAGAAAGTGCAGCTGTGTGGTAAGTCGGAAGTGTAATTAAGTGATGGAACACACCCGCTTCACGAGAAGCATCTGCTTGGAATGTACGAACTTTTTCGTCAGCTTCAGCAGCCAATTCAGAGTTGTCGTACTCAGCGCTCATTAATTTAGCGCGGTCGTATGCAGATACGTCTTTACCTTCAGCAACCCAACGATCGTACGCTTGTTGACGGAAGTTTAATGTCCAGTTGAATGATGGAGAGTTGTTATAAACAAGTTTCGCATTTGGAACAACTTCACGTACACGGTTAACCATGTGAGCAATTTCTTCAACGTTTGGAGTCGCAGTTTCGATCCAAAGAAGGTCCGCACCATTTTGAAGGCTAGATACACAGTCAAGTACAACGCGGTCGATTTGCGTGTCTGGACGGAACTGGTACAAGCCAGAAGCAAGACGTTTTGGACGGTGAAGTTTACCGTTACGCTTGATTAGGATTTCGTCTTCTTGAGCTTCTGAAATGTCAATTTCAGTTGTGTCTAAGTAGCTGATGTATTGAGAAGCGATGTCGCCTGGCTCTTTAACCACTGGGATTTTTTGAGTCAAGTCAGCGCCTTCAGAGTCAGTACGAGCAACGATGATACCGTCATCAAGACCCATTTCTAAGAATGCATAGCGAAGAGCGTGGATTTTCGCGATGAAGTCTTCGTGTGGAACTGTAACTTTACCAGCTTGGTGACCACATTGTTTAGCGTCAGATACTTGGTTTTCGATTTGTAGTGCACAAGCACCCGCTTCGATCATTTTCTTAGCTAGTAAGTAAGTCGCTTCTTCGTTACCGAAACCAGCGTCGATGTCCGCAATAATTGGCACAACGTGAGTTTGGAAGTTGTCGATTTGAGCAGTGATTTCTGCAGCTTTAGCAGTATCACCTGCTTCGTTTGCTTTTTTAAGCGCACGGAATAAGTCGTTTAATTCTTTCGCATCAGCTTGGCGAAGGAAAGTGTAGATTTCTTCGATCAATGCAGGAACTGAAGTTTTTTCGTGCATAGATTGGTCAGGAAGTGGACCGAATTCTGAACGAAGAGCTGCAACCATCCAACCAGAAAGGTAGATATAACGACGTTCAGTTGTACCGAAGTATTTTTTGTTCGCAATCATTTTTTGTTGTGCGATAAAACCGTGCCAGCAACCTAATGATTGAGTGTATTTGCTAGAATCAGCATCATAAGCAGCCATATCACGACGCATAATTGCAGCTGTATATTTCGCAATGTCTAAACCAGTTTTGAAACGGTTTTGCATTTGCATACGTGCAGCATCTTCTGGGCTAATATCGCGCCAAGTGCTTCCGAATTTTGCTTTTAATTCACGGATTGCATCAATCGCTGTTAAGTATGTAGACATGATATGTTCCTGTAATAATATTAGGATTTTTCTGCAACGTAAGGCTAAAATCATACCCTCGAATGATTGTTCAGATTTAGAACACTTCGTTGCGATAGACACAGAGTAGATTGACTAAAAAAATTAATCCAATATTCTGCATTAATTTTCAGTATTTATTTAAAAAATATGTAGATTAAAGTCGTATTATAATAATTAACCAATATTCAGAAGTATTTGTATTTAAATAATTTTATCAATAAATTTGGCTGATTTTTTTGTCTATTTTACAAACACTTCGATGAATTATTCTTCATTAGACTTAAGTCGACTGAGCATTCACTTTTAAAAAAAAAGGCATTTTTTACGCCTTTTTTGCCCAAATTTACCAAACTAAATGCATGGTTATTCCGTCCTCAAATGATTCTGTAAATGAGATATTTCATCTTACTTTTTAGTTTTATGAACATCACTTCGCATAATCAAAATTGCTCCGTATTTTTATTATATTTATTTAAAAATATCGGTCTAAACAGGTAATAAGTGTTTAAGAAATATGTGCTGTCGCTTCAGCAAATTTGTCTAAAAAATGCCGAATTTTAGTACAATAATACACGTCATTTTTTCATCCATTTTTTACACAAGCCTTAGTAGTTATGGCATAATCAGATAAATTTCATGATTTTATTGTCGGTATTTATTTTATGAATCTGGAGCGGGTCGATCTCAATCTATTAATTTATCTTGATGTACTTCTTCGTGAAAAAAATGTGACTCGTGCTGCCGAGCAACTGGGTGTAACTCAGCCTGCGATGAGTAATATTTTACGTCGTCTACGCAACTTATTTAATGATCCACTTCTTATTCGTTCTTCAGAAGGTATGACACCTACAGAACGTGCGCTTGAATTACAGCCACGTATCCGTGATGCACTTTCTGACCTTTCGATGATTTTGGAACCCCGTACCGAGTTCCGCCCTTACACCTCAAATCGTGTCTTCCGCATCATGACTTCAGATTATGCTGAAGCAACACTGGTGCCGCGCCTAGTAAAAGCTTTGCGCTCAGAAGCACCCAATGTGGTTCTCGATTTTTTAACGCCTAGTGATGTGTCTTATCGAGATATGGAACAAGGTAAAGTCGACTTGGCGATTAACCGCTTTAATGAAATTCCGCAAAGTTTCCACCAAGTTTTGGTCTGGCGTGACAGTTTTTCATGCCTTTTAAATGCCAAGCATCCTGCTGCAAATAATTTAAACCTGAAAAGCTATCTGGATGCACAACACATTTGGGTATCTAAAACAGGTATGGGTGTCGGTTTTGGTGTCAATCCTGAAAAACAAGCGGGTCTAGGTTGGATTGATCAGGCTCTAGAACGTATTGGCCAAAAACGTAAAATTTCAGTTTTTACTCGTCATTATCAAATGCCGGGCTTATTGGCCTCGAATGTTGACTTGGTTGCAACTCTGCCAAGCCGTATTGCTCGACTTCAAGCCAAAAGTCAAAACCTGTTACTTCGTGATCCACCATTCTATATTCCTGAATTTGAATTAAAAATGGCTTGGTGTCCATTACTTCATCATCACCCCGCTCATCGCTGGTTACGTCAACTTATCTTGTATGTTGCACGTCAAATGATTGAAGAAGAAAACCGCGAATACTTAATGAATAACTCTCAGTTTTCACAGTATCAGTAATTAATTCTTTAATTCCTTATTAATTCAAACGTATACTGTCACTATATAGGTAGTAGTTAAGACTACTACCTTGCCCATTTTTGTGTTAGAAATACAGAAAAATAGAATGAATCACAAACAGGTGTATTCGTGAGCCTTTTCCAAAATATTGTCATTATTATTCTCCTGATCGTCGGTGCAGGTTTTCTTTCATTAACAGAAATTGCCCTTGCGGGTGCACGAAAAGTAAAACTTAAAATTTTGGCTGAATCTGGAGATTCACGTGCACAACGTGTGCTTGACTTACAAGCCAACTCAGCAGACTTTTTCGCCGCATCACAAATTGGCTTAAATGCCGTGGCAATTCTTGGTGGTATTTTGGGTGAAGGTGCATTTCGTCCTTATTTCATTAGCTTAGTCACTCGTTTTTATCAGGGCCCGTGGACTGAAACCATTGGTTTCACCCTGTCGTTTACTTTAGTCACCTCCTTATTCATTCTATTTGCTGATTTGATGCCAAAACGTTTGGCGATGATCGCACCTGAAAAAATTGCCGTTGCTGTTGTTGACCCGATTCAAATCTTTATTAAGGTGTGTAAGCCAATGGCGTGGGTGATTAATGCCATTGCCAATTTGTTGTTTCGTTTATTCAAAGTGAATACAACACGTGATGACAATATTACCTTTGACGACATTTCAGCCGTGATGGATGCCGGTGCTCAAGCTGGTGTACTTCAAAAGCAAGAACACCACTTTATTGAAAACGTATTTGAGCTGGAAGAACGTAACGTCCCTTCAAGTATGACTACACGTGAAAACGTGGTGTACTTTACCCTAAAAGAATCAGAAGCCAGTATTCGTCAAAAACTCGCTGAATTTCCATATTCGAAGTTTTTGGTCTGTAGTGAAAATATTGATGACGTGATTGGCTATGTGGATGCCAAAGATATTTTGGTTCGTATCCTCAACAATCAGTCACTTCTACAGCTCAATGAAAATACTATTCGTAATGTCCTCACGATTCCAGATACATTAACACTGTCTGAATTACTCGATCGCTTTCGTTCAACCAAAGAAAAATTTGCCGTAGTAATTAACGAATACGCGTTGGTTGTCGGCGTTATTACCCTCTCCGACATTATGATTACCGTGATGGGCGACTGGGTAACACCGATTGAAGCAGAACAACAAATTATTAAACGTGATGCAGATTCTTGGCTTATCGATGGCAGTACACCAATTGAAGATTTAAAGCATGCCCTCGCTTTAGATGAAATGCCCGATGAAGAAAACTATGAAACCCTTGCGGGCTTTATGATGTTTAAACTGCGTAAAATTCCACGTCCAGCTGACTTTGTTACTTATCATGGCTACAAATTTGAAGTTGTTGATGTAGACCACTTTAAAATTGACCAATTATTAGTGACCCGCTTACAACAGACTGAAACTGAACTTGATACACCAGAAGAATCGGATTAATTCGATTCTTCTTTTTTCTAAAATAATAAAATATAAATACGATGGAATACGAAGATGTCTTTTTCACTTAAAGCGATTTTGACTTGCTTTAGTTTTTATACTGGGGCTTATCTGATCTATTATTTTTTCAAAGCTCATCCACAACCTTTATTTCTATTGCTCGGTGTTGCACTGATCGTCACTGCTTGGTTTTTAACGCCTTATCCTTATGAACGCGGTCGACAACAATATGACGAAACCATGCGTTTTGGTCTGTTCTTTTATAATCCCTTAATTTTTTGGTTCCGATTTTTTAGTTGGCCGATTCGGACGCTACTGTCTATTTTTGCTTAAGCGCACTTATTGTGATCAAACTGGATCTACACGCACTTACAGTTCTCTACAGATGTTGAATATATGTAAACAGACCACTTTTTTTGAATAAAAATTAAAATAAATCAAAAAATCCCGCTTCCCTAATACCTTCATTATTAATGACTATTTTTCATCAAAATAGTGATGTATTTCACATTTTCTAACCTTTGTTTTGACTGATGAAATTTCTCTTTATGCTCTGCCCTTGGATTTAAAAACAGCTTTATATTTCAAAGGAATGAACCATGTTAACCGTACTCGGTTTGGGCATGATCTTGTGCTTTATGTATTTGATCATGTCGAAACGCTTAAGCCCACTTGTCGCACTGACTTTAATTCCCCTACTTTTTGCCTTGATTGCGTGGTTACTTGGTTTTTATTTTGACAGCTTGTCACACATACAAATAAATGAAATTGGCGACATGATGATTGAAGGTGTAAAAAAACTTGCACCGACTGGCATCATGCTGCTTTTTGCGATTCTGTATTTTGCCATCATGATTGATACAGGTTTGTTCGACCCTTCGGTGAAATTTATTTTAAAAATGGTCAAAGGTGATCCCTTAAAAGTTGTCCTTGGAACCATTACCCTGACGTTAATTGTCTCTTTGGATGGAGATGGTTCTACAACCTATATGATCTGTGTTGCGGCCATGCTGCCACTCTATAAGCGCTTAGGTATGAGCCCATTGATTATGGCATGTTTGATTATGCTCTCTAGTGGAATTATGAATCTTACACCTTGGGGTGGGCCTACTGCCCGCGCCGCCAGCGCGCTTCATGTCGACCCAAGTGATGTATTTGTTCCGATGGTTTTACCGATGTTATTTGCCATCGGCTGGTTGTACTTCTTAGGAACGATGTATGGTCGCATGGAAAGAAAGCGTCTAGGAATTGTCCAATTGGATATCAGCCATGGTGAAAACATTCAAATCTCCGATAATCCAGAAGCCAACCGCGCAGATCTACGTTGGTTTAATGCACTGTTAACCGTCGTTCTGATGATTTGTCTGGTTTTTAGTATTTTACCTATGCCTATTTTATTCATGGTGGCTTTATGTATTGCGCTAGTCGTCAACTACAAAAATGTCGACTTGCAAAAAAAGTTAATCGCACACCATGCAGGTAGTGCTTTAAACGTGGTCGGTATTATTTTTGCTGCAGGTATTTTTACGGGAATTTTAGCCGGAACAGGTATGGTAGAAGCCATGTCAAAACAGCTTGTGGCGATTATCCCTCAAAGTATGGGTCCGTATTTAGCACCAATCACCGCTGTTATCAGTATGCCGATGACTTTCTTTATGTCAAATGATGCTTTCTATTTTGGGGTTTTGCCGATTCTTTCCGATGCTGCCGCTCATTATGGAATTGCACCTGTAGAAATGGCACGTGCCTCCATCGTAGGGCAACCTGTACACCTACTCTCTCCACTTGTCCCTTCGACCTATTTACTCTGTGGACTTGCGGGTATCGAGTTTGGACAACATCAGAAATTTACCATTATCTGGGCTGTAATCACGTGTTTAGTCATGTTAGCAGCGGGTCTAATCTTTGGAATGTTTCCGTTTTATTCGAGCTTAACTTAAAAAGTTAAAGATAAAAAAAGCACCTGATGGTGCTTTTTTTATGCTTAACATTACGAAACTGGCAAGTGTTTTACACTCACAGGTTCATTTGTAGTGATTAATGCTTTGAAATTAATGCTTCTAGAACAGCTTCATAATGAATACGAATGTCATCTTCTAAAATTTTATAGACATTGTCGAATTGCACCATTGGCCAGCCTTCTTTCCAAAATGGGAAAATATTATGCAGGTCATGAGTCACCGTTGCGTCTTCACGTACAATTGCTTGTGCAACTTGTGACAATACTTGTGCAGTTTCAGCACCATCAATCGCTAAATAATCGATACCACGAACTTTCAAAATACGGATACGGTCTTTCTTATAGCGAATTTTTTTACTTTGGCCTTCATTTAAGCCTAAAGCCAAAGTCACAGCTTCAACAAATTTATCTTCAAATGCTTGATTTAATTTCACCAAAGCTTGTTTATGAGCCTCTTGACGACCAGCTTTCCCCCCACTACGAATCACTTCATTTGCTTCAGTATTTAAAACATCTGATTTCATCGACTGAAGAATGTCTAGAATTTCGATATCGCTTAATGTTTCAGGAGAATGATCAGTCATAAACTGCCTATAAAAACTTAATATTCAATAAGTATGTATTTTCGCATAAAAGCAGCGTGAAAACTGCGACCTTCGCTATAGAAATTGCGTTTTCTCTTATAATGTTCAGATATACAACATGATTTAGAAAAAAAATTCTGTCAAAAATATCGAAATCAACTATATTACTTTCACGCTTTAATATTAACGTCACAATATGGCTCAAAAAAAACCGGCTGCACTTTACCTTCAACAACTGAAACAGCAATATCCAGCAGCCTTTAAACATAATTATTTATTTTATAGCCAACTGAAAACTCAAGGCATTTTAGACGAACTCAAAGAGCTTATTCCTTGGGTTTTGGCGGCGATGATTTTTATTTCTTTGAGCATGAGTATTGGTCATGCAGTGCAACTGTATTTACCTAATATGAGTGAGTTTCGAGCTCATGGTATTGCTGTACTAAGTATTATGTTGTTTTTCATGCTGGTTGTGCCCTTAGTCATCAAGCAAATCAAGCACAGTTCAATGTCACTGTATCAAAGTTTGAAAAATACGCCGTTCAGACTTGCGATCGTGATTTTATTACAATTACTCAATATCGCCTTTTTACAAAGCACCTTTGTTCAATCTGTATTGTTCTTTTTCGCCATGAGTTTCGGCTTTGTGCGTTTTTATAAAGAAAATCTATTCAAAGGTGGAAGTAACACCCAAGAATACTATTTTCTGCATGAAACACGTCGTATTGCTTATTGGTCGTATAAACAAATGCTTAAAGCAAAATTACGTTTAATGCTCAGTAATCCGAATCAAGCAAACTACAAGCGGTTATCTGAGCGCTTTACCCAGTTCCAAAATTTGCACATACAAATGCTACATCAGGAAAATCAGCTGTGTAAAAAGCTAAAGCACCAAAATGTTGAACATTATCTTGATGAGTTAATGAAATAAGTTGACTTTGGTGTAGTGAAAAAAACTTTAATTCACTGCTCAAAATGTCATTCAATACATCAATATTTTTGAATATTTTCAACTTATATGCATGAATTGATTGATTTTAAAACAAACACCATCAAATACACTTGCCAAGGTCCATTTCGTCCTCTATTATTGCGCACATGCCCGAGTGGTGAAATCGGTAGACACAGGGGATTTAAAATCCCCCGCCCACAAAGCGTGCCAGTTCGAGTCTGGCCTCGGGCACCATATCTTATACTTCTAAGATTGGTGCAATAAAAGATCCAGCAATTTGCTGGTTTTTTTATGCCTAAAATTTATAAATCTATTATTATTCAATGCCAATACCTTCAGATTTTGATCTCCCTGCACTACAACTTAAGCATCCCGATGCCTTTTATCAACGGCTGCTGTTTGTGCAATTCAAAATTATGAATCTAACGCCCACTGCACCCGTTTTAATCTTTAGCTTTTGCCTGATACTTTTAATCTCTCTTGGCAGCGCTGTACTTGGGCATATACTTTCAACAGCACTTTCAATTCACGCCCCCAAAATGGCGTTCAATCTTGGTGTATTGATTATTCTTCCTTTGATCTATTGCTATGTTTGGTATGCACATTATCAAGCACGTTTTAGCAGTAAGTTTGCAGTTCAACGTCTGCAAATACAACTGTATCTCCTTGGGGGATTCACACTTATCCTCGCTACTAACTTTAATATCTACAAACAGATGTATTAAACCTCATCAGTCTCTGTGGACTTTTTTTCAGTCTTTTTTTATGTGTATTTACTGAATTATTTTATAAACGTGATAGCAGTGCCATTGAACGAGTAAAACTACAAAAGCTTCGCCAACTGGCATTTTGGTCTTATCAACAATCTTTAAAACAAAAAGAGCATCAAACGTATTTCTACGCCCTACACTTACAAGCCATGCAAGAAGAACAGAAACCATCAGCATCGATCAAATCATCGTTTAAAGATTTTATAGACAAAGCTAAATAATTTTTTAAATCCCTAGACACAAAAAAGCCCTGTCACTACAGGGCTTTTTTTAAAGTTCAATTACCATTCTCGGTTAGCAACCAACTCTTCCATTTCAATATCCATATGGCCTTCGTCTTGCAGCACCATCATCATGGCTTCTGCAATATAATCTGCAGCCGTATCATCCAAAGACGAATCTAAATCTTCAAATTGAGGTTTCATCTTATTGAGCTGTGCAACCGTTTCATTGGCAAAATGGTAGATATCAGTTGAACTTAAATCTGCTTTTGCGATTTTCTTCGCAAATTGAACAACCAATAACTTCACCTCTGCAACCAACACATCTGGGTAATATTCATCATCAAACATGGGTAGCAGTAAATCTGCAAACATACGAAACTCTATCACAAAACATTCAGGGCGCTTATATAACACAAATACTACAATTCACCAAATTTATTGGGATTCAGTATTTTCAAATCACACTGCATTCTGCATGGCTTGCCAAACACGAATCGCATCTACCGTCGCTTTGACATCATGTGCGCGAACCATACATGCACCTTGTTGAATGCTGAGTAAATGCGCTGCAACCGAGCCTACAGCGCGATTTTGTGCATCTGCACCGCCAAGTGCTTCACCGATAAAACGCTTACGTGATAATGCAGACAGGATCGGATAGCCCATGTCATTCAATTGATAGAATTGCTGTAAAAGCTTTAAGTTTTGCTGCGTATTTTTAGCAAAACCAAAACCCGGATCAATCATAATGTTTTCTGCACGCACGCCTGCGTCCAATGCATCTTGCACACGTTGCTTTAATTCATCAATGACATCAGCCACAACATCTTGATACTGATCTAGATTATTCATCGTGGTGGGTTCGCCGCGCATATGCATAATGATCACTGGAATATTCAGTTTTGCAGCTGTTTCTAAGGCATTCGGCCGAGTTAATGCACGTACATCATTCCAGATATGCGCACCAGCCTGAACCGCTGCCTCAATCACCTCAGGTTGCGAGGTATCTATAGAAATCACTACATTGTGTTTGGATAAGGCTTCAACGACGGGTACGACTCTTCGAATTTCTTCTTCAACCTCAACAACAGATGCGCCTGGACGTGTTGACTCACCACCGACATCAATCACTGTCGCGCCATCCACTATCATTTGTAAGGCATGTGCTATAGCTTGGTCTTTACCATTATGTTTGCCACCATCACTAAAAGAGTCCGGTGTGACATTTAAAATCCCCATCACATGTGGCTCTGACAAATCTAATTGCAAATTACCACAGTTTAAAATTTTATTAGGCAAAGACACCAACTTCATATCACACATCCCAGATTTTGCTGCGCTTATTTTAACGCTAAGTTTGCTCAGCATTTCACTTACATGCATTTATTTTCATATAAAAAAACCACCCGAAGGTGGTTTTAAAATTTTATGCTTTTGGCAATGACGGCAATGGTGGTGGAACATCTGGACCATCCGTTGGTGTGACATCAATCACTGGATTTTCAGCGATGTACACTTTTGGTGGTTGAGGTTCACGTCCTTCCATAATGTCACGGATTTGATCACGATCAATGGTTTCCCATTCAAGCAATGCTTTCACCATGGCATGTGCGATATCTTTGTTATTTTCAAGAATATCGCGAGCAACTTTATATTGTTCATCTAAAATGCGGCGAACTTCACGATCAACTTCAAGCTGAGTTGCTTCAGAAATTGTACGACTTCCCAAACCACCCATAAATGATTGCTGTGAATCATCTTCATAAACCATGACGCCCATTTTATCGGACATACCGTATTTAGTAACCATTGCACGTGCCATTTTCGTTGCACGTTCAAAGTCATTTGAAGCACCAGTCGACATTTGGTTAATGAAGACTTCTTCTGCAATACGACCACCAAACAAAATTGAAAGTTCATTCAACATTTTGTCTTTGTAATGGCTGGTTTGGTCATGTTCAGGCAACTGCCAAGTCACACCCAATGCCCAACCACGCGGCATGATTGTCACTTTATGCACAGGGTCTGTACCCGGCAATATTTCAGCAACAATTGCATGACCTGCTTCATGATAAGCCGTCGCACGACGCTCTTCTTCACGAATCACCATCGATTTACGTTCAGGACCCATGTAAAGCTTGTCTTTTGCATCTTCAAAGTCATGCATATCGACCGTGTTCTTGTTACGACGTGCAGCAAACAGTGCCGCTTCGTTTACAAGGTTAGCCAACTGAGCGCCTGAGAAGCCCGGTGTACCACGTGCCAAGACTTTAACATCTACACCAGTCACAGAAGGTAATTTTTTCAAATGTACATTCAGGATTTGCTCACGACCTTTAATATCCGGTAGAGATACCATCACTTGACGGTCAAAACGCCCCGGACGAAGTAAAGCTTTATCCAATACGTCAGCACGGTTTGTTGCAGCAATGACGATAATACCTTCGTTGCCTTCAAAGCCATCCATTTCAACCAACATTTGGTTTAATGTTTGCTCACGCTCATCATTACCACCGCCTGTACCTGAACCACGATGACGACCAACGGCATCGATCTCATCGATGAAAATGATACATGGCGCATGACGCTTTGCTTGTTCAAACATGTCACGGACACGGGACGCACCCACACCTACGAACATTTCAACAAAGTCAGAACCCGAAATACTAAAGAACGGTACTTTCGCTTCACCCGCAATCGCTTTAGCAAGTAAAGTTTTACCTGTACCCGGAGGACCAACCATAAGCACACCTTTCGGAATGCTTGCACCAAGTCGTTTGAACTTAGATGGATCTTTTAGGAAGTCAACGATTTCAACAACTTCTTGTTTAGCTTCATCACAGCCCGCAACATCAGTAAATGTCACTTTGATTTGGTCTTCAGACAGCATTTTTGCTTTTGACTTACCAAAACTCATTGGGCCATTCTTACCACCAGCTCCACCACCCATGTTGCGCATAAAGAACATGAATAACAGAATGATTAAAAGAACAGGGAAACTTGCAATCAGAAGTTGCATCAAAATACTTTGACGCTGTGGCGCTGTACCTTCAACAACAACATTGTTCTTGATTAGGTTCGGCATAAGTTCAGGATCTTGAACCGCAGGACGGATACTTTCAAACTCAGAACCGTTTGATTTTTCGCCACGAATTCTTTCGCCATCAATGGTGACTTGTTTAATCTGACCCGCATTTACGGCTGCCACGAACTCAGAATAGTTCATCGCGGTCGGTTGATTGCGGTCACTGACGTTGCTGAAGATTAAAACCAGCACGCCTAGGATAACCAGCCACAACACGGCATTCTTAAAAAGATCGCTCAAAGCTTTATTCCCATTTCTATCTAATTCGTTCAATCCCATTTATATGGGTGACTCTAATACTTACGCTGCAGAGTAGCTTCGCAATAATTTAAAAACGTACAAAATGCACAATTTTTAACGAGTTGGCAAGTAAACTTTACTTGAAAGCTTTCTTACGTCCCTGCCCGATTAAAAACACTTCTTTAGATCGAGCACGTGAAGCCGCCGGTTTTGCTGTTTTCAGCACATCAAATGTGTCTACAACTTGCTTACGGTATTCATCAAATCCAACACCTTGGAACACTTTAACAACAAATTGTCCATTTGGTCCAAGAACCTTTTGAGCAAAGTCGATTGCTAATTCACAAAGATAGATCTGACGCGGTTGATCTACAGCCTTATTACCTGATGTATTGGGGGCCATATCTGAAATTACAACGTCTACAGTACGTCCATCTAAAATTTTTAACAATTCATCGAACACTTCTTGTTCACGAAAGTCACCTTGCAAGAAGGTCACATCGGGTAAAGCATCCATGGGTAAAATATCAGAAGCAATTACCAAACCTTTGTCGCCAACAAGTTTACCGGCAATTTGCGACCAACTACCTGGTGCAGCACCTAAGTCGACAACGGTCATGCCTGGCTTGATCAATTTGTATTTTTCTTGAATTTCAAGCAATTTATAAGCGGCACGCGCACGATATCCTTCCTTTTGTGCTTTTTTCACAAAGGGGTCATCAAGATGCTCACGCATCCAGTCACGACTACTTTTGGATAATTTCTGGTTAGTAATGCGGGTAGCCATAACTCTCTAAATAAAAAAAACTTCTCAGTCTTGATTGTACGTGAAATTCAGCACTTTTGCAGTAGACATGTGTATCTAAAAAGCATCTTAAATCATGTTTTTTTCAATAATCTTCATCGAGAAAATGCCGATTAAATACAGCGCTTCAACTTTGATTTTGCTATACTAGGTCGTTTTTAAAATTAGGTTATATTTATGGCGGCTTTATCTATTCAAGAACGTAAACGCTTACGTCAAATTGGTCACACCCTAAACCCAGTTGTAATGGTTGCGGACAAAGGCTTATCAGAAAGCGTTGTTGAAGAATTAAACCGTGCGTTAAACGACCATGAGTTAATTAAAGTGAAAGTTGTGGCAGAAGACCGTGAAGCTCGTGCTGCAATGATTACTGAAATTGCGACTGTTTCAGGTTCTGAAGTTGTTCAAACGATTGGTAAGATTGCTTTGATTTACCGCAAAGCGGCAAAACAAAATGCAAAACTGTCTAACCTTGTTCGCTACGCACACCTGTCTAACTAAGCATTTATGGCAAGTTTCGAACTCAGCGCTTTTGATCGTCGCTTTCAGGCTGTATCAGTCGTTGGTGCTATCGAACAACAAAGCCCATATACTTTAAATGTGGGTTATTGGATTCGAGACCCAAACCAACTGATTCAATGGCCTGAATTGGTATCATCTCACCCACGAATCGATTTTTTGTGGGAACAGACCTGCTTAGAAGTTTTTATTGGTGTACGCAACGAAGACTTTTATCGTGAAATCAACCTCTCCCCTTCACAAGCTTGGCAGGTTTACCAGTTTGAAGAATATCGCTATCCAGAAGATATGCCGCCACAAGCTGCTTACGATATCGAACTGAATCAGTTGAAACGGACGCACTATGGTTTAAATGTCAGTCTTGATCTGACAGAATTTATGCTGAAGTACAAACTTAAATGGGAAGATCTCTATATTGGTCTAACTGCAGTACTGAAAACCTCTCAAGGTGAACAGTACTATGCCATGCAGCATAGTAGTCCAAATGCTGACTTTCACAACAAACGTGATTGGCTACATCAGTTCTAAATTTTTAATGTTTTGATCTTCGATAAAAAGCAAAAGTACGATCTTTTGCTTTTTTATTGCCTGTCTATTTTTAAATAACTGCTTTGGACTTAAATGTACCATTCACAATAAGGGAGCCATTAATGACTCCCTTATGCATAGTGCTAACTTGATGTTTAATTCGCTCTCACCCAATCCAGCTCCTTGGAATGACTAGATTTAACTAAAGCGTTTTAAAATTCATGTCATTCACAATTAACTTTTAAGATCTGTGGTTTGATCCGTAACATCAGCTTTCAGTGGTGAAACTTTTTTCCACGCTTCTAAAGTATGTTCCTTAGAACGCTTAAATGTTTCTGTTAGATGATCTTTGTGTTTTCCTGAAATTTGGGTCACATCTTCTTTCAGCTCTTTTCCAAGTTTTGAAAGATCATCAATAACCGTATTAAACTCAGTTTTCACAAATTCTTTGAGTTCACTAAAATCTTTTTGCGATGAACCAAATTGAACTTTTAGCTGATCAAGTTTATTCAACACATCTTGCTTCAACTGACGCAATTGATCTTGCACACTGGCATTCAACTGCTTTGCCTCTGCTCCGATCTTTTCTTTGCTTTCAGTGACCGCTTCTGTGGCTTGGACACTCGCTTCTTTTGCAACTTGTTCAAGCTTTTCAGCACCTTCGATAACGACTTCTTTCAGGGAGGATTTAGCCGCTGTTTGTTTTTGTTGTGTTGCCATGACTTTGTACCTATAGTTTTTGCTGACCGAACCACAATAGCGCTTATTGATAAATTTTAATTTATGATTTGTCTGACAATAATTAATTGCTTACATTTTTCTACGATTTTGCAAAACCAAACTTTATTCTAAAATGCAAGCGCTTTATCTGCTTTATTCCTAATATTTACAATGGACTTTCAGTGGCTTTCTGCGTATAATGCCGTGTTAAGTTCAAGCGAGCAGATGTAAGGAGGGTAGGTTTTTAAGCAGCCTTCCTTTTTTTTCGTCTTCTCGCTTTTTTACAGCCTAAATTTCAGGAGCTTTGGTTTGAGCACCCCAGCAATTTTAGCCCTTGCCGATGGTACTATTTTTAAAGGTACTTCAATTGGCGCATCGGGTAGTACGACTGGTGAAGTCGTTTTCAACACTGCCATGACTGGCTATCAAGAAATTTTGACTGACCCAAGTTATGCACAACAACTTGTGACCCTAACTTACCCACATATCGGTAACACAGGTTGTAATGATGAAGACGCTGAGTCAGGTCGAATTCATAAAGTATGGGCCAACGGATTGATCATTCGTGACCTACCTTTATTGCATAGCAACTTCCGTGCTGAGCAATCACTAAGTGATTACCTTAAACAACACAATGTTGTTGCTATCGCAGATATTGATACTCGTAAATTAACGCGTATTCTGCGATCAAAAGGTGCGCAAAACGGTTGTATCCTTGCTGGTGAAAACGCGACTGAAGAAGAAGCGTTAGCTAAAGCACGTGCTTTTGGTGGTCTTAATGGTTTAGACCTTGCAAAAGAATGCTGTGATCCGACCGGTTTCGAGTGGACTGAAGGCTCTTGGGCGCTTGGTAAAGGTTTCGCTCAACCAGAACTTAAATTCCATGTTGTTGCATACGATTACGGTGTCAAAACCAACATCTTACGTATGCTCGCAGACCGCGGTTGTAAATTGACTGTCGTGCCTGCGCAAACTCCTGCTGCTGATGTACTTGCGCTGAATCCAGATGGCGTGTTCTTATCGAACGGTCCCGGCGATCCAGCAGCATGTGATTATGCAATTGAAGCTGTAAAAACAATTGTAGAAGACGCACGTAATGTACCTGTATTCGGTATTTGCTTAGGTCACCAAATTCTTGCACTTGCATCAGGTGCAAAAACTGTGAAAATGCCTCACGGTCACCACGGTGCTAACCATCCTGTACAAAACTTAGAAAATGGTACAGTGATGATTACTTCTCAAAACCACGGCTTCGCAGTGGATGCAGAAACTCTTCCTGCAAACTTGAAAGCTACGCACAAATCGCTGTTCGACCAAACCCTTCAAGGGATTCATCGTACAGACAAACCTGCGTTCAGTTTCCAAGGTCACCCAGAAGCAAGCCCTGGTCCACATGACTGCGCACCACTGTTCGATCATTTCATCGAACTTATCGAAGCATCTAAGAAGTAATTAAGGAAGCATCATGGCTAAACGTACAGACATTAAAAGCATCTTAATTATTGGTGCTGGTCCGATTGTGATCGGTCAAGCATGTGAGTTTGACTACTCAGGTGCGCAAGCATGTAAAGCCCTTCGTGAAGAAGGTTACCGAGTTATTCTTGTTAACTCTAACCCTGCAACGATTATGACTGACCCTGCAATGGCAGATGCAACGTATATCGAACCGATTACGTGGCAAACTGTTGCAGCGATCATTGAGAAAGAACGCCCAGATGCAGTTCTTCCAACAATGGGTGGTCAAACTGCATTGAACTGTGCCCTCGCCCTTGATGAGCACGGCATTTTAGAAAAATACAATGTTGAATTGATCGGTGCGACTAAAAAAGCAATTGAAAAAGCCGAAGACCGTAAACTCTTCGACCAAGCAATGCGTAAAATTGGTCTTGAATGTCCAAAAGCTGACATCGCTGAATCAATGGAAGAAGCGTTAGAAATTCAAGCACGCTTCGGTTTCCCTGTGATTATCCGTCCATCATTTACGATGGGTGGTTCAGGCGGTGGTATCGCATACAACAAAGAAGAATTTATCGAGATCTGTGAACGCGGTTTCGACCTTTCTCCTACTCACCAACTTTTAATTGATGAATCATTGATTGGTTGGAAAGAGTACGAAATGGAAGTTGTTCGTGACAAAAACGACAACTGTATCATTGTATGTACCATTGAAAACTTTGACCCAATGGGCGTGCACACAGGTGACTCAATCACTGTTGCCCCTGCACAAACATTAACAGACAAAGAATTCCAACTTTTACGTAATGCCTCTTTAGCAGTACTTCGTGAAATTGGTGTAGAAACGGGTGGTTCGAACGTTCAGTTCGGTATTAACCCGAAAGATGGCCGTATGGTTGTGATCGAGATGAACCCTCGTGTTTCTCGTTCATCTGCTTTGGCATCTAAAGCAACCGGTTTCCCAATTGCAAAAATTGCAGCGAAATTGGCAGTCGGTTATACCCTTGATGAATTGAAAAATGACATCACTGGCGGTACAACTCCTGCATCATTCGAACCTGCGATTGACTATGTTGTGACTAAGATTCCTCGTTTCAACTTCGAGAAATTCCCACAAGCTGATGCAACTTTAACTACACAGATGAAATCTGTGGGTGAAGTCATGGCAATTGGCCGTAACTTCCAAGAGTCAGTACAAAAAGCGCTTCGTGGTCTTGAAGTGGGTGCTGCTGGCTTTGATGAAAAAATCGAAGTGGGTACTGAAGGTGCGAAAGAGAAAATCCTTCAAGAACTTAAAGTGCCTGGTCCTGAGCGTATTTGGTACGTTGGCGATGCATTCCGTCATGGTTTCACGTTAGATGAAGTGTTCGCTGCGACGAATATTGACCGTTGGTTCTTGATCCAAATCGAAGACATCATCAAAACTGAAGAGAAAATCAAATCTTTAGGTTTTGGTGACTTAAACGCTGACAACATCCGTTCGTTCAAACGCAAAGGTTTATCTGACCTTCGCATTGCGGACTTGATGGGCATTTCACAAAAACAATTCCGTAAACACCGTTGGAACTTGGGCGTAACTCCAGTTTACAAACGTGTAGATACATGTGCTGCAGAGTTTGAATCTGACACAGCTTACATGTACTCAACTTACGATGAAGAATGTGAAGCAAACCCATCGAACCGTGACAAAATCATGGTCATCGGTGGTGGTCCAAACCGTATTGGTCAAGGTATCGAGTTCGATTACTGCTGTGTACACGCTGCCCTTGCAATGCGTGAAGACGGCTATGAAACTATCATGGTGAACTGTAACCCTGAAACGGTTTCTACGGATTACGACACATCAGATCGTTTGTACTTCGAACCAATCACTTTGGAAGATGTACTTGAAATCGTACGTATCGAGAAGCCTAAAGGCATTATCGTTCAGTACGGTGGTCAAACTCCGCTTAAATTGGCTCGTGCTTTGGAAGAAGCAGGTGCGCCAATTATCGGTACATCACCTGACGCGATTGACCGTGCGGAAGACCGTGAACGTTTCCAACAAATGATTCAACGTCTGCAACTTCGTCAACCAAACAACAGCATCGTTAAATCTGCTGAAGAAGGTATGGCTGAAGCAGCTAAAGTTGGCTACCCACTTGTAGTACGTCCTTCTTATGTCCTTGGTGGCCGTGCGATGGAAATCGTGTACAACGACGAAGAATTGAAACGTTACTTACGTGATGCGGTTCAAGCATCTAACGAAGCGCCAGTACTTCTTGACCACTTCCTAGATGATGCGATTGAAGTTGACGTAGACTGCGTATCTGACGGTAAAGACGTTGTGATCGGCGGTATCATGCAGCACATCGAACAAGCTGGTATTCACTCAGGTGACTCAGCATGTTCTATTCCTCCTTACTCTTTATCTAAAGAAGTTCAGGACGAAATGCGCCGTCAAACGATTGCAATGGCGAAAGAGCTTGGCGTAATTGGTTTGATGAACGTTCAGTTTGCGGTTAAAGGTACTGACGTATACATTCTAGAAGTAAACCCACGTGCATCACGTACTGTTCCATTCGTATCTAAGTGCATTGGTGAATCTTTAGCGAAAGTTGCTGCGCGTTGTATGGCTGGTCAATCTTTAGAATCTCAAGGATTCACTACAGAGATTATTCCTGAACACTTCTCTGTAAAAGAAGCAGTGTTCCCATTCAACAAATTCCCTGGTGTTGACCCAATTCTTGGCCCTGAGATGAAATCTACAGGCGAAGTGATGGGTGTAGGCAAAACATTTGGTGAAGCGTTCTATAAAGCTGTGTTAGGCTCTAATGACCGTTTACCTGGCCTACCAACAGAAGGCGAAGTTAAACATGCATTCTTATCTGTTCGTCATTCTGACAAGCCTCGTGCTGTTGGTATTGCGAAACAGTTAACAGATCTTGGCTTCAAAGTCATCGCTACTGGCGGTACTTATGATGTGATTAAAGATGCTGGTATTGAATGTGAACGTGTGAACAAAGTGACTGAAGGCCGTCCTAATATCGTAGACCGCTTGAAAAATGGCGAAGTTCACCTCATTATCAATACAACTGAAGGCAAACAGGCTCAAGAAGATTCATTCTCGATCCGTCGCTCTGCATTACAAGGTAAAGTGTATTACACAACTACCCTTAACGGTGCTGATGCAGTATGCCAAGCTTTAGCAATCAAATTGCCAATGGATGTATACCGCTTACAAGACCTTACTAAAGGTTAATTAAGTTACCGAGAAGTCCCGCCACCTCTCGGTGGCGGGCTTTTTTTCATTTCTAGGTCAGTAAAAATTTTACTGATTTTTTCTTTTTACAAACATGAGGGACAACAATGCAACGTTATCCTATGACTCCCGAAGGCAAAATTGCCCTAGAGAAAGAATTACAGCAACTTAAAAGTGTTGATCGTCCACGTATTACTGCAGCAATTGCTGAAGCGCGTGAACATGGGGATTTGAAAGAAAACGCTGAATACCACGCTGCTCGCGAGCAACAAGGTTTCTGTGAAGGCCGTATCCAAGATATCGAAGGTAAATTGGGTGCTTGCCAAGTGATTGATGTTAAATCACTTGAGCAAAATGGCCGTGTGGTTTTCGGTGTGACAGTGACCATTGAAAACTTAGATACTGAAGAACAAAAGACTTATAAAATCGTTGGTGATGACGAAGCAGATTTTAAAATCAACAAAATCTCTGTGAATTCTCCAATTGCGCGTGGTCTTTTGGGTAAAAACGAAGGCGACGATGTAAAAATCAACACACCACAAGGTGAAGTTGAGTATGAAATTTCTAAAGTTGAATATCTTTAATTCATTAAGATAAGCAATTTTAAGCCCCTCTTTTGAGGGGTTTTTTATTGTTCTATGTTTTTGCTTAGCCCAATGTATGCTATCGAGTGACCAAAATGTACGTTCAGCAACAATAGTCGACTGAATACGTCATTGTTCAACTGGCTTATTTCATTAAAGTGTTATCTAAAACAAAAAGAGTCATAACACACGATGAAATTTGGACATGCAAGCCGAACGGCACAAGCTGCTGCTGCCATTCGCGCAAATCATTATTTATATGCTAACCAACCTGTTTTTTCCGACCCTTATGCCTTTCATTTAACCAGTCCAATTTGGCGTCGACTGCTTTCAAATCGTACATGTATAAAGGCGTTAAATAGCAAAATACCCAACCAAACATTTGGATTACTCACCGCACAGGTTGTGGCACGTTCACGCTATGCCGAAGATCAATTAGAAAAGGCAGTACAACAAGGAATTAAACAATATGTGCTGATTGGTGCAGGTTTAGATTCTTTTGTCCTCCGATTAGCGCAGAAATACTCAGATATTAAAATTTTTGAGGTTGATCACCCAGATACTCAAACATTAAAAATACGAAGTTTACAGAAACTCGGACATATTCCAGACCATGTTGATTTTGTTTCGATTGATTTTGAAAAAGAAAATTTAGTGTATGCCTTAAAACGGAGTTCTTATAATACCGAGCAACCCGCTTTCTTTTCTTGGCTTGGAACGACGCATTACTTAAAACCAGAAACAACTATGAGCACCTTGCAAACCATTGCCGAATTTGCAGCCTCAGGTAGCGAATTGGTTTTAGATTATTCCATTCCCTATCAAGATTTAACTGGTATAGAGCGTGTCGGATCATTTGCTGTTTCCAAATTTACTAATTTTTTAAGTGAACCCATTATTGGGTCATTTCACAGTGATGAGTTACACCGTGCCGTGACAAAACTGGGTTATATAGTCTTAGAAGATTTATCTGCACATGACATTACACAGCGTTATTTTGCAAATCGTAATGATGGAATACGACATACTCAAGCCACGCATTTGCTGCATTTAAAACGTGCTTAAGCATTTATCTGTAGTCGACATTTATAGTGAGTCAGCTAAAATAGTCACGCGAATCATTATTGCTATTAAACGTTATGTCTGAAAAATTGATTAATTCACCTGTAAATCATTGGTGTGAGTTTGAGTTCATCTCTAAAACAGTGAAGAACCCTAATATTCACATCAAAGGTAATTATTCATATTATTCTGCATATTGGGATCAAGGTTTTGAGCGCTGTGTGGTGCGTTATTTGCATGATAAACCTGCAACAGCTGAGAAGCCGATAGACCAGCTACATATCGGTAATTTTGTCTGCTTTGGCGCAGAATGCGTGATTATGATGGGCGGTAACCAACTCCACCGAACAGACTGGATTTCAGCCTTTCCGTTTGATACACGGAGTTTTGTCCCTGCGGGTGATACAATCATTGGTGATGGCTGCTGGATCGGCTCACGCGCCATGATTATGCAAGGCGTTACACTCGGTGAAGGTGCTGTGGTGGCTACAGGCGCTGTGGTAACTAAAGATGTACCACCTTATGCTGTTGTAGGCGGCGTGCCTGCTCAAATTATTAAATATCGCTTTTCTGAAGAAGATATCAAAAAACTGCTTTCCCTTAAGCTCTATGACTTAGATGAAAAGCAGTTTTTAAAGATGCGAGAGCAGTTGCAGACGGATAACATTGAATATATAGTAGAATTCTTAAACAATTAAACCCATGATTAAATTATTAAAATTCCTAAAGATTCTATATGCAAAGTATTTTGAGTTTTGTAAGTGAAAATCCTGTTTTCTTCACCATATTATTTACACTTTCAAATATCTTATGGATGATATTTTCTTTTTACCAAAAACAAAAAAATGATAAATCTTTAATTGATTATAAAGCTGAAAAAGACAAAGATTTGGAAAGCTTAAAACATAGTTTTGATTTAAAACTAGAAACAAAGAAAAAGAATTTTGGTATCAAGCAAGAAATTTATGGCGACTTCTTTAGTAAATTAGACAAATTTCATTCAAAAGCACAAATCGACTCACAAAAGTCAATCAACCTTTATATGCAAAAATTTTTGATTGATCTTTTTAATGCTTCTGAAAAAAATGATCCCAATATGATAGCTCAAGTTACTAGTGAGTATCATCAAAATATCCAAAGCTTATTTGCAAATTTATCTAAAGAGCTAAATACATTACAAAATGAATGCAATCGCTTGAAATTCTTTGCCCCTGATGCCATAAGAGACAAATTAGCTGAAATAACAATTGGCTATAAAAACGTTTTCGAAATGACAACTCAGTATATAAGTAACATCTCTAAACTATTTTTTGATGAATCCGCACAAAATGAGATAACCCAAAAATTTACAGTAGATATTCAACCCATTTCAGAAAAATTAAAAAATGACATGGAAGAAATTGAAAAAATACTAAGATCAGATTTATTTTCATAAAAATAGCCACTTAGGTTGAGTGGTTTTTTTAATCATACAATAGCTATTACATGTTTTAAAATAATAGCCCTGCACTATCATTATGAAATTTAGATTTTTTAGTCATAAGTTGTGCAAGGGATTTTGATAGATATAAATCAATTTATTTAAAAGAGTGAACACTTTCTTTTCCAATGAACACCTTCCCATGCAGTTTCAATATTCTCAAAATTATCTTTAGGCCAGTTTAATTGGATATCTATCATTTCTATTTATATTCATAAAGTTAACTATGTATTGAGTATAGCAGTAGCGCTATAAATTAACATTTAACACATGAGCATCTCGTAATTTGTCATAGCCTTTTCTCCAAATTCATTCTATAAAGAACTCACAAAATAAAAAGATCACTACTTTTCAGGATGAATGATGACGAGAACCACTCAATTCTCAGGCATATTTATACTTTCCCTGCTGGCAGCAGTCGTCGCAACTTTTTGCGATGCGATTCATGTCTATACCCAAACGCTTAATTATCCCAACCCATTATTTTTCCATCAGGCTTGGTGGGTATTTCCAGGCTTTTTTATTGCCTTTGCTTTCATGGCATTTAGCTATATTCAACTTACACAACGACTTAAACACTATGTGATGACTCAGCTCAGTTGCCATCATGACGGCACTGCGCCCCTCGTCGAAAGCCTAATACTATTTGCCATAGTCTATATACTCAGCGGATTTGGCAATTTTCATCCAGAAGCACTTTGTTGGATTTTCTATATTAGCTTTTTTATTCGCTGGTTATTTAGCTATGAGCGTACATGGCTACTGATATTAGCTATTATGCTTGCCATTGGTGGGATGTTCTTTGAAGGACTATTGGCTGAGTTTGCTTTAGTTAAATATCGCTATTCAGAAGTTTTTAATGTGCCGTATTGGCTCGGTGGCGTATATATGCATGGCGCATTTGCCTTACGTGCAGGTATGCGTCGTTTTGTTTATCGTTAATTTTTTAAATTTGGAAAATTGAGACATAAAAAAAGACCACTCAATCGGAGTGGTCTTTTTTTGAATATGGTGGCTATGACGAGACTTGAACTTGTGACCCCCGCATTATGAGTGCGGTGCTCTAACCAACTGAGCTACATAGCCTTAAACTGTGCGCGCATTATGGAGGGATATTTAAATATCGTCAAGCCCATAATGCGCGTATTTGATCAAAATTTGTTGAAGTGAACCGATAAGCCGGGTTCTGTCGAGGACGATCATTCCTCTAGGCGTACAATCACTCATACGCTCAAGCGACCTACCCGGATCCAGCATGGGCCATGCCTAAAGGATCCCTATTTGGTCTTGCTTCCGGTGGGGTTTACCATGCCGTGAACTGTTACCAGACACGCGGTGCGCTCTTACCGCACCCTTTCACCCTTACCTCCGATTTCGATTGCTCGAAACCATAATGAAGGCGGTCTACTCTCTGCTGCACTTTCCGTCGGCTCACACCGCCCAGGCGTTACCTGGCACCTTGCCCTATGAAGCCCGGACTTTCCTCCCCTGCTTTAGTCACGGAGACCTATACACAGCAGCGATCGTCTGGTTCACTTCGGGGCGCATTCTAACAAATCTGACAACTAATTGCTTGATGTTTTTTGAGCAGTTAGTTTTTCGTACTTTTGTTGAAGCTGTTCCTGAGTTTCAGGATGTGCCGGATCCAATGGAATACAATCCACCGGACAGAACAACTGACACTGCGGTTTATCGTGATGCCCAACGCATTCCGTACACAAATCAGGGTTAATCTCATAAATGAGTTCCCCCATGAAAATCGCCTCATTGGGGCATACAGGTTCACAGACATCGCAGTTGATGCATTCATCAGTGATATATAAAGACACTCTACCAACCTTGCTGTTGTTTACGCTTAAAGGCTTCCACAACAGCTTGTGGTACAAACTGAGTGACATCACCATTTAAACGTGCAATTTCACGCACGAGCGTAGATGAAATAAACGAATATTGCTCTGATGGGGTTAAGAACACGGCTTCAAATTTACTGTCCAAACGGCGATTCATATTTGCCAATTGAAATTCATATTCAAAATCTGAAACTGCACGTAAACCACGTAACACGGCTGTTGCTTTTTGCTCGTTAAAGAAGTTGACCAACAGCCCATCAAAACCTACAAACTCAACATTTGACAAATGACTTAAAGACTCTTGCGCTAGTGCAACACGTTCTTCCAGACTAAACACAGGGTTTTTGTGATGTCCAATTGCAATTGCCACGACAACTTCGTCAAACATGCGTGATGCACGTGTCACTAAGTCGATATGACCATTAGTAATTGGATCGAATGTGCCCGGATAAATTACACGAGTTTTAGACATCCAGTTGTACTCTGTTATTTTGTAGATGGGTATTTTAACAAAATCTTGATTTATAGGTGAAGTCAGCTTGTAAATTTAAAAACTTCATCTTATTCAAAGTTCGGGTACAATAGTGCTAAGTTTGGAAGTTTTTGATTATGACGAAAGCAGTAGTTAAAAAAAATAGTAGCAGTACGATTGCCCTAAATAAGCGTGCGCGTCACGATTATTTCATTGAAGAAAAATTTGAAGCGGGTCTTTCATTACAAGGCTGGGAAGTCAAATCAATGCGTGCGGGTCGTATGACTATCGTAGAGAGCTATATTACGTTTAAAAATGGTGAAGCATTTTTATTCGGCGCTCAAGTGCAACCTTTACTGAGTGCTTCGACACATGTGGTGCCTGAAGCAACACGTACTCGTAAATTATTGCTGAACCGCCGTGAAATTGAAAAACTACAAGGTGCGATTAACCAAAAAGGTTATTCATGTGTGCCTTTGGCATGTTACTGGAAAGGTCCTCATGCCAAACTTGAAATCGCCCTAGTAAAAGGTAAACAGCTTCACGACAAGCGTGCAACGGAAAAAGACCGTGATTGGCAACGCGATAAAGCCCGTATTTTTCATAAATAAGTTCATTAAAAAAAACCTCCTTTTTGGAGGTTTTTTTATTTTTAAATTGCAGATTTAGCAGAATTTCAATCCACCAAAACAGTTGGTCCGAACTTCCTGATTTCCCAATACCTGATTTTTTAACGTTAAATTGGCCGCACCGGCATTACTAAGGTTAATTGAACCGACATTTTTATAAATCGGTAAACCAAATGCTGCACCAACAGCAGAACCTAAGGGAATATAAATCGGTTCATTGGTTAAAATTTGCGATACTTTTTGAGCAACTTGTGGCAAGACGCCTGAGATATCCACTTCAGATGTTGGATTCAATTTGCCAATATTGATCGGGTCTTTAAATGACATCCACCAACCTGTACGTGCAATATCATCGGCATTGGCATCTGGCCAACTAATATCTTGAGATTGAAGCGATAAATAACCGGCTGTGCCATTTAGTGGAATATTATGAATCATATTTAAGGCTTGCTCAAAGGTAATGTTCATTTTCAAACCATCAATTGATGAGCCAGAATCCATAAAGAACTGTGCCCCTTCTACCCATAACAAATTACGGTCAAGTTTGACCTGCAAGCTACCACTATCACGATTCAGTTGAATCGACGGTACAGTCGCACTGATATTTTTGGCAACGGCTTGAGTTTGTCGTTTTCCGTTAATGGTAATTTCAGGGACGGTAAACGGCACATTCATTGAAGGAATTTTTAAACCCTTACTATTTTCAGGTTGGCTGACAAAGCTACGATCATTGTTCCAAATCGTGTTAATCACCAAGTTACCGGATAAAGTCTCACTGCTGCTATCCCCAAAGATCGCGGCTTGGGTCTTTGCTATCCCTGTAGTCGGTGCAATTTTCATATAACCGCTTAGCGACTTAATCCCATCTGTCGGCGCACCCGTGTTTTGAATACCTGTGGTCAATAAACCTGTAATTGATTCAGCACTGACACGGAAGCCTTTAACTTCACGTAAAGCCGCTTGTTTTGGGTTTTTAATTGCAAATTCAATAAACGGATTTTTCAGTTCGGCACTGGTTGACGCTCGATCACCATTAAAGACGGGATTACCGTTGGCATCGGTCGACGTTGCATTACCACTCAACGCTAGATGACGAATATCAATATCACAGCCATTTGACCCATTTACCCCACCACAGCCGAGTTGCAAACTTTTGACATTGACGTTCAGATCCATGACGGCATCTAAACTGAGTTTGTAGAAACCAATATTTTCATCGACCATTTGTTGGTTGACCAAAATAGGATCGGTATAGGACATATTCATCAATGCAGCACCATTGATGGCAGACAATTCTTCATCTGCTAATCCCACCAATCCTTCTGCTGCAAAAACAACGTCAGAAACACATAAGGTCAATGCCATTGCGACTATTGTTTTTTTCACGATTATTTAATCCTTTTTAATATTCGTCACTCATCCCGAGTGAAATTTATGAGAAGATTAAATCAATAGCGTTGGCGTAAATGAATGGCAATTTGTGACACGCATCACAACTCAATTATACAAAATGCCAATTTTCACGAATTTTAGGTCAATAAAAACCCCAGTAACATTTCCATCACTAGGGTTTTCAAAGATTTATAAATGATAGTTCAAACGATTTATTTACAAATTAATTAACTTTATTTAACAACAACCCCAGATATTCACCAAACCAAATAGCAGTTTCTAAATCACCCTCAGGTGGCGTGACTTCAACAGGCGCATTATCCGATTGTGTCATTAAACCTAAAAAGCTCGACATCCGATTTAAATCTGTTGTGCTGCGTCCAGTTGGCATCAATGGAAGACCGCTCCACAACATGCCGTGCTGCATGGCGAATAAATTGATTTGCTGCAATACTGCCAATTTATCTCCACTTAAGCCGCCACCATTGGTAAAACCAGCGGCTAACTTGCCTTGCCATGTCCGTGCTAACCAGCGTTTAGATGATTGCTCCATGAATAATTTCATTGCCGCACTCATACTGCCCATATAGGTTGGGCATCCAAAAACGATGGCATCTGCACTGTCCAATTCATCCCAATCCACATGCTCTACATTCATGAGATGGACTTTTACACCGGCTTTTTCTGCACCTTGTACAATGAAATTCGCCACTTTGGCAGTGTGCCCATAGGGACTGTGGTAAACAACAGCAAGAGATTTAGCAGTCAAAGACATAACATTTAAAAGTCGATAGATTCAGTCAAGTTTAGCATTTTCAAAGCATAAAGACGAATGTTGCCATACGTCCTGTTTTCGCTTCTCGGCGATAAGAAAAATATTCATCAGCTTGCAAAAAGGTACATTGGTCGCCACCGGTTACAGCTTTAACCCCATGTAATGCAAGAATATAACGCGCTATCGCATAAAGATCAGCATAATATTTACCTTCCTTTACACCAGCTTTAAATGCACTTTCAAGTTCTGGATATTTGGAACAAAAGGCAGCTTTGACTTCTGCGCCAATTTCAAAACTCTCTTGGCAAATGGCTGCCCCCAACCAAGCCCATGTTGGCTGAGTGTGCATGGCTGCAATGGTGTTTTCCACAATACCATTAGCCAAGCCCTTCCAACCTGCATGCAGATTGGCAACTTCTGTCCCATCAGCATTACCCAAAACCACGGGTAAGCAGTCTGCGGTCATCATCATCAGGGCATGATGTTTAGACTGCGTGACCATACCATCGCCTTCGGGTGCAACAAAGTTGATCTGTTCATCAATGCGATGGCATAGCGTACTGTGCGTTTGGTTCATCCAGCTGATTTTATTCACGCCATATTTAGCAAAGTCTTTGAGCAATTGCATCCGGTGCTTTTGCACACGCGCTGCATCATCTCCTACATGCAATGCCAGATTAAATCCTGCCAGTTCAGGTTGTTCAGCGGGTTGCGTCTGATCATGATGAACTCGAGTTTGTCCCACAAAAACACCCTGTGGAAGTCCCTGAACAAATTGCATGTTGCCGTCCTTTTATATCTATGGCGTGTAAATCAGTTTTAAAACTTAATACGCTTTGTTTTCGCTACGTAAAACTTCAACCAATTGGTTAAAGTCTTCAGGCCATGGTGCTTCAAACATCATGTCTTCACCTGTACGTGGATGAACGAGACCCAATTTAACCGCATGTAAAGCCTGACGTTTAAAGCCACGTAAAGTGTCATCTAATAACACCGACGCGCCTGCAGGCATACGTACACGTGGTACATACACTTGATCGCCCACAAGACCATGACCGATATAAGTAAAATGCACACGAATTTGATGGGTACGACCCGTTTCTAGACGTGCTTGAACGCGGGTAAAGTTTTGGAAACGTTCTTTCACATTATAGTGAGTCACTGCATCTTTACCGCCCGGCAAGACAGCCATTTTAATGCGGTCAACAGGATGACGTTTAATTGGCTCATCCACTGTACCGCCAGCAATAATGTTGCCATATACGATCAAATCGTAAATACGGTAAACCGATTTCTTCGCCAATTGTTTACTTAAAGAAAATTGGGATTCGAGGTTTTTCGCCACCACCAACAGACCTGAGGTATCTTTATCGATACGATGCACCAAACCTGCACGGGTCAACTCTGAAGATTTTGGGTAATGGTGCAAAATTGCATTCACCAATGTGCCTGTACTGTTTCCAGCGCCCGGATGTACAACCATACCGACAGGTTTATTAATCACCATAATATCGTCATCTTCATAGACAATATTAAGTGGAATATCTTCAGGTAAGCTACGGGTTTGTGCTTCTAACTCGACGTCTAAAGTCAATAACTCTGTGCCTTCGCATTTGTACTTTGGTTTCACAGTGTTACCATTGACCAACAAATGGCCCTCTTTGAGCCACTGTTTTAGCTTTTCACGAGAAAAATCAGTCCAAACCAGTGCTGAAACCTGATCAATACGTTGTCCTAAATAGCTTTCATCCAATTGAAATTGCAACGATAAACGTGTTGCAGTTGAGTCTGAAGTATGGTTATCTGCATCCTCAGAATCTTCAAGTAAATTGAAATCAGTTTCAGGGAAATTAGAATTGGAAGATTGTGCTTGACTCATTTGCTCATTCAGACAAAAGTGGTTTAATAGTTCAATTGTAGCTCATTGCCCGTATTAACAGAGGAATTTTTATGTCGCTACCAAAATATAAAATGACAATGCTTGCTCTAACAATAGGCATTGCATCGGCAATGGTAGGCTGTAGCAGTAATCCAAAGAAAGAAGTGGTCGACACAGGTCCACAATCAAGCGAACAGATTTATATCGAAAAAGCACAAAAAGCGCTTGAACGTAACCAATATACAGATGCAGCAAAACACCTTGAAGCTCTAGAGACCTACTACCCTACAGGTAACTATGCGCAGCAAGCACAACTTGAACTATTGTATGTAAAGTTTCAGCAAAAAGACTATGAAGGTGCGATTGCACTTGCAGACCGTTTTATTCGTATGAACCCACAACATCCGCAAGTTGATTATGCGTACTACGTGCGTGGTGTTTCAAACATGGAGCAAAACTACAATGGTTTGCTTCGCTATACTTCTTTAAAGCAATCGCATCGTGATGTGAGCTATCTCAAAGTGGCTTATCAAAACTTTGTCGACTTTATCCGTCGCTATCCATCGAGTGAATATGCAGTCGATGCCGCACAACGTATGAAGTTCATCAGTCAAGAATTGGCTGAAAGCGAAATGAATGCGGCACGTTTTAATGTGAAGCGTAAAGCATGGTTAGCTGCTGTTGAACGTTCACTTTGGGTGATCGAACATTATCCTCAAGCACCACAAGTTCCAGAAGCTCTAGCGACGGTTGCCTATGGTTATGACAAACTTGGTGATAAAACCACGTCTCAGCAATACATTGAAGTACTTAAACTGAACTATCCAAAACTTGTGAAGTCAGACGGTACAGTCAATATGCGTGCTGCACGTAGTGAAGGCAGCTTCCTTAACCGTGCAACCTTAGGTATTTTCGGTAAAGAAGCACAGACGATGTCTGAGCAAACCTCTACAGATGTAGTTGAAAATGATGAAGAAAAACGTAGTTTAACTAATCGTTTAAGCTTTGGCTTACTCGATCGTCCTCATAGCGAAAAAAACTGAGTCGTCAGAATCAGCTGAATAATATAGTCGCAACGAAGGTCGATTTTTCACAAAGGGCAAGTTAGAATACTTGCCCTTTTATCTTTTCAGGATCTACAGATTCGGTTAGATTAAAAGGTATACAATAGTTCGATGGACGATGCTGTACTGCATCTCCACCTGAACTTACAGCATTGCTGATTTCAACATATTTCACGAACTGCCCAAATTCAATAGATAGACAGATAAAACAGCATGGCCATTCCTCAACATACAATTGATCAAATTTTAGATCGCACCGATATTGTCGATGTGATTGGTCAATTTGTGAAATTGAAAAAGACTGGACGCACCTACTCAGGATGCTGCCCATTCCATCAGGAAAAATCGCCATCTTTCCATGTCTATCGTGATAAACAATATTTTCACTGCTTTGGTTGTCAGGCCAATGGTAATGCCATCCGTTTTTTAATGGATATTGGTAGCCGTAACTTCATCGAAGTAATGAAGGATTTATCTAGCCAAACGGGTATTGAACTACCGAAAGACAATAACGATTCCAATAAACTCAAATATAAACGCGAATCTAAACCCAAACCTGTACAAAAACCTCCAATCGAAGCAAAAGCTCTGCCACCCAAAACAGGCGAAACCGACACAAATCCTGCTGCAGTAAATTTCGAACACGACCCATTTGCTGAGTTTCAAAATAACGAAGATGCCTTTTATGGGAACGATCCGTTTGCTCACTTTGACCAAGTTACCAATGGATTTGAAGATGTGCCGCAAGACGGAAACTTATATGACTTGCTGGAAAATGTCGCACAGTTTTATGAGCAACAACTTCCGCTCAGTCCAATTGGGCAAGCTTATTTTAAACAACGGGGTCTCAGTGCAGACACCATCGCCTATTGGCGTTTAGGCTATGCCCCTGAAGATTGGCAACATTTAGAAAAAGCCTTTCCACAAGATATCGAAGGACTCAAACTTCTCGGTTTGATTCGAACCAGTGACAGTGGTCGTGACTTTGACCTACTGCGCGAGCGGGTGATTTTCCCGATTCGAGATGCGAAAGGTCGTGTGGTCGGTTTTGGTGGTCGTGCCCTAAATGATGAAATCAAACCGAAATACATCAACTCCCCAGACTCTGAAGTTTTCCATAAAAACCAGTTACTTTATGGTTTATACGAAGGCCGTAAACAAAAAGCCCAAGATTGGTTAATGGTCGAAGGTTATATGGATGTGATTGCCCTACAGCAATATGGCATTCATGGCGCTGTAGCGACTTTAGGGACTGCCAGTAATACTGAACATTTAAACATTTTATTTAAGCAAAATAGCCGCATTACCATTGCATTTGATGGTGATGCCGCAGGTCAAAAAGCAGCTCGTCGTACGCTCGAAATTGCCCTTCCATTACTGAATGATGGTCGTGAACTTAAATTCTTTGTTTTGCCGAATGACCACGACCCAGATTCATTGATCCGCCGTGAAGGTATTGAAAATTTTCGACGGTTACTGCACACCTCACCGCTTCTTTCTGAATTTGTTTTTGCACATTTAACGCAAAATCATGATGTCAGTTCACCTGAGGGTAAAAGTCAGGTGATGGGTGAACTCAGACAGCTCACTGAACTGTTGCCGAAAGGTGGTTCATATCGTTATTTGCTACAACAATATTTCCGTGAAAAATTAGGGTTTAGCCGAAAGTGGCAGCCTCAAGTCAATAATGATGCATCATTGAGCTTTAGTACAAAAATTGATGCCGAAGAATATGTGATTGCGATTTTAATCAATCATCCTTATCTCTACATTCATTTTGAGCCTTTACGCGCCTTAGTTTCACAAGATTTCTTGCTTTATCACGTTTTAAATATTTTCAATGTGATTTTTGATGAATTGCCTGATGACCCAGAGTTATCGACCTATTATGTACTCGGTGCATGTGCAGCGCATCATCATGAATTACAACATATTTTAGAACATGCCAATATCAGTGACTATACGTCATCACCTGAACAGGCAGATAAACTTGCAGCAGATTTATCGACAAAATTGCAATATCAATTCTTACAACTCAAGATCAAGTCGAATAAGTTTTCTAGCCTTGCTGAAATGCGTAATTTAAAACAACGTATTTATGATATTGATAAAAAAAGATCGCTCACCCTCCTTGAAGATTAAGTTTTAACTTCAAGTTCAAGCTGTGAACGACATGCTATTCAATGAATCAGCTTATTTATTTTTTTGGTTTACGGCGATTTTCAGCCACATTAACTAAATTTTGTTCTAACATTTCAAAATAAGCAGGGTCTTCCGCCATTGCTGCATTTCGCAGCACGATAGAAGTTGGATGCAGCAACTTTTGGGTTAAACGATGTGACATTTCTTGCATAATCTTCGCAGCATCTTCGCCCTTTTGTAGACGATTCAGCGCCAAAGCCAGTTCTTCTTGACGCAATGACTCACCATGTTCACGGTATGCATGAATCGTCGAGCCAGCCAAATTCACTTTTTGCTGCGTGATTAAATCTGTCGCAAGCTGATTGACCATGACTTCGGCTTCAACTGCCGCCTGACGACGCTGAGCCAAATTTTCTTCAATGACAGTTTGCAGGTCATCGACACCATATAAATAAACGCCATCTAGACTTTCAACTTTGGCTTCAATATCTCGTGGTACAGCCAAATCAACCAATAGCATTTGTTTATAACGACGTTTTTTCAGTGCTGCTTTGACATCCGCAAAATAAATCACTTGATGCAAGCTTCCGGTACAACTTGAAATTACATCTGCACGATGTAAATTGTCTGCCAAATCTGCAAAATCAATAATTTCAACTTCTACACGATGAGCAATCTCTTGCGATAAAGCTTCGGCACGGGCACGTGTACGGTTACAGATAATAATTCTGCCCACACCCATTTCGGCCAAATGCTTTGCAACCAAGCTATTCATTTCACCAGCAGCAACAATCATCACCGTCAATTTTTCAGGCTGACTAAAGACCTGTAAAGCGAGCTGAGCAACAGCATAGCCCATCGACACCGCATGACTTCCAACGGCTGTTTCAGAACGCACACGTTTTGCCGCATAAAAGGCATATTCAAAAATACGGTTTAAATTTGGGGAAACGGTTTCGGCATCTTTGGCTAAGGACAAAGCCGTTTTAACTTGACCTAAGATTTGAGGCTCACCAAGCATGAGCGAATCCAAACCGCTAGCCACACGCATGAGGTGTGTCACCGCCTGTGCATTTTCATAACGATACACATGATTTGACAATTGCTTTACATCAATACCATTTGATTGGGCAAGCCAATTCAATACCATGTCTGCATTTTCAGACATCGCATAGACTTCAGTACGATTACATGTAGATACCACCACCATGTCATTGAGTTCAGGTGCATGGCTTTGCTGTTCAAGCAGCGCTGTTAACTTTTCAGGGTTAAATGCAATCTGTTCGCGCAGTTCTACAGAGGCGGTTTGATGGTTGACACCCAATGCAAAGAAAGACATATCAGATCATCATTTCGCTAAATTTATGCTATTGTGCATTATCGGCGTCATAAAAAGCATTACTTGGATCAAGAAAAATTGCGTCTAACAAATAGCCGACTGAACGGCCAGACAATAAAGCAGTATTCTACCACATTCTTACTTGTTGGTAGCATGGCTTCTACTGCCCCAATTCGGGCCGTGGGAGAAGTTTACCATGCAAATTCAGGATATGATGCAATTAAACAAAGTATGATTGCAGAATTTGCCTTAGCTTATAACGACATCCCAACCGCGCTTCATAATTACACCGTGCTTGCAATCAAAAGTAAATCCACCATGGTCAAACAGCGTGCTTTAAACGTTGCTATTGAGCAAAATGATTTACAAGCAGCCTTAGATATTGCTACACATTGGGTTGTGCAAGAACCTGAAGATGTACCAGCATTATTTTATTTATCACATATTGCTTTGAAAGCCCATGAATATGAGCTTGCCGCCGAAACACTTGATAAAATTTTAACCATTGACCCAAATGCAGATTTAGAACAAATTTTGGCGGGTATTTCCCCTGAATCAGAGGAAGATCGCGCTTATCTGATTCAAGCACTGACCGCTAGCAAGGAGAAAACCAACCCTTCTATTTTGGTCTTAGTCGCAGGTTTACAAGCTCAAAATGGTGCCTTTGCTGATGCCTTAGACACCATTAATTTAGCACTGAAAAAACGCCCGAAAGTGACTGGCTATATCTTAATGAAAGCCAATTTACTTATGTCGTTAGGTGATGAAGAAGAAACCTTAAAATGGTTCGAAAAATCCAGCCGTAAACACCGCAACAATATGGAAGTTCGCTTAGCCGAAGCAAAATATTTAATTAAAATCAATCAGTCAGAATTAGGTCTAGAAAAACTCGAAGATATACTAAAGAAATGGCCATCTGCTGAAGAACCGCTATTTATGGCAGGTTTGACCAGTATTGACTTAGAGCTATATGAAAAAGCCGAAAAGTATTTGGTGGAGTTACGTTATTCGAGCAAATACCAAAATGAAGCGTATTACTATCTCGCAGTAAATGCTGAACGCAAACAGCATTATGAAACGGCAAAAGCCTATTATCGCCTTGTTGATGGCAGTCTTTATACAGTTTCACGGCGCAATATGATCAGCATTTTTAGCCAGCAAAATAAGCTGCATGATGCACTGCGCTTTTTAACCCAAGAGCGGGTTAATTATCCTCAACATGCCAGTTTCTTATATCTTGCTCAGGCAGATATTTTAAAACGCATGAACAATAAAAAAGCAGCAGTCCGTTTGCTTGATGAAGCGGTAAGAAACTTGCCCGAAGATCCTGAGCTCATTTATGCCGAAGTTCTACTGCTCGACGCCCATCAAGATAAAGATAGACTCGACCAATTACTAAAACAATTACTTGAAATTGAACCCAATAGCCCGACCTATTTAAATGCATATGCCTATACCTTGGCGGTACAAAATAGACGCTTAGATGAAGCCCGAAAATACGTCGAACATGCCTTAGAATATGCTCCTGAGCAAGCCTCAATTTTAGATACGTTCGGTTATATTTGTTATTTGCAAAATGATTTTAGTACATCTGCATCTGTTTTGGCCAAAGCGTATGAACTGAGTAATAGTTTAAAAATTGGCATTCGCTATGCACGATCAGTCTTCATGCAAGGTGATATGAATAAATTTGACGCGTTGTTACAACAACTCCAACAAAAACATCCGAATGATCCGCAATTAGAGCAACTACATTCGTTATTGTTACCCCAACCCATGAAAAAGAGTTAAAAAGACTTTATGCAAGTATCTTCAAAATTTGGGGTATCTGCCCTGACCTGCTGCGCTTTATTTTTTACCGGTTGTCAGCAATATGTTAAAACACCCGGTCAACCTAGCCCTGAAGAGGTCGCTGCAAATCAATTCAACTTACAAGGTAAGATTGGTGTGCGCACGCCACAACAGTCAGGAAGTGCTTTTTTTACTTGGGTTCAAGACCGCAATGAATATGATATCGAACTGAGTGGCATATTAGGTGTTGGAAAAACTCAAATCAGCGGTAAACCCGGTCAAGTTCAACTCAATAGTGCAAAAACCGGTTTGATTGAAGCAGCAACACCAGAAGAATTACTCGAACGTGCTACCGGTTGGCAAGCTCCCATTACCCACCTCATCGACTGGGTACAGGCGCGCCCTGCAACCACACAAGCAAAAATTCAACGCGATACTGCGCAGCGCCCACAACAGATTATTGAAGATGGTTGGACCGTTGACCTCAGTTATAACGAGACTGCGACGGTACCGAACAAGTTAATTTTAAAACAAGCACTTGAATCCGGTCAGGAAAACCGTATTACAATGGTGATTCAAAATCGTTAATTTGCCTAAAAGCTGAACTATGACTTCCATGATTCGTGTACCTTCTCCTGCAAAACTCAATTTGTTTTTGCACATTACTGGCCGACGTCCTAATGGATATCACGAATTACAAACGATTTTTCAGCTCATCGATTTATCGGATTGGATGGAATTTCATCCACGTGCAAATTCTGCTGATGAAAATTTTATTCAAATTGAGGGCTTAAACAGCGTTAATCTAGAGCAAAATTTAATTTATCGTGCTGCTCAAATACTCAAACCGTTTGCCAATGCACTGACTGCACAAAAAATCCACATTGAAAAAAATATTCCGATGGGTGCAGGGCTCGGCGGTGGTTCATCCAATGCAGCCACCACCCTAATCGTGCTTAATCAACTATGGAAATGCGGTCTAAATACCGAACAACTTGCAGAACTCGGCTTACAACTTGGGGCAGATGTTCCAGTGTTTGTACATGGTCTAAATGCATGGGCAGAAGGCATCGGTGAACACTTAACATTCATAGATTTAGCTCAAAAACAGTACATTGTGTTAAAACCTGACTGTTTTATCAGCACTCAACTGCTTTTTTCACAAAAAACGTTGACAAGAGACTCAAAGCCCACTAAATTTTGCGGCTATCAGGAAACGCCATCTGATTTTGGAAATAACTTTGAGCCTGTGGCACGAAGCTTATATCCCGAAGTCGATGAAGCAATGCGGTACTTAGATCAGTTCGGTACAGCAAAGCTTACAGGTACAGGTGCTTGTGTATTTACTGAAGTGACTGAAAATATGAATATTGATGACATATTGAAAAATGCACCATGTAAATCTTACTTGGTTCGCAGTTTGCAAGAATCACCATTACGTCATTTTGAAGTTTGATATAGGGGCGTCGCCAAGTGGTAAGGCACCGGGTTTTGATCTCGGCATCCGTTGGTTCGAATCCAGCCGCCCCTGCCATCATTTTTCACCTGTAGATGTAATTGCTGTAAAGTATTAGGGGCGTCGCCAAGTGGTAAGGCACCGGGTTTTGATCTCGGCATCCGTTGGTTCGAATCCAGCCGCCCCTGCCATTTACTTTATTCGCTATTTCATCAATTTAGGGGCGTCGCCAAGTGGTAAGGCACCGGGTTTTGATCTCGGCATCCGTTGGTTCGAATCCAGCCGCCCCTGCCATTTACTTCAAAAAAGACAGAGCATAATTTGCAGTATCTTTGTTGTTTCAACTTGACAAAATACTGTAAAAATATTAAAGTTCTGCCGCATTAGGGGCGTCGCCAAGTGGTAAGGCACCGGGTTTTGATCTCGGCATCCGTTGGTTCGAATCCAGCCGCCCCTGCCATCTAATTCTCCAATTTGCCAACCGCCAAGGGTGCTTCATGCCCAATCTTGTCGTTTTTAGTGGATCTGCACATCCACAATTCGCCCAAAAAGTCGTTAGCCACCTTCACATCCCTCTAGGTGCTGCATCTGTAGGTCAATTTTCTGACGGTGAAATCGCTGTCGAAATTACTGAAAATGTTCGTGGTAAAGACGTATTCATCGTACAACCAACTTGTGCTCCAACTAACGATAACCTTATGGAAATCTTAGTTATGGCTGATGCTTTGCGTCGAGCAAGTGCTGGTCGTATCACTGCTGTCATTCCTTATTTTGGTTATGCTCGTCAAGACCGTCGTCCACGTTCAAGCCGTGTGCCAATTACAGCAAAAGTTGTTGCAGATATGCTCACAACTGTTGGTATTGACCGCGTTGTCATGATCGACCTTCATGCTGACCAAATCCAAGGTTTCTTCGATATTCCTGTAGACAACATCTACGGTACTCCTGCACTTTTAGCAGATCTTCGTCAACAGTCACACGACAACTTAATGGTTGTTTCTCCTGACGTTGGTGGTGTAGTACGTGCGCGTGCTGTAGCTAAGCAAATGGGTGATATCGATCTTGCGATCATCGACAAACGCCGTCAAAAAGCGAATGAATCTCAAGTAATGCACTTGATCGGTGACGTTAAAGGCCGTGACTGTGTCATCGTTGATGATATGGTGGATACAGCAGGTACATTGTGTAAAGCTGCTGACGCACTAAAAACTTTTGGTGCTCGCAAAGTTGTTGCTTACGCAACTCACCCTGTACTTTCTGGTAAAGCTTTAGAAAACTTGAAAAACTCTGTGATTGACGAATTGGTTGTAACAGACACTATTCCGCTTTCAGAAGAAGCTCAAGCTCTTGGTAAGATTCGCCAAGTTTCAGTTGCAAGTATGGTTGCTGAAACAATTCGTCGTATTAACAACGAAGAATCTATTAGCGCAATGTTCGATTCTTATCTATAATATAGCGCTAAATTTAAAAGCCCTGCCTTTTGGTGGGGCTTTCTATCACTAGACTGGTCGAAGGTCTAGTCAATTAAACTTAAATAGGAATGTCTATCATGGCAAACTTCGTATTAAATGCAGTAGCACGTGAAGAAGCAGTACAAGGGAAAGGTTCGAGCCGCCGCCTTCGTCTTCAAAATAAAGTACCAGCAATCATCTACGGTGGTGCAGCTGAACCTGTAGCAGTTACTTTGGAACTTCGCGAACTTGTTAAAGCTTTAGAAAACAACGCATTCTTTGAAGAAGTTGTTGAAATCAACATCGACGGTAAAGCTGAAAGCGTTAAAATCCAAGCTTTACAACGTCACCCAGCTAAAAACACTCCTATGCACGCTGACTTCAAACGCGCATAAGTGTTAAATGGTGTAAATGAGTGAGTAAACTTTCACTGATTGTTGGTTTGGGTAACCCTGGTTCTGAGTATGCCCAAACCCGCCATAATGCAGGCTTCTGGTTTGTAGAACGCCTTGCAGAACAATATGGCATCCAACTCAAAGCTGATCCTAAATATAAAGGCATCAGTGGTCGTGGTAATATCGAAGGTCAAGACGTTCGTCTGCTGTTACCTACAACCTTTATGAACCTCTCTGGTCAAAGTGTTGTTCCCTTCGCTAAATTCTATCAAATTGCTCCCGAAGCAATGCTTATCGCACACGATGAACTTGATATGAACCCTGGTGTCATTCGCCTGAAAACTGGCGGTGGTCATGGTGGTCATAATGGTTTACGCGATATCGTCCCGCATATTGGTCCAAATTTCCATCGTTTACGTATTGGTATTGGTCATCCTGGTTCTAAAGAACGTGTCTCAGGCCATGTCTTAGGTAAAGCACCAAGTAGTGAACAAGGCTTAATGGATGATGCTATTGCACATGCCTTATCACGTACTAAATTGTTGGTAAGTGGTGAGATTCAGCAAGCCATGAACCAAATCAACGCTTACAAATAGAACTGACAATTCCACAAATTGTTGAACAATACTTATTGCCATCTGAATGATTTCAGAGCAAAATGCGCTTGCATTTGACTGCTCACCCAGCATTCAAGAGATTGTTCCACCATAAGATACGATCTTAGGTCTACCAAGGAGACGCTAGCCATGCTATCTCGTTTATTAAAAGCTAAAATCCACCGTTGCGTCGTTACACAAGCAGAATTACATTATGAAGGTTCTTGTGCAATTGACGGTATTCTTCTAGATTTAGCCGGTATCCGTGAATATGAAGAAATTCATATGTGGAACGTGACTAATGGTAAGCGTTTTACCACTTATGCCATTCGTGGTGAAGAAGGTTCTGGCATTATCTCTGTAAATGGCGGTGCTGCTCACCAAGCAGATATTGGCGACTTGATGATTATCGCAACTTTTGGCGATTTCACAGAAGCTGAAGCAAATGCACATAAGCCACGTTTAGTCTATGCGAACCCAAACAACACTGTGAACCACACAGCGAACTGTATTCCAGTTCAAGTTGCTTAATTCAAGCATTTAAAGATTCTAAAAAGCCCGCAAAATTTGCGGGCTTTTTTATGGCTGAACTATGCATTATTGACTGCAAAAATTCAGTATTAGACGCATATCACTACATACAACTCAACAGCTCAACTTATCTCCCCTGCTCTCGGGCCCTTCCACCATGCTTGGTTTTGTTTACAATCAAAGGGCTGTAAATGCTCTCCGACCAAACCCACCAACAAAGGCTGACCATTTTCTTGTACCTTTAGCTCTGCATATTGCGCATCGCGATAGCACGACTCCAAGCCTTCAGCAAATAAAAAGCTGCTCGCAGCGGGATATAAACCCTCAAATCTATTATCAGGATTTTTGAGCACCAGTTTTGTGGATGAGCTTGGATACTGCGCTAACAACTCTGGGTTGAAACTGGTTCGAATCACTCTACGCTGTGCATCAAGCTGCACATAACTCACAATACTTTTTTGATCAACAAAATAGTCACGGTGTACATTTTCTTCTGTATTTGCTTTGGCAGCCTGCCCATTGGCAGATTGCTCTTTTGATGGCTGACCACCAAAATAGAGCTGATAATTCAAGGCCATATAATCCCCTTGAATCAAAGAGCGCGGATCGACAGGTTGCAGCTTTACATAAATACTCTGACTGTTTGCCAGATGCCATTCATGACGTGCAATCATCAGCACAAATAAAAGAATACTGAGTACAGCCAAACCAATAGGAAGTATTTTTTTATTGAGTATGTTCATCATGCTCCTCCCCCTTGTTTAAGCTGTATCGCAGATAACATCTTGGTAATGCCAAGCAGCAAAAGACCAGAGATCAAAATCGTTAAACTTTTTAATAAAAAACTCAGACCTAAATTGTAATACAGCATCCATAAGCTAAAAATGATCAACACGATGCTCAGGGCTTTAACCAAAGATTGCTGATAGACCTGCGCCCATGCCAATAAAACCAATAGCAAGAAAATTTCAAAATAACCCATCGCAATCAGTACAAGGCCCAATAGCAGTAAAAGCCATTTTTCGCTCCCCGCCTGTTTTTTCTGATTTGCGATGTAAAGGCCAAGCCAAACTACAGGCAACAGATAACCGATAAACAGGTCAAGAACACCATGTTGGGTCTGTTCAAACTGTAGAATGTTATTTGACAACGTCTGCAACACCACACCCGCCAATACGATGCATAACATCCATAACACAATGCTTTTTCGATACATCGAGTGCAACCAAGCTGTTGCACTCCCGAGCAAGAAAATCAGTAGAATATAATTCAATCCAGTCACAGCTAAGATGACATGTTCATCGCTCATAAAAAGATCGGCATCAAATAGTGTGACCACTGCAAGGCCGTATCCTGCAATGAGTTGAATAAAAACAATAAACCAATGCATTCGACTAAACAAACAGAGCAATATAACGCCAATTTGCAACAATAAAATAAACCCAATGCTATCGGTCAAGCTCTCTGTATGAATGAAGACCGCAGATTGGCCACATACCCATAAGCAGTAAGCAAATTGGCGACTAAAGATACTTTTAACTCGTCGAATCAACCACCAAGCCACAGCTACAAAAACTAAGCCCATGACGATCGAAAACGCCTTCCAATAGGTCAGCAATAAGCTCGATAAAATAATGCCTGCCAACCATGCCCCAATCGCTAAAGGAATAACCGCAAATTTAGTCTGTGGCAAAAATTTCATCAGTGCCCAACTGATCACCGCAAACCAAGCAAATATCAGCAAGGCAAAAACCAATAATCCTGCACTCGAGTCAGATAAAATATGTTCTGCCCATTGGAAAATCAAAATACTGAAACTCGCGGCAAGACCCGCGGCTTGTAAACTGGTTTCTAACGCACGCTGTTGTCGATAAAAATAGATAATCAGATAAATTGGAAGCAACAAGGCAAAAATTAAATATTGCCATTGATACTGATCTGCCCCATTTCCGCAGTATAAAAACATGCAATACATCGACATTAGTGTAATGAATGCAATAAATACAAAGCGCAGCGCAGCATAATATTTCAAACAAAACGTCACACATATTACCGTCAATATATTCATGCAGAGTAAATACCACCATGAATGATCAACGATTAAATAGCTTTGTTTAAAATATAAAAATAATGCCAATTGACTGATCAAACACAGTAGCGTAAAGACTCCGATATTCGGTCGATATAACCAAGGTAAAAGCAGCAAAGCCCACACCAAAAACAACAGATGACTGTCTGCACCTGTTTGATAGACCTGCCCAATCACAGCCAAACTCAATCCAAGCAACAAAGCGCTTAAAGTATCTAAACTTTGCTGAATCCAAACACGACTTGCAACATATACACTCGTCACAGCACTCAGCAGCAACAGCAACATTGGAATTGCCACTTGGATGAATTTTGGCAACATCAACCAGTTTGCCGCGATCAAATACACGAAACTGGCTGCTATCAGTGCAACACCGATTACTTGCAGATACCGAATAACCTGTAAATCTTGGAACAGATCTGTTGAAAACTCTTGATCTAACTGTGAATGATGCAGCTTTATATTCTGCTGCTGAGAATACTGAGGAGCGGTCATTTTTTATCATTATGCAATCATGGTTGATTTATCGGCACGATAGCATGCTTTGACACACTTTATATAAATGCTTACAAATCCAATCTTATAACTTTACTTATCTAAAATTTTGCAAATGATTCTAAGCAATAATCCCCCATCATCACTCAAACAGGTCTATACTCAAGACACATCGCTTCAGGGCGGGGTGAAATTCCCCACCGGTGGTAAATTTGCTGGGTTGAAAGCCCTGCAAAAAGCCCACGAGCCAATCGTTTAAACGCGATTCGCAGATCAGGTGCAATACCTGAGCCGACGGTATAGTCCGGATGAAAGAAGACGACGTCACATCTCTATATCATTGATCATTTTCAATATATATCGTAACGCCACTATTTCACATGTCCTGAAATGTTCAACCGTATCTAAAATTTACGCGAGCGTTTCAATGTCTAGTTTAATTCAACCCGAAATTTTCTTTTCTGCCCTTCCACCTGCAGAACAGCGCATGCTGCAAGCCTTAGAAGACATTCGTCAAGGCAAGCCTGTTTTAGTCATGGACGATTTTGACCGTGAAAATGAAGCCGACCTGATTGTTGCTGCAGAAACACTCACTGTAGAAACCATGGCACGTATGATTCGTGACGGTTCAGGAATTGTCTGCCTGTGTTTAACCGATGCTCAAGCCAATCATTTAGAACTTCCACCCATGGTGTCTGATAACTCTAGCCATTTTAAAACTGCCTTTACTGTCACCATTGAAGCTGCGGAAGGTGTTACTACTGGCGTTTCAGCAAAAGACCGAACAACTACAGTCAAAGCCGCAATTAAAGATGGTGCTGTGGCTAGTGACTTAAACCGTCCGGGTCATGTTTTTCCTTTACGTGCGCGTGAAGGCGGCGTATTGACCCGTCGTGGACATACTGAAGGGACTATTGATTTGGCACGTCTGGCCGGTTTAAAACCTGCAGGTGTTTTGTGTGAATTAACCAACCCAGACGGCACAATGGCGAATGGCGTACAAGTTTTAGCGTATGCACAAACCCATCATTTGACTGTACTCACCATTGAAGAAATTGTGCAATATCGTTTACAGCACAATCTCTAGTGCGAATTAATTAAAGCTCTACACGTTCATAAAAAAGGCTGATTGAATCAGCCTTTTTTATTTTTTACTGCACATTTCAAGTTAAGAATTAAACCGTGAATATGCTATAGATCCCGTAGATGGCAACTACCACTAAAATCAACCCACACAGTGCCAACAATTTTTTATACCAGCGTGATTTCGACAATCGATGAAAAGACAAATACACAAAAGACAAGGTTGCGAAATCTAAAACAATCCAACTCAGGGTCAACACAATTAAACTCAGATTAAGATGAGGAGTAATTCCTACAAACTGCGGAAAAAATGACGCGAAGAAAATAATATCCTTAGGATTTGAAATCCCCACAATTAGTCCTTGCTTAAAACCCCCTTGTGCTGCTTTTAACTGCAGAGATTGTGCAGTGGGCTGTATAGTTACTTCTTTTAAAATATCAAATCCAATATAAGCAATATATAAACAACCCAGTATTTTGATGCCATCGAGCCAATGCGCATTAACATTTAAAATGCCTTTTAAAATACACACTGACAGCACAATCAAAATCAGTGACGCAAAATTTGTCCCGACAATGGTTTGAAATGCCTTTTTATATCCGCCTTGTAAACCTGAACTTGCGACCAACAGCATGACAGGTCCAGGTGTTGCAATCATTACGATGACTGCCACACAATATAAAAAGTACTCCGAATAATTCACGCTGAGATTCCTTCACTTATTTTTTTTACATCACGATAAATTTCATAAATAAAAAAAGAGGACTTAGTCCTCTTCATCCATGTTTTGCAATAAATGCAAGCGAATGGCATCTGCTCTTAAAAATGCCAAATCATAGCTGGCTGTGGCGAGTGCTAAAACACGACGCTCAAATTCATCCCACAACGGTCGCACCTGTTTGTAATGTATCCCGAGTCCACTTTCATCTGTGAAATGACGGTTTTTTTCGCAGAGCTTGAGTGCGTGATACAGTTTACGGCCTTTACTTGCATCTGGACGTAAGCGAACTCGCTTAGACAAGACAAAGCCTTCGACATGGATGATATCTGCTTGCGGCAACATCGGTATTAAAATTTGATCTAATTGTGCATCTAAACGACACCAAATGGCCGTGTGTTGCTCTGCTGTATAGGTATTCCATTTTATGACTTCATGGTTAAAGCGGCGGCAACCACGACAGACTGAATCACCAAATACCGTAGAACAACGCCCTGCACATGGGGTTAACGAGGCAATTCGACGATCAGTACTCAAAACCGGCTCCATTCAATCAATATTTATGGGATAAAAACAACTCGGCATGACTATACACGCTAAAACTACTGAAATGAAGTTATGATCAAATGTGTGGTTAAAAGCCATCGCTTTACTCGCTTATTCATCCAAATCACGGTAGAATGTGCGCCTTAATTTTTATCCTGTTTATTCATTTGGAGTACTCCATGAACGCTACTGTAGAACAGCTTGCACCTGTAGAACAGCAAGCGACCTCTGGTTGGGTTGTTGCCGCACTTTATCAATTCAAAGAAGTTCAAGATCCTGCCGATCTTCAACAACGTCTTTTAGACTTGGTAAAAACCATCAACCTTTGCGGTACTCTAATTGTGGCAGGTGAAGGTATTAACGGTACTGTTGCCGGTGACCGTAAATCTGTAGATATCATCCATCAATTCCTTCTCAATGAAGGCTTCAATGCGATGGAATACAAAGAATCGCATAGTACGGATAAACCATTCCGTAAAATGAAGATCAAACTGAAAAAAGAAATCGTGACTTTAGGTGTGGAAGTGAAACCACGTGATTTAGTCGGTCACTATCTTGATCCTAAAGAATGGAATGAACTAATTACACGTGATGACGTAATCCTAATTGATACACGTAACGACTATGAGTACAAAGCAGGTACATTTAAGGGTGCGATTGACCCGAAAACTGAGACTTTCCGTGAATTCCCTGAATACGTGAAAAAAGAGCTTGAGCAGCATAAAGATAAGAAAATTGCCATGTTCTGTACAGGCGGTATTCGCTGTGAAAAATCAACCTCACTTTTACTTCAAGAAGGCTTTAATGAGGTTTATCACCTTAAAGGCGGTATCTTAAAATATTTAGAAGAAACCCCTGTTGAAGAAAGCATGTGGGAAGGTGAATGTTTCGTATTTGACGGTCGTACTGCTGTCACTCACGGTATGGAAGAAGGCGAAAATATCAAATGTCACGCATGCGGTTGGCCACTGGCTCCTGCTGAAGTTGAACTTCCGAGCTACGAACACGGCGTATCATGCAATTACTGTATCGACAAAACTACTGAACAGCAAAAAGCAGGCTTCCGTATGCGTCAATCACAAATTGTGGCAGCAAAACGTAAGCGTCTCTAAGGAAAATTTGTTGTAACGATATATAAATAAAAGCCCTATTTTTAGGGCTTTTTTTACGCATTCTCAACAGCGACTTAATTTTTTTGACAAAATAACTATATCTGGTTATTTACGAGAATCAGTTCGCGCATTTATGCTTATTCTGATCAATTGATCCGAGAAAATCATTATAGATAATTGAAAAGGAAAGCATTATGCCAAAATTAATCAACTCTCCAATTGCAACCTCAAGGCGCCTTGCTTTACCCGCTCCCCGTGTAAAAGAAAGTGTAGGAGAATTAAAACACCTCCTTAACCAACAGTCGCATATTTTGATAGTCAGTGTTGCTACATGCATTGGTGCAATTTTTGCCTTATTTATTGCTTATACATTGCACTTACAACCCACTATGCTCAACATTCTTGGACTTTGTGTGATTCCATTTGCTTTATCTCTGAGCTTACGCCAAGTCTATATTCACACACTATTAAATATGGAACATGATGATTAATTTATGCACCTTGCAACGCTACTTATTGCAACTTTGTCCTACGCTGTTCAGTACATAAAACGATTTTTAAAGCTGCTAAAGCGCCAAAAATCAAAAATAAAATCCAAACTGAGCAGCGTACACTCAGTACTTTAAAAACTATGATCTAAGCCTTTCAATTATTCAGCCTTATATCATTCAGCATTGCTTAATGCCCTCACACATTAATACATTTTCCTTCTCATTAAGCCTACATGCTACTTAATACAAGATGAACTCAATATTTGTTGTTTTTGCTTAGGTGGTTTCAGGAATATTTAAAACGGAACTTTACCCACTGCGCTTTTCAACATAGGATAAATACACCTTTTCTCTGCCTTAGCTACCATGACTTTAACTGAATGGATCATTTCAATCATGGAACAATTGGGTTATCTCGGTATTGCCCTACTCATGTTTCTTGACAATGTCTTCCCCCCAATCCCCTCAGAAATCATTATGCCCTCGGCTGGCTATTCTGCCTCCCAAGGTCAACTACTGCTCATTGGTGTCATTATTTCAGGTTGTGTCGGCTCTTTACTGGCGGCTGCATTGCTATATTGGATTGGTTATAAATTTAAGCATGAATCCATCTTTCACTTCGTCGATCGCTATGGAAAGTATTTATTTATCAAATCGACAGATGTAAAAAAATCTCTAGCATGGTTTGAGCAATACGGTCACCGCATTGTATTTTTCGGCCGGATGATTCCAGCTGTGCGTTCTCTCATTAGTATTCCTGCTGGAATGAGCCGCATGCCATTTTGGAAGTTTATGTTTTATAGTGGTTTAGGTACGATTATTTGGACCACTTTTTTAGCTTGTATGGGTTTTTATTTAGGTGAAAATCAGCAGTTAATGCAGCAAATATTTAGTAAAGTTGGCCATCTGATTATTCTGATCACAGTCATCATTATTAGTTGGATTTTGTACCGTCGACATCAACGTCGACCTCGTTAATTTTTGTTTTTGGGGCTTAAATGAAACACTATCTCCTACACTTTGCTGCTGTTTATAGCATCGCCTTGGTGCTTTTGATTACCGTATTAATTTTTGGATTAAATCTTGGTGGTATTACATTAATTCCTACATTGGTGGCATGTGCATTAATCAGCGTTGGGCATTTTGTAAAGAAAGAACAACGTGTGCCTAGCAACCATGAAAAGATCCAACTGGTTTGGGGCTCCAGTGCCGTTGCAATCATCATTGGTAGCTTTTTTGTGCTGTTCTTGGTGCTAATGAATCCCAATGCCGAAAGCATTATGAAGTCTGTAGATCATGCAGGCATCGGGCTAACTGCTGTGGTTATGCTTTGTTTGGTCGCCATTCATGGCACAATATTTCATATTGCCTATGGTTGGTATGCAGACTATTGCGCTAAAAAATTATAAATTTTTTCAATGTATTGCGTTAAAATTTAAATCATCACCACTTCAATGAAAGTTAAAATTCAGTGAAGACACTTCAGGTAAGTTATACTCGCACTTTATATAATGAAAACATGAACATTAAATAATGAAAAAATACATCATCACATTTAGCATTGCTTATGCACTCGCCATGGTTGCTGTCGCAGCCATCGAATCTTTCTTTGATTTACCTGGTGGTTCATCTATTACCTGTCTCATCGTTGGCGGTCTTGCTGCAGCATCTAGCTTTGTTAAAGACCATCAGCGAGTGCCAAATAAGTTAGAAAAGCGAACTTTGATTTGGAGCTGTATTTTAGCTTCCGTACTGATTAGTGTCGTCGCGACTGTCATTTGTCTCTTGATCTTCCCTGAAACCCAAGCCTTTATTCAAATGGCGCTAACGCAATTACCCGCTTGGGTCTGGCTGCTTGCTATCAGCTTTAGCTTATTCATCCATTATCTCATGTTGGCTTTATCTTTTGGATGGATGGCAAAGAGCTTCTTAAAAGCCAAACGTAGTTAAGCCTTTAGACTAACTTTGAATTGAAAAGGTATAGCGCTAAAAAAAGCACCCCAAGGTGCTTTTTTTAAATTTCGTCGAAATTAATTTGGTGTGTGATACATCAAATATAATTCGTTCAAATTGGTTGGGATTTCTTCTGCAAGTTCATCCATCAACTGACCATTACGACGGAAAGATTCCATTTGTGGATCTTCTTCATCAATGCCGCTGAACACCATGATTGGCAAAGTTAAATCTACCAATTGTTCTTCAAACTCGTCGGTGAACCATGCATCTTCGTTTAGGAACATGGCATCAACGAAGCCAACACTCCAGTCACCAAGACTTGATTCAACATCGGCTTCTTCAATTTCAAATGGAAATTCAATACCATCTTCATTGGCAAGATTCTGACGAATCGATTCGAGCCATGCTTTTACTTGTGCTATAATTTCAGCAGGTACTTTTTTCTGATTGTTATCAAAAAGTTCGTCTAGCCATTTATCAAAAGCTGGGCCTACTGCAATTGCACATAAAAAACCATGAGTCGCTGCAAAATCTAGACCATGCTCGTTGTCATCGCCGTCTAGATAGTCACTCAAAAGGTCTAAATCTAAAGCACTCATTTCAAATCCAGAGTTAGAAACTTAATGCGTAAGCATAGCATTTTCAAACGCTATGCTAAATCGCTATTTAGTCTTCTTCGTCATCAAAATCATCGTCATCGTCGATGTCGTAATCAAAATCTTTAAGCTCACGTTCAAGACGGCGCTGAGCCAGAAGGTCATCAATAAGTCGGCGCTTTTCTAACGATTCTTTCGCGCTAGTTTTTGCACTGGCCTCATCGAAATTCACATCATCATCACCGTAGTTATCATCTAGTTCAAAATCTGTAGAAGACACCAAAACTACCTCATAATGAAAAAAATTGAAGGGGTCTAGCCGCTATTTATATGGGATATAAAATATTGTCAAGTTTTATTTGTTTTTTTAACAACTAAACTTTAAAAATAGGTCTTTTTTTCTTACCAAAACCTGTGGCATGATATAATCCACCCTGCGTCCTTCATTTTTATGACAGTCAAAGATGACTCGTAAAATAATCGATGCATGGGATGAACTTGAAAACAACAATTTCAGCCCCACCTAAATTACTGAATTTAAATTTTTAATATCTCATTGGACAGCTTGATGCTGTACCGTCCTAATGGGATAAGCCAGCTATTAACAAGATTTAATGAGACGATCGTGCTAAAATGCACCGTTTTTTACTGCCACAGATTCAACGAAGAGTAAGCAAAGATGAGCGATATGACTTCCCCTACTTCTCAAGTAGCGGCTCTGATTAGCCGAGGCAAAGAGCAAGGTTACCTAACTTTCGCCGAGGTTAACGATCATCTCCCGGACTCAATCACTGAAAGTGAACAGATTGAAGACATCATTCAGATGTTGAATGACGTGGGTATTCCGGTACATGATCGTGCACCAGAAACTGACGATACAATGTTTGAAGGTGGCAGCGAAGCGACTGACGAAGTTGCTGAAGAAGAAGCCGCTGCTGTACTTGCATCTGTTGAAAATGAACCCGGTCGTACCACTGACCCTGTGCGTATGTATATGCGCGAAATGGGTACAGTTGAGCTTTTGACACGTGAAGGCGAAATTAGCATTGCAAAACGCATCGAAGAAGGTATTCGTGACGTTTTACATTCTATTGCTTATTGGCCAAATGCAGTCGAAGTTGTACTGCAAGAATACAAAGATTATGAAGCGGGTGAACGCCGTCTAGCGGATATTCTTTCTGGTTATTTAGATCCAGAATCTGACGAAGCCATCCCAGAAGTGATCGATGAAGATGATTCTGAGATCGATGAAGATGAAGCGTCAACCAACAAGCCAACTAAAGATGTCAAACTTGATGATGACGATGAAGAAGAAGAGTCTGAAGGTGATGATGATTCTGAAGGCGAATCTGGTCCAGATCCTGAAATTGCTAAAGCACGTTTCACTGAGCTTGAACAAGCATGGTTAGTCACTAAAGCCGCGATTGAAAAACATGGTCGTAACAGTAAAGAAGCTGCTGCTGCACTTGAAGCACTTGCAACTGTGTTCATGATGTTCAAATTCACACCACGTTTATTCGACATCATCTCTGATTTGATTCGTAATACCCATGACCAAATCCGTACTTCTGAACGTGAAGTTATGCGCTATGCAGTACGTCGTGGTCGTATGGACCGTACTCAATTCCGTACGTCATTCCCAGGCCAAGAATCTAACTTTGCTTGGTTAGATGAACAAATTGCTAAAGCACCTGCAGAAATGAGAGGCTATCTTGAAAAAGTCCGCCCTGACGTTCTGGCATTCCAACAAAAAATCGCTGACATCGAGAAAGAACTTGGTTTAGATGTTAAAGGCATCAAAGACATTTCTAAACGTATGTCGATTGGTGAAGCGAAAGCTCGCCGTGCGAAAAAGGAAATGGTTGAAGCGAACTTACGTTTGGTAATTTCGATTGCGAAAAAATACACCAACCGTGGTTTGCAATTCCTCGACTTGATCCAAGAAGGTAACATCGGCTTGATGAAAGCGGTGGATAAATTCGAATATCGTCGTGGTTATAAGTTCTCTACTTATGCAACTTGGTGGATTCGTCAGGCGATTACGCGTTCTATTGCCGACCAAGCACGTACTATTCGTATTCCAGTACACATGATCGAAACCATTAACAAGATCAACCGTGTATCTCGCCAACTTCTTCAAGAAATGGGTCGTGAACCTACACCAGAAGAATTAGGTGAACGTCTAGAAATGGACGAAGTGAAAGTTCGTAAAGTGCTTAAAATCGCGAAAGAACCAATTTCAATGGAAACACCAATTGGTGATGATGAAGATTCGCATCTTGGTGACTTCATTGAAGACGGTAATATCACCTCTCCTATTGACGCTGCAACGTCAGAAGGCTTAAAAGAAGCAACACGTGAAGTTCTTGAAAACTTGACTGAACGTGAAGCGAAAGTCTTGAAAATGCGTTTTGGTATCGATATGCCAACAGACCACACTCTAGAAGAAGTTGGTAAGCAGTTTGACGTAACACGTGAACGTATTCGTCAGATTGAAGCAAAAGCTTTACGTAAATTACGTCATCCTTCTCGTTCTGAACACTTACGTTCTTTCCTTGAGAATGACTAATCTATCTATAGGATAATGCAGGCTTGAATATGGGGGGTTCTCCCCCATAATATGAGCATGTAGCAAAACAATACAAAATACCTGCTCATTGCAGGTATTTTTACTAATGAGGTGTCCCATGACTGATATGACTAATCGCGCTCCTTCACGTGAATTGCAAGAGCATCTTTGGGTGTTCCCGATGGATTATCCAATTAAACTGATTGGTCTTGCAGGCGCGGAACTCCGTCAGGCAGTAAATGATATTTTCGTTAAACATTTTCCTGAATTTGACGGCAGTGAAATGACTGTAACGCCTTCACGTACAGGTAAATACCATTCAGTAACAGCAAATCTTCGTTTTGAAGAGCTTGAACAAGTTCACGCAGTTTATGCAGACCTTGCAGCTTGTCCATTAATTAAGACAGCACTGTAAGTACTGAAAAACACGCTTTCGAGCGTGTTTTTTTATGTGAAAATAGAGCATTAAATTACAACTCACACCGTTCAACGCCCCCATTATTCTGCCAATTCATTATAATAAAACTCTATGTTTGACCATAAAGGACGCAACACGCGTGACTGAAACTGTTCAAAAACCCGAATTAATCATTCGTCAATATAACCACCTTACCCCTTATGCAGACCGCTTTTTAGAGATGAAAACTCTCACCGAACAGCGAGATGAATACTCACCCGATGAGCTGTGGATATTGCAACATCCCGATGTATTAACTCAGGGGCAAGCTGGCAAGCCTGAACATATTTTGGTGCAAAGTAACATCCCTGTGGTACAAACAGACCGTGGTGGACAAGTCACTTGGCATGGACCGGGTCAGTTGGTCGCTTATTTCATGTTTGACTTAAATCGCTTAGGTTGGAACGTGCGTACGCTGGTTTCCTATGCAGAAAACTTGATGATCGAACTGCTGAAAAAGTACGGCATCGACGCTTATGCCAAGCCTGATGCACCCGGTGTTTATGTTGCAGAACGCAAAATTGGTTCTCTCGGTTTTAAAATTCGTAAAGGCCGCAGTTATCACGGTTTGGCACTGAATATCGATTGTGATCTATTTGGTTTTCATACCATTAATCCATGTGGCTATGCTGGATTAGAAATGGTTCGTATACAAGATTTGGTGCAAGATTACCCTAAATTTGAAAACTTATGCGTCGATATCATTGATACTTTGAAAAACAGTGGTTACTTTAAAGACGTAACAGTCAAACAACTATAAAAGACTTTGCTTTCTCAAATAAAATAATTTAGAGTAAAAGCTCTAAATTAATAATTATAGATAAGGGATGTACACGTGATTGCAACTAAATCCGTTAAACCCGCGCTCCAGCAGGCCTATGTCAAACTCATGATGGATGTGATTGGCAGAGGTCTGGTCATGGCGAGCCAGGTCGATGAAGAAATTAAACAAGAAGTTGCTAAATTTCCAGTTAATTTTATTTTATCTATGAATGTTTTTCCTAATGGTGCTGCATTTGTCGCGCAAGTCACGGAAGACCATCAACTCAAACTCCTCACACCCGGCACTCAAAAGCCTGACTTAACCATTACGTTTAAGCATTTGAATCATGCCTTTTTGGTCTTCTCATTTCAAGAAAGTACCGCACAAGCCTTTGCCAATGACCGCATGATCGCCGATGGTGATTTGTCTTATGCCATCCGACTGGTGCGTTGTCTCAACAAAATGGAAGCGTTAATTTTACCTAAATTGGTGGCTGAATTGGCTGTCAAAGAATATCCAACACATTTAAGCCTAAAAGAAAAACTGAGCGGTGCTGCAAATATTTATTTAAAAGTAGCCCAGTCTTATTTAAAACGGAGCGCATAACACATGGCTAAACCATATTACGAATTTTTCTGTCCTGTAAAAGTGATTGCTGGCCATGCTGCTTTAGAACACATTCCATTCGAACTGTCTACTTTGGGTGCTAAACGCCCCATGATCATTACTGACAAAGGCGTTCGCAGTAATCAATTACTTGCACCGATTGAAGCGGCATTTGAAAGTACCGAGACGGTGATTGGCTATATTTTTGATGATGTTCCGCCAGACTCAAGTCTAGAAACCGTACGTAAAGCGGCTCAACTTTACCGCGACAACCAATGTGATGCCATTATTGCCGTCGGTGGCGGTTCAGTGATTGATACCTCTAAAGCAACCAACATCTTGGTATCTGAAGGTGGTGATGACTTACTGAAATACTCAGGTGCGCACAACTTACCAAAACCTTTAAAACCATTTTTTGTTATTCCAACAACCTCGGGTACAGGTTCAGAAGTGACCATGGTCGCTGTGGTTTCTGACCCTGAAAAGAATGTCAAAATGGCTTTTGCATCGAATTATTTGATGCCACATGCAGCAATTCTTGACCCACGCATGACGCAAACTTTGCCACCCCATCTTACAGCAATGACAGCGATGGATGCGATGACGCATGCCATTGAAGCCTATACGTGCATGGCGGCGAACCCGATTTCAGATGCCTATGCAACTGCCGCAATCAAGAAAATTAGCAATAGCTTATTTGGTGTATTAGATAATACCAGCGATGCACATGGGCGCTTAGAACTTGCACAAGCGTCTACAATGGCAGGAATTGCATTTTCGAATTCGATGGTTGGATTAGTCCACTCATTGGGTCATGCTTTAGGTGCTGTTGCTCACCTGCCCCATGGATTATGCATGAATTTATTCTTGCCGTATGTGTTGGAATACAACAAAGAAGTGAATGGCGATAAGATTGCTGAATTGCTATTACCACTGGCTGGTCCTGATATTTATGCACAAACACCGGCCAACCTCCGCGCTAAAAAAGCTATTTCAACGCTTTTAGCCATGCGTGACCGCTTGTTTAGTTTGACCAAATTACCACGTACTTTGAGTGAAACAGGTAAAGTGACTGAAGCTCAATTAGATGAAGTGGCAGAGAAAGCACTGAATGATGGATCGATTATTTATAATCCTAAAGAAGCCAGCTTAGAAGACCTCAAAACTATTCTAAAAAAAGCTTGGTAATTGCTGAAAAATAAGCGAATATAGCGAAAAATTAAGCCTGATGTTTTTTTAAACATCGGGCTTTTCACTTGCAGAACGCAATATCAGTTATTTTTTAATCAAACTGGCATAATTTCTGCTAAAAATAATTTCAAAGTTACTGACAAAATGTACCAATTTGGAGTAGATTGGCGCACTTTTGTTTTAAAACGTAGGGGGGATCGTTCGTCTCAAACGATCCTTAGAATATGACTGATCCTTGATCAACGATAAGAGGATAACGCCGTTGACAAATTACTCTGGGACTCAATCTGCAGCAAAACTGAAAAAAAATCTTGTGCTGTGGCATATCATCATTATTGGTCTGGCATATATTCAGCCTCTAACCTTATTTGATACTTTTGGCTTGGTATCAGACGGAAGTCAAGGACATGTCCCAACTTCTTATATTTTTGCACTTGTGGCCATTCTTTTAACATCAATCAGTTATGGACATATGATCCGCCGCTATCCATCATCGGGTTCTGCGTATACCTATGCTCAAAAATCCATTCACCCAAACGTTGGCTTCATGGTTGGCTGGTCATCTTGGCTAGATTATTTACTTTCACCTCTCGTCAACATTATCTTGGCAGATATTTATCTAAGAGCCTTATTCCCAGATGTAAATAACTGGATTTGGGTAATTGGATTGACTGTAATTATGACGGTCATCAATTTATTTGGTTCACGTTTTGTCGCTCGCTTTAACAGTACTATAGTGTTCGTACAGTTAGGGGTAATCTTCTACTTTGTTTATGAAGTTTACTTACTCCTTACCCAAGGTGTTTATGCAGATGGCACTTTAAATCCAGATAAAGCTGGACTTTGGTCACTTGCTCCTTTTTGGAATGAAATGACCACGATTGGTGCTTTAATTGGCGGTGCGACAATTTTGTGTTTTTCTTTCACAGGTTTTGACGCATTATCATCACTTGCGGAAGAAACCAAAGATGCTGAAAAAACCTTGCCTAAAGCAATTTTCTCAACCGCATTAATTGCCGGCATTATATTTATTGTCAGCACATATTTTATCCAGCTATTTTTCCCTAGCAATGCAAATTTGTATTTTAATCCATTGGATGAATCACAACCGGTAATGCTGGAAGCGCTTGGCAACACAACAATTTTAACCGCAATTACTGGTATTGCATTCAAAAATCTAGTGCTCTATTTTGCAGTTATCGCCGTTCTTGCTTCAGGTATTTCGGCACATGCGGGTGTATCACGCTTAATGTATGTCATGGGCCGTGATGGTGTGATTAACAAAAAGATTTTTGGTCATATTAGCCCTAAACTCCACACACCAACTTATAATATTTTAATTGTTGGTGTAGTTGCACTTACTGCGGGTTTCCTTGATCTTGAGCATATTGTTAACCTAATCAGCTTTGGTGCATTAACTGCATTCAGTTTTGTCAATTTTTCTGTAATTTCACGTTATGCATTACGTGATGGAAGAACTAAATCATTAAAGGAAATCATTAACTATGTGATTATTCCTACACTTGGTTTTGCCAGTGTATTCCTAATGTGGTTAGAAATTGATGAGATGGCACTTAAACTAGGACTAGCTTGGGCTGTTATTGGTGTTGGTTATTTAGCATACAAAACCAAAGGTTTTAAACACCCTGCACCGCAACATAACGAATTTGATGATAAATTCTAATCAAGTTTATCTCTAAACAAAAAAGGCGCTTAAAGCGCCTTTTTTGTTTTAAATATACCAATTAAGGTTGTATGGATTTTCTAGATTGCTGAAATTGAATTGAAATTTCTTCACACTTGTCTGGTGTATTGCCTTTTAATTCAACCGATGCTCCATCACCGTGTGACCATATACCATCTTCAACAGTCTCTAAATTTACAGCTGCTTCAAATATATGCTGTTGTTGTGGATAGAGTTTGATATCTATAGGTGTATCACATACTTGTTTTGGAAAATATGGTCTAACCTGCTCGAATAATTGCATGGTTAATGGCATATCACATTGCAAATGAATGGTGACTGGTACGCTATTGGTATTTTTTAAGATCAATTGAACATTTTGCGAATTAAGATCCGCTTGGGCAGCAGGTATTTCTACATACGTTTTTGTGTCAATCGACTGACGATCAAATGGATTGAGGAAGGCTAATTTACGTTCCACGCCATAACAAGAATCCTGCACGGAAGCTGAAAACTCTAAATATCGTGTCCCCAAGATAATTGTTCCGCGGCCATCCCCTGCATGACCGATATCAATGATTGGATCACCTGTACCTTCAATTGTAACCCCACCACTTCGAAAAAACTCTATGTCACAACCCGCTAAAACGCTGATCAAGCCACAAAGGGTTAAAGTCTTAAAGTTTAATTTTCGTATCATGTTGATAAACTCCAAAGCGAAATACACGATTTGCTTCAGGATTTCCCTCATCCATTTCGCAACGCTCCGCGGCAAGTTTTAAAAGTTGTAGTGAGTATTTTTGCCAAAGCTCTAAACTCATTTCATGTAATTTATTAATCGAGTCTTCTGTTAATTCGTCAGCACAAATGGCTTGTTCTAAGTATGGCATTTCATCAGGATTCAATAAATTATGCAAACCTGCTTCTAAATGCGCTTGAACGTTTCGCGTTAAAATTTTACGTGCTTCTAACTGCGAAGGATCAGGAATAAAACGACGTTGTTGTAAATACACCTGCCCATCTTTTTCAGTGGCAATTTCCAAACGAACAAGTTCATTGAGTACCGAACGCGGATGACGTTCTGTTGAAATTCTTTTCACCAGCATTTCAAAGCTATTTTCTGACTCACTGCTAAATGGTAAAGAATCCCCCCAACCTTCTGCTAACCATAAACCAATCACACGTGATGGCACACTAATTGGCTCAGAAACAGTCGCTTCAGTCAGATCCTTACCCTCAGAAATCACTTCTTTATAAGCAGTCACGTCTTTACGGTGTAGACCAGAAAGTAAACTGATCGCAGAAATCGTCGGTTTTTGATCGATACGCTCTAACTCATGTACAGCTTGTTGGAAAAAAACCGGTTTCAATGCAGCAGTAAACTCGGTATACCCCACACCTGAGCGAATCAGCCATTGGCTCAGCTCATTCATCAGCACCAATACTTGCTGTAAATTTTGATCTGCCTCATTAGTGAGAAGTTTGCTCATTGAATTGCCATGAAAATTAGACTGCATAAGTGAAATTTTCGCATTGTTTAATCTACTTCACAATTTTTATCTGATGAGATCTTGAGGATATTCAGTAAAAAAATGATTATTTACATTAAAATGCGTAAATGACACGCTGATCGATATATCCAAACTTTCAACGCTATGCCACCATCCAATTGGGATAAATAAGGTTTCTCCTGGATTCAATGTACACTCAATAGGTCTGACCTTTTTCAACGATGGATATTGAGAAAAATTAGCCTTTTTTAAATCTGTAACTTCACTAAATACCCACTGATCGTTATACATATACGGCATTTGCCATGCAGGAATCAAAGTCACTTTTTTACGTCCATAGATTTGTGCCAACATATTATTGGTTAAGTCATAATGCAGTGGTGTAAATGTGCCTGCAGGGCCAAACCATAAAAAATGTCGATTTTTGATCTCTTTTTGACAATAAGCTTTGGCGAAGTCACCTAAATCTTCACTAATCTTTTGCATGAATTGCTTATTTTGAGCGGCGTTATTCGCAGTTAAATAAATGTCATTGCTGTGCTTAGTGGCTTTAATTTGTGCGACAAAATCTTGCATCAAAATAATACGTTTCAGTTGTACCGATTTTTTTTCAAAATCTTGATGCTGCTCACGATGCATCTGGACTTCAACCAACTCATTTTCAAAATGCTCTGCAAAATAATCAGGACTCCATTTATGCAATGCAGGCCAATGTTGTATCCCACCTTTTAAAATGACCGGTCGCATCTGGCTATAATACCGCTCTATAAATGTTTCAAAATCAGGTGTTTCTATGCAATCGATTGTGGATGAAATATGGTCGTTCAATTGATTCAATTGACCCATCACCTGTAATAGCCAACGCTGTTTATTCTGCTGTTGCTGTACTTGCTTCAGTTTTTTAAAAATTACGTTATTGTTTACACGCTTTAAAAACTGAATGATCAAATGATTTGAAATATTTTTTTGCTTAATTTTTTCTAAAATTTCATCTGTCTCTAAGCCCTCAAGACTGTAGTCCAAAAGTTCATTTTGCAGCTGTTCTGAAAGTTGGTCTGCATCAGAAAATAAGTATTGATCCGCCCTTGGGCTTAATCCATGTGATTGTAAAATTAGACTTATTTTCTGTACATCGCAACCATTTTCAATATTTTCATTCAACCAATTTTGCCATTCCGTCGGTAAGGACTGATACCAATTTTTACTTTGCTTTAGATGTTCACTCTGGCTTTCTACATTCATTTTCACCACTCCACCCTCTTTACAAGTGAAGTATAAATGATCTATTTTAAAAATGCTAAATTTTCGCATTTTATAATTATTTAAACACTGCGAATGTTATGAATCCGTCAGATATCACGCGGAATGACATAACAAAGTAAAGGAGAAAGTTCATGAAAATTCGTCATTTAGTCATTGTTAGCAGTCTGTCTTTAGCTTCAATACCGGTATATGCAGGTTTTGCCGATACCATGCGTGATTTAAGAAATACACTGAATCAATTTAATGAAACATCCAAAGAAGTATCGAATACCGCAAAAGAATGGACAGGTAGTCGGGCCACGACTAACTCAAATTATGCTGCAAATGGTTTCAGCATGGGACAGCAACTCAGACCTAAAATTAATAATCTACCGCTTTATCAAACTGCCGATAAATCGAGCCAAGTCATTAATAAACTGTCAAAAAATGCAGATATTATTTTTGCGGGAAACATGACTAAAACAGGTTTGATCGAAGTCACTACAGAACATGGCAATGGCTGGATTGAATCACACCTTGTTCAATAAATCTTGATTTTAAATGTTTATACAACCGCATCAGCCGTACATAACAACTTTACTCTATTGAGCACTAGTCATGAATAATAATCACAAAATCAGCATTATCGCTGCTGTATTTACGACATTGGTGGGCTGTGGTGGATCAAGCTCCAATGATGGTGGCGCGACACCTACACCTACACCTACACCTACACCTACACCTACACCTACACCTACACCTACACCTACACCTACACCTACACCTACACCTACACCTACGCCAACACCAACACCAACACCAACACCAACACCAACACCAACACCAACACCAACACCAACAACTGTAGCGGATAAATTCACAGGAGAATGGATTCAAGGGAACTCTGCCCTCGGTAACAGTAATTGTGATTTGCCACAAATTTCAATTCATAAAACTAGTGAAAATTCAGTCAGTTCACTGAACGAAGAACTAAAATATGCGGTACACAATAGTTCAAGTAAAACTTGCAGCGGTGAATTTATTTCCAAACGCTATCAATTACTTCATGACATGGTCATGAGTGAAATACAGCCGGCTGCAACACTAAATAACTTTGAATATCATTCGATTAAGTTTCAACCAGTCAGAGGTGGCGCGACGAGCAACCGTGTCTTAACTTTTTTAAATAATAATTCTTTCTGTGTAATTAACGCGACGATTTCAAATCCAAGCTATATCATCATGCAACGAGGGCTAATTACCGACCCACTCAAGGACAGCCGCTGCTATACAAAAAATTCCAATGAATTCTTCACCAATTTAAAACCAAAAACCAAAATCACAACTGCAGATTTTAAGTCTGAGAATTTTATTAATACCACCGACACAGTAAACTTCTTGGCTCAGCTCAATACAATGGGACAAAGCGGTTATAAGTTAATTGGCTATGATACTCAAACCCTGGACAATGGTAATGTTAATAACTACATGAAACTTGCCAATGAAAATACGCGTTTCAATCATATTGTTGCAGACCGTACAGCACCCTCTATCGCTGACATATATTTTACATGGCGTAATCAGTTAAATGAAAAAGGCAAATCAGGCTATCAATACCTGCATAGCGTCAGACCAACCAATGCCCTGAATTTCAAAGATTATTTTATTAAGAAGGAAAATGATACCGCGACATATACTTACGACAGCGGCTATGTTTCCCCGCTCGTAGACCCAATGCAACTGGAAACTATGCTCAATACACTGGGTGCCCAAGGCTGCCGTATTATTCAATTCAAAAGCTATTACACAGGTTTTCGTCCTGAAATTCTGAACGGCAAACAAAATAGTCCTAAAGTTGCAACCTGTATAAATAGCAGCGCACACCATGGCACTTACAGCTATCGCTATAAAACTTACCCAACCGGCAGCAATAGTGTAGAGCGCAGCATAAAATTACAGGAGATGATCGATGAGCAAGCTAAAGACGGTTACCGCTTAGTCAGCCGTGCTTTAGATATGAGTTCAACCACCAAAAACGGCATGCTGTTTATGAAAGACAGTGAAAACACTAATGTCGGTGAGTTTAAAGTCTTTAGTGAAACTGTCTTTGCAACGTCGACATTTAACGACGTCTTACTGAAACGTCTTCAGCAGCAAGGTCAATTGGGTTGGTTATACACCAGTGGTCAACTTCTATTTGCAAATAATCCAAAACATCTACAAACAGAACTGAGTGACTTTAATTTAATTGATTAATTTACGAGGTAATTTGAGCTTTTAAAAGTCCTTGAACTTTTCCATATCCTTGATGTCTCGGCATCAAGGACATTAATTATTGAGATGAATCAAAAGGGTTTCAGCAAACCACTTATTTTAATCGGCAATTAAAACCCATCTTGGTGTCAACGATATTATTTTCATAACCTAAGCTTTGAATAAATTGATTTCGATCTGCTACTAACTGCTGATCGGCAGGGCTAAGACGCGCTTTATTTTTTTGTGCCAACGCATAGGTTTCATTCACTAAACCCTGATAGATCCCGCAAACTTCCTGACGCTTGGACTTTTTCAATTGACGACCACCATACCATGAACGTTCAAAATCGTCGGCTTTTAGTGTTTTTCCCCATTCCTCAATACGCTGATTTTGTCTTTGCTGCATTTCCAGCATGCCCTGCTGGATTTCAGCCTTAGTAAAAGGCTTGATCACATCAACCTTCGGTACAACTGGAACATTTTCTGTAGTTGCAGTGACGGTCACTGGTGTCTGTTCTGTTGTGTTCGATACGGTTGGATTAGCCCAACTCATTGATGAAATGAATCCGGTCGCAATCATGACACCAAAAGCTTTTAAATTTATAGATTTCAAGTTTTAAGTACCCGTTTTATTTCTTCACAGTGTTCTTATACACATTTTTATATTGATGCTGAAGTTTTTAAGCCCTTATTTTACAAAACTTCATTGCTGTAAACGGTTCACTGTGTTCACTCCCAATAAAAAACCGCTCGATAGAGCGGCTTTTTGAACAGATCACACTTAGACCAATTCTTTAAAGTCTTGCTGACGCCAAGCTTCATATAAAATCACAGCAGTAGCATTGGACAAGTTTAAACTGCGTGAATTTGGTGCCATCGGCAGGCGAATCCAATGTTCTTTCGGGAACATCATACGGACATCTTCCGGCAAACCACGTGTTTCTGGCCCCATCAACAGCGCCACAGGACGATTTAAATTAGAGGTATGCGGTGTTTCAAAACCTTTAGTAGTTAATGGATAAATGGCATCCATCTCAATACCTTGCGCTTTTAAGCCCGCAAGGCATTCTTCAAAGTTTTCCCATACTTTCATGTGTGCCCATTCATGATAATCCAAACCGGCACGGCGGAGTTTTTTATCATCTAGTTCAAAGCCTAATGGCTTGACCAAATGCAACTGCGCTCCAGTATTGGCACATAAACGAATGATATTCCCTGTATTTGCAGGAATTTCTGGCTCGTATAAAACAACATGTATCACGTATTTTCTCTATATTAAATTGTTTGATAAATACATATTTACCAAGATTTGACCAACTTCACTTTTGCAATCCCCCATGGGACTGCTTCAAGTCCTGACGATTCATCATTTAGAAAATCTTCAATCTCAGACTGTCTTGAAGAATCATCAAATAAATTATTGTAATTAAGTTCTAAATTGAATTTCTCACAAAGCCTATCTGCAAGATGCTGACAATGAAAACTGTGAAAATCTCCACAAGGTTCTATGCCAATATAGTCATAGCCTAAAAGTAATTCATTTGTATCTTCAGGTTCAACAATTACCTTCTTCAAACATGCATAAAGGCCGACCTCTCCTATATTAGGAAAAGTAGGTTTATAAATTTCTAGAATATCCTGTCTATATTCTTCATCAATATACATTGATAATAAGTGAACATTTTGACAATGCTCAAAGAATTTATGCTTATATTCTAAAGCAGTTTCAATATCGTAAAAGAGGCTGATCCAACCAACCTGATCTTGCAAACTATGTTGATCAGCCCACTTCCGCAAGTTACTCAATTGCAAATTAGACAAATTAAACTGGCTTTGTACATCTTCTATTTTAAAATGAGCATTTTTAACGCATGAATAAGACCAATCGCTAATCAAATGATCATTAATGCAAGAACTGCAAGTACGAATAAATTGATTAGCCCTGTTCAATAATGCATGCTGTTTAAGCTGCAACAAATAATAGCCAGCAAAATAATAGGCCATCCATCAATCCAACCATTGAAGTTGTTCACGCAGACTCACCACATCACCAATAATCGTCAATGTAGGCGCCTGAATTTGGTATTCACTGACTTTAGATGCAATATCTGCCAATGTCCCAACCACGACTTTTTGTTCAGGTGTCGTCCCTTTAGAAACCAATGCGACAGGCATGTCTGGACGCTGCCCGTGCGCGATGAGTTTCTCACAAATTTTTTCTAGACCGACCAAGCCCATATACAGCACGAGCGTTTGATTTTGATAAACCAACTCATTCCAAGGCAGCTCCGGTGAACCTTCTTTGAGATGTCCTGTCAAGAAGCGTACACTTTGCGCATAATCACGATGCGTTAAAGGAATCCCTGCATAAGCCGAACATCCAGAGGCAGCAGTAATTCCCGGAACGACTTGGAAGGCAATGCCTGCCGCAAACAGCTCCTGAATTTCTTCACCGCCGCGGCCAAAGATGAACGGATCTCCGCCTTTTAAGCGGCAAACGCGTTTTCCTTCACTTGCATATTTCACTAGTAAGGCATTAATGCCTTCTTGCGGAACAGCATGATTGGATCGTGCCTTACCTACGTAGATTTTCTCTGCATCACGGCGGCAGAGGTCCATAATCGGCTGAGAGACCAAACGGTCATAGATCACCACATCCGCTTGCTGCATTAAACGCAGTGCTTTTAAGGTCAGCAGTTCAGGATCACCCGGCCCCGCCCCAACCAAATACACCTCTCCTTTCGGCTGTTTCCATTCCAATAATGCCTGTTCAATCAAACGATTGGCTTCAGTCAAATTGTCATTAAATACCTGCTCTTTGAGCGGGCTTGCATACAAGTCTTCCCAAAAAATACGGCGTTCATCTGGATTGACGATTTTGGCTTTAACGGCTGCGCGCCATTGACCTGAGAACTCAGCCAGTTTGCCCATGCCATGCGGAATCGAGCTTTCTAACTGGGTGCGTATTTGGCGCGAGAGTACTGGCGATGTGCCATTAGATGCAACGGAGATGACCAGTGGAGAACGGTCAATGATCGCAGGAACCATAAAACGGCAATGCGGCGGATCATCGACACTATTAACCAAGACATTTTCAGCTTCGCAGGCTTCAAAAACCGCCTGATTGACCGCTTTGTCATTGGTTGCTGCAATCACTAAACGAAACTGACGCAGCGCAATGGCATTTTCTTGATAAACCGATTCGTGATAAATCGAGTTGAGATATTGACCTTGAGTTTGATTAACCAAGGTCAATAAATCATTTTCAATTTCGGGTGAGCAAACTGTCAGCTGAGCGCCCGCTTTTGCAAGCAGCACAGCCTTTCTATATGCAATTCGACCACCACCAACAATCAGACAAGGTTGCTGCTGCAACTTCAAAGAGATTGGAAAGATATCCACACACGACCTCAATAGTTTAAATCTGATTGTCTTAAGCAATTTTTGTGCACAAATGTATGCACTTTATCGACTATTAATCGATAAATTCAGCACCGCCCATATATGGACGAAGTACTGTTGGAATTTCAATTGAACCGTCTGCACGTTGATAATTTTCCATCACGGCAAGTAAAGTACGACCAACTGCCAAACCTGAACCATTCAGCGTGTGTACAAACTCAGTTTTCTTTTGGTCAGCACGGTAACGCGCTTTCATACGGCGTGCTTGGAAGTCACCCATGCATGAGCAAGATGAAATTTCACGGTAGGTATTTTGACTTGGCACCCAAACTTCTAAATCATAAGTTTTGATTGCACCAAAGCCCATGTCTCCGCCACACAGAACGACTTTACGGTATGGTAAGCCTAATGCTTGAAGAATACCTTCGGCATGACCCGTTAATTCTTCCAAAGCATCCATCGAAGTTTCAGGTTTTACAATCTGAACCATTTCTACTTTGTCAAATTGGTGTTGACGGATCAAACCACGTGTATCACGGCCATACGAACCCGCTTCACTACGGAAACATGGCGTATGCGCTGCATATTTTAATGGCAAACGTTCTGGATCAATGATTTCATCACGCACGAAGTTGGTTACAGGCACTTCTGCAGTCGGGATCAGGTAGTATTCTTTTTCGCCTTGAAGTTTGAATAAATCCTCTTCAAATTTAGGCAATTGGCCTGTACCACGTAAAGAATCTGCATTAACTAAATAAGGTACATACGCTTCTGTATAGCCATTTTCCAAGGTATGTGTATTTAACATAAATTGGGTAATTGCACGCTGTAAACGCGCCAATGGGCCTTTGAGTACGCTAAAACGAGTACCTGTCAATTTGGTTGCGGTTTCAAATTCTAAACCGCCCATCATTTCACCCAAGTCAGTATGGTCTTTGATCTCAAAATCAAACTGACGTGGTGTACCCCATTTTAAAACTTCAACATTGTCGTTTTCGTCTTTACCTTCTGGCACAGACTCATGAGGTAAATTTGGAATCGATAAAGATTTGGCTTCAAGTTCAGCCTGAAGCTCAGAAAGTGCAACTTCTGCGGCTTTAATTTCATCACCAATAGCAGACATACGTGCCATGATTTCAGATGCATCACCGCCAGCTTTTTTAATTTGACCAACTTGTTTTGCACCAGCATTACGTTCAGCTTGTAACGACTCAGTTTTAGACTGAATTTCCTTACGGCGAGCTTCAAGGTCTGCCCACTCTGCTACGTTAAGTTGAACACCACGTTTTGCTAAGGCTAAGTTTACAGCCTCAATATTATTTCTGAGTAATTTCGGGTCGATCATAGCCAATCTTAAGTAAAGAAAAAAACTGGCTATAGTGTAAGCTCTTAACACTCAAAAATACAGTGACCGAGCTTACAGCTGCCCCTTATTAGACCAATAATCTTGCTTCAAATTGTCTTATTTGGTGTCGTAATTTGGCAAACTTGGTAAATATTCAGGTTTAAATAGTCCTTTAGCCGTAAAATATGGAAGTTTTAGCTCAGGCATGCCCTCTGCATAACTCGCCAATTCATACAGTGGATAAGCAAATACAATCCCGTTCGCACCATAATAAAAATTATCGCTTAACTGAAGTTTTGAACGTTCAATATCATGACTATCTAACCACATATAGTTGGCATCAAAAAGTGCGCTAATCACTTTCGCATCTGCACCTTTGACCAAGACATCTTGTAAAGCCAAACGTTTTTTGGCTTTTAAATCAAAATTGACATATTCAACATGGGACATACCATGAGCCGCATGCGCTGCGTAGGTATAGCTTTCGATTGCAAAAGTTGCGATATGTCCCCACTGACTAATATATCGAACAGAAGTTGTACTTTGACTTAGGCCTGCATCCGTCTTGTCTGATAAATCGATTTTTTGATTCGGCTCAGTTGAAAATGCAATTGGATCTGCCTTTTTAATTCGGTCTGTAAAATATTGATTAATCCAATCAACATTGGTTTCAACCGTTTGAATCGTATATTGGGTACAGCCTTCCGCATCGCAAGCCTGTGCTTTTGGTAATTGCATCGCAACTGATTTAGATTGAATAAGTGGAATCGCATCCGCGACGACTGCTGGCTTCTGTTCCGATGTTTCACCTTCAACAGGTTCATTTCGAGGATGGCAGGCCGTTAATGACCCGACTAAAACCACAGCTGAAACAGCCCAAGCTATATTATTCATATGATTTTTTTTCATCCCAAAATTCCCTATAGCAACAATCAAAACCACAAGTCACTTCATTTAAGCAAACTGTGAATATCAGCATACTACTAAATTTCACTTAAATTCAGCTTGCGTCCTTTACATTTCTCCATAAAAAAAGCAGACCGATGTCTGCTTTTTTTCGCTCATGACAATTATTGATCAATAATGTCCGTACCTTTTGGAGGTACAAAATTAAAGGTTGACGCTGGAATAGACGCATTCACCTTCACATTATTGAAACGTACATGGGTTGTTTGACCTAGTGAGTCTTGGAGAATCATTAAAGTCGGCGCATTTTTCGCACCGAAACTAATGGTTAAGCTTTGAAACACGCCATCGTCACTTTTTGGATATAAGGTGTAATAGGTTTTAGTCTTATTCGGCTGTGTAATACGATAAGACTTCATGATTTGAGCCGTATTACCTGACAATAATAATGCAGGTGTATTCGCAACTTGGTCATCTAAGCTTTGGCGTACTGCTTGTTGTAGGTCTGGGTCATAGATCCAAACTGTTTTACCTGTGGTCGCAATGGTTTGCTTAGATGGGCTGGTTGTTTCCCAATAGAATTTACCCGGGCGCTGAACTTTCATGACCCCAGTAAAAGTCTGGTTCATATGCTGCGCACTTAAACCTTTCTTTTGAGTTGCTTTGGGGTTAGTCACTTTTGTAGTTTGCTGAAAGTTAGCTGTAAAACTTTTAATGCCCGATAATTGTTTCACCAAATTGGCAGTTGCCTGCTGCTCCGACGCTGCAACTGGTGCCGCGAATACTGTCGTACTCATAACCGGTGCCAGTGTCGCTGCACCTAATGCCATAGCACAGATGGTTTTACGAAGCATTTTCATAGATTCACCTTTTATATTTGCATCAACGCAATTTGTTAGATGGCTCCATCTTAAACCACTTTCATTGACTAAATTTAGAGAAAAAAAGAAGTTTTGTATGGTTATTAATGCAAATTGCTGTTTTTTATTCATCATGATGGAGAAATATAAAATAAAAAGGCACTTGATTTGATTCAAATGCCTTTCAAATAGTTAAACAACGATTTAGCAATTTTAATAATCCAATATTGAGTTATTTCCATTGCCAACCGATCGATGCACCAGCGCCAAAGTCACCTTCAGAGTTCCCTGTTGCAGCCAATTTATACACATATTTATTGCTTTCAGTCACTCCACTGAAACCAACTGCCATAGCCTTGTGAACCTTCCCAAGCCCCCATACCTACGCTAAACATGTTGTATCCAGCATCTGTGGGTTGTGGTAAGGAGGCGATTGCAATACTTGAAGCAACAGCACCGTAAACATTATCTTTAAATTTATTGAAATTATGGTTCAATTCATTCACACGTTGATTGGTATAACTATTGGCTTGATTAAGTACATTTGCCCCATGCTGATCTGTATATGCTTTTGAACTATTTAGCACTTCTAGATCTGCTTGACGCATTTGTTTCACATTCACTGCATCAGTGTCTGCCGTACCAGCTGCCACATGAATCATTTGCCGCTCTGCACCAGCCGAGCCAACGGAAACCGTATTATTGCGGTTAGAGCTTGAACCATTGCCTAGTACAACAGCATTATTTGCAGAGGTGTTGATATTGTTACCAACCACATAGGTATTATTACCTGTGACTGTATTATTTGAACCTACTGCACCAGATCCATCACCACCGACTATATTGTTTACACCGAGGGCAATAGACTGATTGCCATCAGCTTTATTACCTGCACCAACTGCAATCGCATCTTGTCCATTCGCAGTTGGTTTAGGTGCTGTATTGGCAACGTTTGATTGAATTTTAATGTACGGATCTGTTTCTTTTAAGCTCAACAACCATTCAACTTCAGTACCGACAAATCCATTTTTTATCGCAAGTTCATACGCACTGAAACCATTTTCACCTGTTAGCCCTTGTGCACCAACTACACCATGTAGACTTTCTAGCCATTGGTCTTCATTACCTTCATAACCATTGTTCACCGCAACTTGATAAGCACTTGCACCATCTAAACCATTGCTGCCATTCAGACCGTTCAACCCATCCTTACCATCGATACCGTCTCGGCCATTGAGTCCATCTTTCCCGGTTGCACATGTAGCGCCTGTTGCTCCTGTATCGCCTTTTTCACCAGCAGGACCTTGAGGACCTATTGGCCCTTCTGGGCCAGGAATTCCACTATTGCAACGATTACAAGTATGCTCAGGTATAACGAGCCATTTCCACCAGCCCATGCAATTGAACCTAGAGAAAGCAAAATACTCACAGCAAGTAATTTTGGTACAGCTTTAATAGCGATTGAAGTTGTTTCACCAAGTCCTAGTGTCTTTTCAAATTCAATTTGTTGGCTTTTATCAGGACAATTCCTTTTCTGATAGTCAGCACCGATAAAAACTGTATTCAATATTTTATTCATGTCCCTATCCTTTTTTTGTATTTGTACTCCTCTATTACGCTCTTTAATTTTTGTGATTTAAATCACTATTTATGGTTATTTATTGATATATACAACGTTTGTAACAATCTAAAAAAATACATCACATTTTCTTCAGACGAAAAAAAACCCGCAAAAAATGCGGGTTTTTTTCTACTCAAGCTTACGCTTCAACAGATACGTAGCGACGACCGAATTGGCCTTTCACTTCGAATTTTACAACGCCGTCAGCAGTTGCAAATAAAGTATGGTCACGGCCCATACCTACATTTACACCAGCGTGGAATTCAGTACCACGTTGACGAACGATGATGTTACCAGCAGTCACAGATTGACCGCCGTAGATTTTAACACCCAACATTTTTGGGTTCGAGTCACGACCGTTTTTAGTCGAACCACCGGCTTTTTTAGTTGCCATGTCTACTTACTCCTCGTAATTAGCCTGAAATAGCTGTAATTTTCAACTCAGTGAACCATTGACGGTGACCTTGTTGTTTACGATAGTGTTTACGACGACGCATTTTGATGATGCGGATTTTGTCGTGACGACCATGGCTAACTACTTCAGCAGTTACTTTAGCGCCAGCTACTACTGGTGCACCAATTTGAATGCTGTCACCGTTAACAAGCATCAACACGTCATCAAAAGTAACAGTTGAGCCAGTTTCAGCTTTCAATAATTCTACTTTAAGGGTTTCACCCTCAACTACACGGTGTTGTTTACCACCGCTTTGGATTACTGCGTACATTTAAGTACTCCAAACATGCCCGTGTTGTCGTGCCGGTAAAGGGATATACCGATCTTAAAACGATCGTCACTGGGGTTTCGTAAAGGCAAAGATTTTAAGGGATAACCCGAAAAACAACAAGTCATTTCCGTAAAATATTAGATGAGTATGCGTTTATTATATAAACAGTGTCATTAAAACCATTAAAATGAGTGCTCTATTTCACTTATCATGCTTTTGGCAAGGTTTGACATAGATTGTTAGCAACAATTCGCTAATATACACTGGACTGACATCAACAACATGCTGTTCAAACAACATGCTAAAGATAAAAGTCTGTTAAAAAATAAGTACAATACTTCCGCTTGATGAAAAAAATCACTTAAGATTAAGTCAATTGAGTAAGTTCTTATCTGTTATTCATATAACAAATTGCTACACTACGTCTGTAATTCAAAAATTATTGAGGTTTCTCTTCATATGACCATCGACTTTAAGCAAGATATTCTCGCGCCTGTTGCTACTGACTTTGCTGCGATGGACAAATTTATTAATGAAGGGATCACGTCTAAAGTTGCCTTGGTCATGGCAGTCAGTAAACATGTGGTTGAAGCAGGCGGTAAACGCATGCGTCCCATTATGTGCTTACTTGCAGCAAAGGCTTGTGGCGCAGAAGATTTAGAAAAACACCGTAAACTTGCAGCAATTATTGAAATGCTGCATACCGCGACCTTGGTACATGACGACGTAGTCGATGAATCGGGTTTACGCCGTGGCCGCCCAACCGCAAATGCGACATGGAATAATCAAACTGCCGTACTAGTGGGTGATTTTTTGATTTCTCGCGCTTTTGATTTATTGGTGGATCTAGACAGCAAAGTATTACTCAAAGACTTTTCAACAGGTACCTGTGAAATTGCTGAAGGTGAAGTTTTACAACTTCAATCACAGCACCAACCTGAAACTACTGAACAAACCTATTTAGATATTATTCACGGTAAAACATCACGTTTATTTGAGCTCGCTACCGAAGGTGCAGCGATTCTGACTGGTACACCAGAGTACCGTGAACCGCTTAGAAAATTTGCCGGACACTTTGGAAATGCCTTTCAAATTATTGACGATATTTTAGATTACACCTCAGATGCTGAAACATTAGGTAAAAATATTGGTGATGATTTAATGGAAGGTAAACCAACTTTACCTTTAATCTCTGCCTTAAAGAATACCACTGGCGAAGAACATGACATTATTCGCCGCAGTATTGCCACAGGTGGTACGGCAGATTTAGAGCGTGTTATTCAGATTGTACAAAGCTCTGGGGCACTTGATTATTGTAGCCAACGAGCGACTGAAGAAACTGAGGCAGCACTAGCCGCTTTAGCAGCGCTACCAGATACTGAATATCGTCAAGCTTTAATCAACCTCGCAAACTTGGCATTACACCGAATTCAATAATTAACAATATTCATCGTAATTCCCCTTGCCTATGCATATAAAACTGAATGATATCTTTTTGACCATGCAGCAACAGCTCGATACCCCTCGGGCTGTGCTGGATGAAAACTTGCTGATCGAATTGGTCAACCGAATTCGACCAGAAGATACAAAAAATACCGACGAAATTAAGAAAAAATTTCAGGCTTTCATCCAAGCTTTACTCATCACGCCAGATGCAGCCTCTACCCTGCAAAGTTTTGTCCTAAAGCTCATTAGCCGATATAAACAAACCAGTTTATATGCGGACACGGGTATTTTGTCTCTCGATGGTTTCTGGGGACAACTGTTCCAACGGCTTGGCGCACATTTTCTTCCTCTGATCAATGACGAAACTCAATTACAAGATTTAGTCCGTCGAGTTTTTTATCGTCATAGCGACAAATATTGGCTGGACAGTATTGATGATCAGCAATGGATGCAGCTCTTTCGATTGTTTAACCAAGGTCATAGCAATCAGGAAGAAAAAAAGAAAATTCGCCGTGAGTTAATTAAAGCTATTACCGTTTTGTCCTATCGGGTAAGTGGTATTGGCTTATATCCTGAATTTATTAATGCACAGCCTGAACTGACCGAATATGAATCACCTTTTTTGGTGCAAAACCGTGAAATAAATGATTTTATTCAGCAGTATAAAAAGCTCCATCAAAGTGCTGAAGAAATGAGTGCTGTGCTACCGCCAGATGCTTCTCAAGCGTTGGTAATGCTGGAACAATGTCGTGATGTGGTGCTGAAGATTCGGCGTGCGACCAAACGAATTGGTGTAAGTGTCAGCCTGACTTACTTATTGTCGCTTTTAGAACAGTGTTTAGATCGCTTAGAAATCTTACTCAACCTAATTGTTGAAGAAGATGATGTCCGCTATGTGTCTATGGGTAGTTTACTCAGTGATGTGACGTCAGCGATTTATAGCGAGCGCAGTGTGCGCGATTTGCTCGCCACCAATAGTGAATTGGTTGCCCTACAAGTCACCGAAAACGCAAGTAAAACTGGCGAACACTATGTAAGTACGGACAAACAAGGCTTTATGAGCATGTACCGATCTGCGGCAGGTGCCGGTGTGATCATTGCATGTATGGCAACTTTAAAAGTGCTGATGGCCCGTGTCAGCATGGCACCGCTCATGCAAGCCATTTCATATAGTCTGAACTACTCTTTCGGCTTTATGCTGATTCATGTCTTACATTTTACTGTTGCCACTAAACAGCCTGCGATGACAGCTGCCGCCCTTGCCTCGACGGTTCAGCATCGTAAAGGCTCGAAAATGGCGCAGATTGCCGAACTTGCCGCGCTAATTATTAACATCATTCGAACCCAGTTTATTGCAATCTTAGGCAACATCAGTATTGCGATTCCTGTTGCAGCATTGATCGCCTTAAGTTGGGACATGGCTTTACATGAGCCATTAATGAATCATGCAAAAGCAGCTAAAACCTTACACGACCTCAATCCATTTACCTCATTGGCTGTGCCACATGCTGCGATTGCTGGGGTATGTTTGTTTTTATCAGGTTTGCTTGCTGGATACTTTGACAACATGGCGATCTATCGCAAAGTTGGACCACGGATTCAAGCACATCCAAAGTTAAAACGCATCATGGGTCAAGAGAGACTGGATAAGCTTGCCGCTTACATTGAGCGAAACTTAGGTGCTTTAGCAGGTAACTTCTTATTCGGGATCATGCTGGGCAGTATGGGAACGATTGGATTTATTTTTGGTTTACCTTTAGATATTCGCCATATCGCCTTCGCCTCGGCCAACTTCATTCAAGGCCTCATCAATATTAATGGTTCACCAGACATTGGCTTAATCATTGTGTCATTCTTAGGAGTTATTCTGATCGGTCTGACTAACTTATTCGTCAGTTTCACGTTAACCATTATTGTGGCACTACGGGCACGTCGCGTAAGATTTGAACAATGGAAACCACTGGCTAAATTGGTGATGACTCATTTTCTAACGCGACCAAGTGACTTTTTCTGGCCACCGAAAACCCCACTTGAAGTTGAAGATGGCACACAAGCCAGTAAGAACAATCATTAGCAGATTTGTGTTTTATTTTAGTAAGATGTAAATGAACACAAAAAATAAAATCAGTATGATTTACACATACTTGAAATAAAGTGTACTGATGAGTACACTTTAATCCATTAATTAACCGAGCTCAAACCGGTTAAAATGACAAGGAATAAAATATGCCACGAACGCTACTGTTTGTTGGTTTTTTTGCATTAATTATCAGTGTGTTGTCGCTTTATTCTAGCTATTTAAATCTATTAGATTTAAGTATCGTGGAATGGATGAGTCAGCACCGTATTGCTGTTTTTAATCAAATTGCCATCGGACTTTCGGCGCTAGGGGGCATGCCTTTTGTATTATTTTTCACCACGCTATGGTGTTTACACTTTGCGTGGTATAAAAAATACACAGAGATTGTTTTTATCAGTATAGGGATCTTTGGAAGTATCGGCCTTGCATGGTTGCTTAAATTTACGTTCACCAGACCGCGTCCCCCAGAAATGTACCATCTTGTAGCATCTTACGGGAGTTCATTCCCAAGCGCACACAGTTGTTATGCTGCATCGCTTGCGTGTCTGATGATCTTGATTTACCGACAACATGCTCAACATCGCTTGATCACCATTTTGGCATTGTTATGGATGCTGTGTATGGGTGTTTCGCGAGTATATGTTGGGGTTCATTTTCCGACAGATGTCTTATCCGGTTGGAGCATAAGTTTTATTTGGATCGCGCTACTTTATTTGAGTTACATCAAAATCAGTAAAGCGTAAACAAATGAATAATTTAGATAAATATCTAATTGAGGTGGAACAATGATGTCTGCAAAGCTTTGGGCTCCTGCCCTGACTGCTTGCGCATTGGCAACAAGTATTGCACTTGTTGGTTGTAGCAAAGATCCTAAAGATGCACAGCAAGCTGCTGCTGCACAGCAAATGCCACCAACTGAAGTCGGTGTCATTGTTGCCCAACCGCAAAGCGTTGAACAATCTGTTGAACTTTCAGGCCGTACATCTGCCTATGAAATTTCAGAAGTACGTCCACAAACCAGTGGTGTAGTACTGAAACGTCTATTTGCAGAAGGTAGCTATGTTCGCGAAGGACAAGCCTTGTACGAGATCGACTCGCGTACAAACCGTGCTTCAGCTGACAGTGCTCGTGCTGCTTTAACACGTCAACAAGCAAACCTAAACGTGTTACGTGTTAAAGAAGGTCGTTACCGTCAGCTTGTTGGGTCAAATGCGATTTCAAAACAAGAATACGACGATATTGTTGCGCAAGTTAAACTGGCTGAAGCAGACGTTGCTGCATCTCAGGCAGAACTTAAAAATGCTGAAATTAACTTAGGTTATTCAACTGTACGTGCGCCAATTTCGGGTCAAACAAACCGTTCAACTGTGACTGCTGGTGCATTAGTTACTGCATCTCAAGCTGATCCATTAGTCACAATTCAACGTCTTGATCCAATGTACGTTGACATTAACCAATCAAGTGCTGAACTTCTTCGCTTACGTCAACAATTAAGCCAAGGCAACTTGGACAGCAGTAATAACACCAAAGTGAAATTACGTCTTGAAGATGGTAGCGAATACCCAATTGAAGGTCATCTTGCATTTTCTGATGCGAGTGTGAACCCAGATACAGGTACGGTTACACTTCGTGCTGTTTTTTCTAACCCGAATCATTTATTACTTCCGGGTATGTTTGCCAATGCTCGCATCGTTCAAGGTGTGATTCCAAATGCTTACCTGATTCCACAAGCTGCCATTACGCGTACCCCTACAGGTCAAGCAATGGCAATGATTGTGAATGCAAAAGGTGCTGTTGAATCTCGTCCTGTAACCACTGTTGGTACGCAAGGTTCGAATTGGATCGTGACTCAAGGCTTAAACACTGGCGATAAAGTGATTGTTGACGGTATTGCGAAAGTTAAGCCAGAGCAACAAGTTGTAGCCAAACCATATCAACCTCAGGCTGCTGCACCTCAAGGTGCGCAACAACCTACTGCAGCAAAGCCAGATGCTAAAGTTGCAGAACAAGCAGCACCTAAATCTGAACAAAAAGCTACTTCAAACGCATAGGGAGTAGACTGAATGGCTCAATTCTTTATTCATCGCCCCATTTTTGCATGGGTGATTGCATTGGTGATTATGCTGGCGGGTGTACTCACGCTATCTAATATGCCAATTGCACAGTATCCGACCATTGCGCCGCCAACGGTTTCAATCTCTGCGACTTACCCTGGTGCGTCTGCAGAAACAGTTGAAAACACCGTAACCCAAATCATTGAACAACAAATGAATGGTTTGGATGGCTTACGTTATATTTCGTCAAACAGTGCGGGTAACGGTCAAGCATCTATTACATTGAACTTTGAACAAGGGATCGATCCAGATATCGCCCAAGTTCAAGTCCAAAACAAACTCCAGTCTGCGACAGCGCTATTACCTGAAGACGTACAACGTCAAGGTGTAAAAGTCACCAAATCTGGCGCAAGCTTCCTACAAGTTGTAGCATTCCACTCACCATCGGGTAAGTTGACTGCGGACGACATTAAGGACTATGTAAACTCGAATATTTCTGAACCTCTCAGCCGTGTGGCAGGTGTAGGTGAAGTCCAAGTATTCGGTGGTTCTTATGCGATGCGTATTTGGCTAGATCCAGCCAAAATGGCAAACCTGAAAGTTACACCGAGTGATGTGGCTGCGGCTATCCGTACACAGAATGCTCAGGTTGCTGTTGGTCAGTTAGGCGGTGCGCCTGCAACTGAAGGTCAAGTACTGAACGCGACAGTTACAGCACAAAGTTTGTTGCAAACACCAGAGCAGTTTAAAAACATTTTCCTGCGTAACAGTAGTGATGGTGCTCAGGTACGTTTAGGTGATGTTGCACGTGTTGAATTAGGTGCTGACAACTATCAGTTCGACTCTAAGTTCAACAACAAACCTGCTGGTGGTGTAGCGATCAAACTAGCAACTGGTGCAAACGCATTAGACACAGCCGAAGCTGTTGAAGCACGTTTAAAAGAACTACGTCCAAACTACCCTGAAGGTTTAGAAGACACGCTTGCATTTGATACGACTCCATTCATTAAGTTATCGATTGAAAGTGTTGTACATACCCTTGTAGAAGCCGTGATTCTTGTATTCTTTGTGATGTTCTTATTCTTACAGAACTGGCGCGCAACGATTATTCCGACATTGGCTGTACCTGTAGTGGTATTGGGTACTTTTGCTGTCATTAACATGTTTGGTTTCTCGATCAACACACTCACCATGTTCGCGATGGTACTGGCGATTGGTCTCCTCGTGGATGATGCGATTGTTGTCGTAGAGAACGTTGAACGTGTCATGGTTGAAGATCATCTTGACCCAGTGACTGCAACTGAAATCTCAATGAAACAGATCTCGGGTGCCTTAATCGGTATTACCTCTGTGTTAACCGCTGTATTCGTGCCGATGGCATTTTTCGGTGGTACAACAGGTGTAATTTATCGTCAGTTCTCAATCACGCTGGTAACAGCAATGATTCTGTCATTGATTGTGGCATTGACCTTTACCCCTGCCCTATGTGCGACCATGTTGAAACAACATGATCCAAACAAACCTGAAAGCAACAACATCTTTGCCCGTTTCTTCCGTTGGTTTAACAGCTCTTTTGATAAAGTTGCGCATAAATACCAAGGCGGCGTGAACTTCATGACACACCACAAGATTTTCTCTGGTGTGATTTATGCAGTTGTAATCGGCTTATTAGTGCTTTTATTCCAAAAGTTACCATCATCATTCTTACCTGAAGAAGACCAAGGTGTTGTAATGACACTGGTACAGTTACCACCGAATGCCTCACTTGAGCGTACGGATAAAACTGTCACTGCAATGACCGATTACTTCCTGAAAAACGAAGAAAAATATGTCGATTCTGTATTCAGTGTTGCCGGTTTCTCGTTCACAGGTGTAGGTCAAAACGCAGGTCTTGCATTCATCAAGTTAAAAGATTGGGAAGACCGTACATCACCTGAATCTCAAGTGGGTGCGATTATTCAACGTGGTATGGCATTGAACATGATCGTGAAGGATGCTTCATACATCATGCCAATCCAATTACCAGCAATGCCTGAATTGGGTGTAACTGCCGGCTTCAACTTGCAGTTAAAAGCTTCTGCAGGTCAAACCCATCAACAACTTATCGATGCCCGTAATATGGTGCTCGGTATGGCTGCTCAAGATAAACGCCTCATGGGTGTTCGTCCTAACGGTCAAGAAGATACACCACAGTACAAAATCACGATTGACCAAGCTCAAGCCGGTGCAATGGGTGTGAGTATTTCTGAGATTAACACCACAATGGGTATGGCATGGGGTGGTTCTTACATCAATGACTTCGTTGACCGTGGTCGTGTGAAGAAAGTCTATGTACAAGGTGAAGCTGCGGCACGTATGATGCCTGAAGACCTGAGCCAGTGGTATGTCCGTAACAACCAAGGCACAATGGTTCCATTCTCGACCTTCGCTACTGGTGAATGGACTTATGGTTCACCACGTCTTGAACGTTATAACGGTATCGCATCTGTGAACATTCAAGGTTCACCGGGTGTGGGTGTAAGTTCGGGCGACGCGATGAAAGCGATGGAAGAAATTGTACAAAAACTTCCTTCGATGGGCGTTCAAGGCTTTGACTATGAATGGACTGGTCTATCTCTAGAAGAACGTGAGTCTGGCGCACAAGCACCATTCTTATACGCACTTTCATTGTTAATCGTCTTCCTATGTCTTGCTGCCTTGTATGAAAGCTGGTCTATTCCGTTCTCAGTTTTACTGGTTGTACCATTAGGTGTATTGGGTGCGTTATTACTGACTTTCCTTGGAATGGTGTTCTTCAAAAATCCAAACTTGGCGAATAACATTTACTTCCAGGTGGCTATTATTGCCGTCATTGGTTTGTCCGCGAAGAATGCGATCTTGATCGTAGAATTCGCCAAAGAACTTCAAGAAAAAGGTGAAGATCTGTTTGACGCAACATTGCATGCCGCTAAAATGCGTCTACGTCCAATTATCATGACCACTTTAGCCTTTGGTTTTGGTGTACTTCCGCTTGCGCTTTCTTCGGGTGCAGGTGCAGGTAGCCAGCACTCCGTAGGTTATGGTGTATTGGGTGGCGTAATCAGTTCTACCCTACTTGGTATCTTCTTTATTCCTGTGTTCTACGTATGGATCCGAAGTATCTTTAAGTACAAACCAAAACAACAAAATAATCAGGAGCATTTATCGTGATGCAAAATGTATGGTCTATTGCAGGTCGTAGCATTGCGGTTTCTTCACTTGCGCTTGCTTTGGCTGCCTGCCAAAGCATGCGTGGTCCAGAGCCGGTTGTTCAGACCAATATCCCCGAAAGCTACACAGCAAGTGCTTCTGGTACTTCTGTTGCTGAACAAGGATATAAAGATTTCTTTGCTGACCAACGTCTGGTACAAGTTCTTGACTTAGCTTTAGCCAATAACCGTGACCTACGTACGGCTGCTTTAAATATTGAACGTGCACAGCAACAGTATCAAATCACTGCCAATGGTCAATTACCAACCATTGGTGCAAGTGGTAGCGTACTTCGTCAAGACACGATGAATTCAAAGCCTATCACCTCTTATAATGTCGGTTTAGGTGTCACTGCCTATGAACTTGATTTTTGGGGTCGTGTACGTAGCTTAAAAGACAATGCTTTAGACAGTTACCTTGCAACTGCAAGTGCCCGTGATGCAACACAAATTGCGTTGATCGGTCAAGTGGCTCAAGCATGGTTAAACTATGCATACGCTAACTCAAACTTGAAGCTTGCAGATCAAACCTTAAAGGCTCAGCTTGAATCTTACAACCTGAACAAAAAGCGTTTTGATGTCGGTATTGACAGTGAAGTTCCTGTTCGTCAGGCTCAAATTTCTGTAGAAACTGCACGTAATGATGTTGCGAACTACAAAACTCAAATTGCTCAAGCGCAAAATTTATTGAATCTATTAGTGGGTCAACAAGTACCTGCGAACTTGCTGCCGAACCAACGTGTCAATCGAATTACTTCGACCAATACCATTGGTTCAGGTATTCCAAGTGACTTGTTGAACAACCGTCCAGATGTCCGTGCAGCTGAATATAAACTGTCTGCTGCCGGTGCGAACATTGGTGCAGCTAAAGCACGTCTGTTCCCTACTATTAGTCTGACAGGTTCAGCGGGTTATGCTTCAACGGACTTAGGTGATCTATTTAAATCAGGCAACTTTGTATGGTCTGCTGGCCCTAGCCTAGATATTCCAATTTTCGACTGGGGTACACGTCAGGCAAATATTAAAGTTTCTGAAACTGACCAGAAAATTGCATTGTCTGATTATGAAAAATCAGTTCAGTCAGCTTTCCGTGAAGTGAATGATGCGCTTGCAGTTCGCCAAAACATTGGTGACCGTATTGCAGCACAGCGCCGTTTAGTTGATGCAACCAACACAACGTACAAACTATCAAATGCTCGCTTCCGTGCTGGTATTGATAGCTACTTAACTGTACTGGATGCGCAGCGTGCATCTTATGCAGCTGAGCAAGGTTTGTTGTTGCTTGAACAAGCAAATCTCAACAATCAAGTTGAATTGTATAAAACACTTGGTGGTGGTATCAAAGCCAACACTTCTGATGCTGTACAATACCAGCCTTCTACTGCTGAACGTAAAGCGGCATCAAAACAATAATTTGATTTAGCCTAGCCCGTAATATTTGAAAAGCTCACTTCAGTGGGCTTTTTCATTTTTAGATCGAAGCCTCAAAATAAAAATGAACATATTGCTTTTTGTTGAAGAGTTTCCTATCTTCAATTCACCTTTTTATATTGATAACTAAAAATGCTTTTAAGTAATCTTGAATCTGTTCCAGGTCATACCATTACACAACAACTTGATGTCGTTTATGGCAGTACTGTCCGCAGTAAACATGTTGGTCGTGACTTTATGGCTGGCCTAAAAAATATCGTGGGTGGTGAACTCAAAGGTTATACAGAACTACTCGAAGAATCCCGTCAAGAAGCTATGAGCCGTATGATTGACAAAGCACGTGCCTTAGGCGCGAATGCGGTCGTCGGTATCCGTTTTTCAACCTCAAATATTGCTCAAGGCGCCTCTGAATTATTTGTGTATGGCACGGCAGTTCGCGTAGAAGCCAACTCAGCAAAACTACCAAACCCATTTCCAACTCAGGACTAAGTCATGGATGCCTTTATTTTTAAAGTCCTGATCTTTGTGGTGCTCTTTTGTATTGGTTGGGGCTTCGGTCGCCATATCGAACAAAAACATCTCAAAGAACTCGAAGCTCAAGAAAAGCGATTGGCACATATTCGCATAGACAACAACCGCTTTAAAACTACTGAACATTTCGGACAACTTATTTCGAGTAATGTAGTGATTTCACATGATTATTTTAAATATGTGATTGCCAATATTCAGAACTTCTTTGGCGGACGTTTGACCAGCTATGAAAGCATCGTAGATCGGGCACGTCGTGAAGCCGTGGTGCGTTTAAAGCAAGAAGCTGAAAAAATGGGTGCAACGCAAATTATGGGCCTGCGTTTAAGCACCACTGAGTTGGGTATGCAAGGCGGCATGGTCGAAGTCTTTGCGTATGGAACAGCAATTCAAAAGAGAGACATCTGATCTCTCTACTTCTCCCCAATTCATTTTTACTATTTAATTTACTTTACACAATGTGTTTTCAAACTCTTCATAACTCACATTTTCATTGCGACAAACTTTAAAGCAAACTTCATTAAATTTCTTTTCATCAATATTTGGATCATGATAACTAAATGCAACATCTCCAGCATAAGCACGTGCCAGATCTTGCACCACAATGTCAGCTTTACATCCATATAAAGTTGGACATGCCTCTAATGTTCCTTCGTAATACTCTTTACACTGAGTCGGTTCGACATCCACCTTATTGGGTTTTTGCATCGACACATTTAAACCATTTTCATTCATTAGAAGAAAATATTGAAGTTTTCTAAATGGTTTTAAGTCAATCTCGAGTCCCGAATGATTGATACGAGCCAATTGATCTTTGTAAGAATTATGATCATCTGAGATTAACTCTGCATTACCAGCTTTGTCGATTTTGATAAAGCTATAGTTGACAGGCATATATGCGCCACTCCCCTTATGTGCAATCACTTCGATCAAATGATCTTTCGCAATAAATGCTCCCGTAAATACAGTCGATTCAACACTGGTCAGCAACTTACCTTTCACTAAAACACAATATCCAAAACATTGATCTTTGAATCTAGCCTGATCGCCTTTAAAATCATCAACAGGATGAAATTCAGCTCGCCATTTAAAATCACCAATTTTATTCGAGCTATAAGGTAATTTATCAACATCTGAATCTTGAGGATTTTGACTGTAATACTCCGACTTCAATAATCCTTTTTCATCAAACAGTGCTTCGATCGGTAACCACCCCTCATTTGGTCCTCGCATAACAACTTCTGCACTGGCCGCTTCAACTTTAGGTTCAATCTCAACAGATACAGTAACTGGTTCTGATACAGTTCCTATTTCTTTTTCAGGCTTTTCGAGCGTTGACTTCTGCTCAATTTTTTGAGTTTTCTGTTTAAAATAAAAATATGCCACTGTACCGATTGCACCAATGATTGCGCACAAAATGATGGCTATTCCCCATTTGTTAAAATTATTCTTTTTCATTTCTTATAATCTCGTTACTCATTAAAAAAGTCACTGTTAAGAGTGACTTTTAAACTATTTAAACTTGATAAAATTTACTTCACTTTGGTTTTACGAATCATTTTATATAACGTTGTCGGTGATAATCGAGATACCCAAACACCGAGCTTTTCTTTAGAACCACCCACCACGATGTATTCTTCCCCACGTTGCAAAGATTGCACCACCGTTTCGGCAAACTCATTGGCTTCTAGACCATTTTCAATAGCTTCATCCTGATGCCCTTGTGGCTTGCCGGCACCATTGAGTGCATTAAATGAAACATTGGTTTTGACAAATCCGGGGAATATCACCGATACGCCCACCCCTTGATCCGCAACTTCCGCACGTAGACTGTTCGCCCACATATGAATGGCAGCTTTTGCAGCAGAATAGGTCGCGCGGTATTGTGTCCCTAATAAGCCTGCAACACTTGAAACAAAAGCAATTCGACCAGACTTTTGTGCTAAAAATGTCGGTAAAACGGTTTTGGTTATATAGACTTGCGAAAAATAATCTACTTCCATGATGGCACGTTCAGTTTGCATAGTCGTATCCGTGATCAATGCACGCTGACTCAATCCCGCATTATTGATTAGCCAGTCAATTCGACCTTTATGCGCAAGGACTTGTTCATAAGCATGGCGAACTTGTTCTTCATTGGTAATATCGGCACACACTGAAAGATGCTGATCTGGATGTAATAATGAAACACGGACTTTTTCCAACTCTTCAAATCGACGTGCGGTCAAAATGACCTGCGCCCCTTGCAAAGCACATTCTCTTGCTAAAGCTTCACCCAAACCTGAAGATGCCCCAGTAATCCACACCACTTTTCCATTCAAATCATCTCGTTTTGCCATTTTGACATCCTTTTAAATAACTAATTTATTCATTTATATGTATTTTATGCTTTATGTAGTACAGGCTCACTGCTCAAAAACACCATAAAATGGTCAAAGTACTGACTCATCGATTGTGCATCATAAATTTTGCCGAGTTTATCAAAACGTTTATAACCGAGTTGCGTGGTGAGATTGATGACACCGGTTAAAGTTTTATCCACTACCATGTTAAATTTCAGCATTTTTTTCGGTTCTCGCACCAAATGCGTCACCCCGGCATCGACCACTTGTGTAAATGCCTTCAATGCGAGCGGCACATATTGATTCTGCCCTTCTTTCATTTGATTGACATAGGCAAGCAAGTCGGTGGCTAAAGAGGCATCGATCGGATAATGCATATAATGCTGACCATCTTCGCTGTAAAAACGTCCATATAAATAATTTACCATCGGTACAAGGCGGTCATTGCCAAAAAAAGACACCGACCACGGCATATATTTACGGGTCGTTTCACGTATTTGCTGAATAATTTTTTCGGATTCATTGTCTCCAGACTTATTCATGCGCGCCATTTGGCCAAAAACTTGATCTAAAATTTCACATGCAATATCCGCTAAATTATCCCCTAAGGCTTTGGACTGACTTTCTGTTTCACCTGCATTGAGTTTTTGATGAATTGTCTCAAAACGTTGATATGTCGTAGGTTGAATCTTTAAAGAAATAGAATAAGTCATTTGATATTGCTCCTTTTATCTTAGTTTTGGGATCAATGGGTACTTCTTATCTTATGTCCTATCATACGGACTCTTTTATTTACTGCCAAATCCTAAAAGTTAACATTCGCCCAACATCCCTAATTCACCATTTTTTTTGCTACAATAGATCTAATTTTTTATCCACTTTTGATCTGTTTAGACTATGACTGATTCAGCGCAAAATATTGCTACGACCTACGATCCGACCGAGATCGAAAAAAAATGGTACAAGACTTGGGAAGAGAGAGGCTACTTCAAGCCATCTCAAAAAGGTGATTCATTCTGTATTATGATTCCGCCGCCAAACGTCACTGGTAGCTTGCACATGGGTCATGGTTTCAACAATGCCATTATGGATGCGTTGACTCGTTATAACCGTATGTCTGGCAAAAACACCCTTTGGCAGCCAGGTACCGACCATGCAGGTATCGCAACGCAAATGGTTGTTGAACGTCAATTGGGTGCTGAAGGCATCAGCCGTCACGACCTTGGCCGTGAAAAGTTCATTGAAAAAGTGTGGGAATGGAAAGAACAATCTGGCGGGAACATTACCCGTCAAATTCGTCGTCTAGGCTCATCTGTAGACTGGTCACGTGAGCGCTTCACCATGGACGAAGGTCTTTCTAACGCGGTTAAAGAAGTCTTTGTTAAGCTACATGAAGAAGGCTTAATTTACCGTGGTAAACGCCTTGTAAACTGGGACCCTAAACTACAAACTGCCCTTTCTGACTTAGAAGTTGAGTCTGATAAAGAAGAAGCAGGTTCACTTTGGCACTTCAAATATTTCTTTGAAGACAAATCAATCCGCACCCACGATGGTAAAGACCACATCGTTGTGGCGACAACACGTCCTGAAACATTGCTTGGCGATACCGCTGTTGCAGTTGCACTGGATGATGAACGCTATGCAGCGCTTGTTGGCAAGAACATTATCTTGCCAATTACAGGCCGTGCAGTTCCAATCGTTAAAGACGAATATGTAGACAAAGAATTTGGTACAGGCTGTGTAAAAATCACGCCTGCACACGACTTCAATGACTATGAAGTGGGCAAACGCTGTGAACTTCCAATCATCAACATCTTCAACAAAAATGCTGAAGTTCTTGCTGAGTTTGAATATATCGCGAAAGCGGGCGAGCAAATTTCTAAAACCATTCCTGCACCTGCGGACTACATTGGTTTAGACCGTTTTGAAGCACGTAAAAAATTGGTTGCTCAAGCGGAAGCTGAAGGCTGGTTAGACCAAATTCAACCATATACCTTGAAGCCACCTCGTGGTGACCGTTCAGGCGTGATCGTTGAGCCACTTCTAACAGACCAATGGTACGTAAAAATTGCACCACTTGCTGAGCCTGCAATTAAAGCGGTTAAAGATGGCGACATCAAATTTGTACCTGAGCAATACAGCAACATGTACATGGCTTGGATGAACAACATTCAAGATTGGTGTATTTCGCGTCAATTGTGGTGGGGTCACCGTATCCCTGCTTGGTACGATGCTGAAGGTAACGTATTTGTAGGTCGTGATGAAGCTGAAGTTCGTGCGAAAAACGGCATTGCACCTGAAGTTGAATTGAAACAAGACGAAGACGTGCTTGATACATGGTTCTCTTCTGGTCTTTGGACGTTCTCAACTTTAGGTTGGACTGGCGACGCGGCGAAAGATAAAGAAAACTATTTCTTAAATACTTTCCACCCGACTAATGTATTGGTCACTGGTTTCGACATTATCTTCTTCTGGGTTGCCCGCATGATCATGATGACCATGCACTTCATGAAAAATGAAGATGGCACACCGCAAGTTCCGTTCAAAACTGTATACGTTCACGGTTTGGTACGTGATGGCGAAGGTCAGAAGATGTCTAAATCTAAGGGTAACGTGCTTGACCCATTAGATTTGATTGACGGTGTTGATCTTGAAACTTTAGTACAAAAACGTACTTACGGTTTGATGAATCCGAAACAAGCGGCGAAGATTGAAAAAGCGACCCGTAAAGAATTCCCTGAAGGCATTCAATCTTACGGTACTGACGCAGTTCGTTTCACATTCTGTGCGCTTGCCAACACCGGTCGTGACATTAAGTTCGATATGAAACGTGTTGAAGGTTACCGTAACTTTGCCAACAAAATCTGGAACGCAACCCGTTTCGTGATGATGAACTGCGAAGAGCAAGTGATTGGTCAAGACGTTCGTCAAGACCTTTGGGAATTGCCTGAACAATGGATCGTAAGCCGTTTACAAAAAGCAGAACAAGCGGTGCAAACAGCATTTGCAACCTATCGCTTAGACTTGGCTGCTCAAGCGATTTACGAGTTCATTTGGAATGAATACTGTGACTGGTATGTCGAGCTGACTAAGCCTGTTCTAAATGATGAAAACGTATCGGTTGAGCGTAAAGCTGAAGTACGTCGTGTTCTTCTTTCTGTAATGGAAGCATCTTTACGTTTAGCGCATCCGTTGATGCCTTACTTAACAGAAGAAATCTGGCAAACGCTTGCGCCGAAACTGAACATTGTTGGCGAAACCATTATGTTGGCACAGTACCCTGTTGCTGACCAAGCACTTGTCAATGAACAAGCTGAAGCAGATATGCAATGGCTACAAGGTTTGATTGGTGCGGTACGTAACATCCGTGGTGAGATGGGTCTAGGTAATGCTCGTTTGTTGCCTGTTCTGCTTCAAAACACCACTGATGCTGAAAAAGCACAAATTGCACGTATTGAACCTTTGTTTAAAGCATTGGCAAAAGTTGAAAGCATTACTTTCCTTGCTGATGCTGAACAAGCACCATTGTCTTCTTCATCTGTCGTGGGTCATGTGTCTGTCTTCGTTCCAATGAAGGGCTTAATTGACCCGAAAGCGGAATTGGGTCGTTTACAAAAAGACTTAGACAAGGTTCAAAAACAGCATGACCAAATTGCAACTAAACTTGCAAATGAAGGTTTTGTAGCGAAAGCGCCTGCGGCTGTAGTTGAAGGCGAGAAAGTAAAACTTGCTGAATTTGCTGATCAGTTAGCGAAGATTAAAGCGAATATGGAGCAGATTGCAGCGCTTTAATGTGTTGTTAATTTAACCAATTTCGTAGTATAAAGGGCTGATTATTCAGCCCTTTATTATTTTTATATGACACCTACACCCATTTTTTTAGAAAAACCATTCAATAGTAAAAATTTCCATTACTTTTTTGACGAGACTAATAACATTAGATCACTCAATATCTCAGAAGCAAAACAAAAGTTGAATGATAATGAGTTTCCTTTTGTCTTAGGTGGAATTTATCTAAGTAAAAATCCTGATGAAAAAAAATTAAAAAAGAAACTATTTGATAGATTTAAAAATAATAATCTAACTATAGATGGCTCAGAACTAAAATTTTCAGAATTTCAAAATAAAGGCAATGGACAAAGTATTGATAAATTTAAAAAGCTTTTATCAAGTAAAAAGCTAAATCAATTTTTCCACTGGCTTAAAAAAGAAAATATTAATATTCATTACAACACAGTAGATGTTAGCTATTTTTATTTTATTGACTTTATAGATGACCAAATTCTAGTATCATTAGCAAACAAGAAATTTTCCCCTCATCTACTTAATAGAGACTATCAAACTTATATTTATTTTTCAGAAATAAAATCAGAACTTTATAATTTTTTCATTGAAAATAAAGAAGAAATTACCAAAGAATTGCATCATCTAAAATTTCCAAAAATTGATAACTCAAATATTCATGATATAAAATCAATTTTTTTAGATAGGATTAAGCATAACTCTAAATTAACTCATAAAGATGATATATCTTACATAATTGAAAAAAATGATTTATTTTTCTTAAAAGAAGATGAAAAAAATCTTCTAGTTAAAGATTTTTCAGTTTTTTATCTTACTAAGATCCATAAGTTTAAATCTTCAAAAATCACGCTCGATAATGAGTTTAATATTGATGAAGTAATTAAAAAATATATTAATGATGAAAAATATCGAAGTGATGCAATCGATATATATCGGGCAAATGTAAATTTTACTGACTCAGAAGAATCATTCTTCGTTCAATGTGCAGATATTATTATTGGCTTCATTAGAGAAATATACAAAATATCCTATATACAAGCATCAATATTATCAGATAAAAAAAGTTCCTTTTCTGTTAAGGAAAATGAAATTGCATCTGAATTCACTGAATTTGTTAAAAACCTTAATCTAAGTGATTTTCAAAAAGACACTTTAAGAGTTTTTATCTATATACATAATAGATCTTTAAAAGATTTTAATGGAAATCAAGAAACTTTGATGCCTCTCAATGCACGGCTTTTCTTTGACAATTTTTTAAAATTTAATTTTTAGTCCCCTCATCCCCTGCCTTCTCCCAAAGGGAGAAGGCGCGTCATTTGATTTAATGCCTATATGAATTTTGCAATGGAGTTACCTCTCCTTTCAGGAGAGGGTTAGGGAGAGGCCTGCTTTAATGCAGAATATTTCTGCCATAAATCCTCTAACACTGTATCCGTCCGATCCAACACATCATGATTCCAATACCGTATAACAGTTAAACCCAAAGCCTCTAAAAACTTTGTTCGTGCAGCATCATATTCAATGGCATCATCCGTTCCATGCTGACTGCCATCCAACTCAATCACCAAACCAATTTCATGGCAGTAAAAATCCACAATATAAGGTTTGATCACATGCTGACGACGGAATTTAAGATTCATAAATCGCTTTCCGCGAAGTATTTGCCACATGAGTTGTTCTGCATCGGTGGCAGTGTGGCGCATAGATTTGGCGAACTCTAATAGTTGTGGGTCTATTTTCATTTTTATTTCCCTCTCCCTAGCCCTCTCCCATAGGGAGAGGGAACTTTCATTGTGATTCTAATTTTTATGAACAATATTTAATAATAATTATGTATTTGATGTTTTGCCCTAAACTAATAAATAATGGATTTCCCCTCTCCTTCTAGGAGATGAGCAGCACTGCTGCGTAAAGGAGAGGTGCTTTTATAAAACCCCATTCCCCAACAATACTTCCAACCCTTTTACCCTCTCCATATATTTCAGTCGTTCTTTTTCCCACTTCACTTGTTCTTTCAGCACTGAAACATCGCCATCAATCACCTTATACACATCTTTTACCTGCATATTTTTCGGTTTCGCCTTTTCACTCCAATGAAAGCTATCCGTGATGTCATCTATTTGATTGGCGAGGCGTTGGCTTTGTGCCTCTAAAGCCATTTTATAAAACTTTAAATGTTCATCTGTTAAAGCTTTAGGGCTTTTGCCTTTATTGGTTTCAAGCTGTAATTGCAGCTTTAATAAATAAAATAAATCCTGTGCTTCATGGGCTTGGTTCACCACTTGCAGCAACTCGGTTTTTTCCGCTTTTTTAGCTTCATCAGGTTCACGGTCTGGGTGAATCATGGCAGTGATTTTTAAATACACGGTTTTCAGTGATTGGTTCACTAACTTTTCAGCTTGCTCGCGCTTTTGCGCTAAGCGTCTGCGCTGATGCTCTTCTTTCTCACGTTGATATTGTTCGCTGTCCCACGCTTCATAAGACTCATGTTGTTCTGCAGCGTCCAGTTCTATATCAACATGACTATTTGTGTTTAGCTGTTCTGCTTGTGCTGACTTGCCCTTTTTATTTGGCTTTTGATTATGTGCATGGTGCTGCTGATAAAAGGCATCTACCTCTGCGACTTTTTCAAGTTCTGCTGTATTTAAATAGTTGGATTTTTTCAGCTGCTTTGCCAATTTGGTTAGTTTGGCATCGAGCTGTGCTAAATCTGCTTTGGCGAAGTCTTCTTGCTGTAGATGTTGCCAAAGCTGAGTTAGTTGACGGTAGTACACCGCATGCAAATCACGATAGATCGGTACAAGTTTTAACTGAATATAACTCTGAATCTCACTTTTGGCATTTTGCCAAAGCGCTAAGTCTTGTTTTTTCTGTTCAATTTGCTCAATCAGTTTATTCAGCTTTTTATGCTGCGAGGATAAAGCTTCAACATTCGGGAGTAAACTGACTTTTAACTCAAAAGACATAAGCAAATTTAACGCAAAAAGAAAATTATAGCCGATCTAAGTACTAAACTTATGAGCACCTTATATGACTCAACAATGGATTTTGGTCCATTAACGCTCAAACCGTTGTAAATATTGACTCAACTCTTCCCGAACAACCACCTCATGCCCTGCATGACTTCGACTTTGTTCCAAGAGATGCTCTGAGTCGATCACTGCCACGCGATGACCATCTGCAATTAAACGATCTACGCCTTCAAAGAGCATTCGAACACCAACATTGTGTATCAAAGAAATATTGGTCAGGTCTAAAACGATATGGTTATTCGCAACAGGTTCATTCTCTAAGATCCGCAGCAACATTTCCGACTCAGTAAATTGCAGCACACCACGCAGCTCATACACCACCACCGAATGATCAAGGCCGCAGGTATAGCGACTTTGGACGATCGTTTGCGCTGAAGGTGTTCCCTCCATCACATGTAGCCCCATGTCCTTAGACAGTCGTTCAAATATTTCGACGCCTCGAACACTATTCCCATGTGTATCCAGTTTCGGACTAAAGACCGCCAGCCCAACCTGCCCCGGTAAAGCTCCCATGATGCCACCGGCCACACCGCTTTTGGCAGGAATACCGACCGTTGTCAGCCAATCACCCGCAGCATCATACATGCCGCAAGTCATCATCACACTCAACACTTGGCGCACCACCGAACGTGACAGCAACCGTTTACCTGTGGCTGCTTGCACACCACCATTGGCAAGTACACTGGCCATTTTTGCCAAATCTTTAACCGTCACTAATATTGCACACTGACGAATATATCCATTCACCACATCTTCAGGGTCTTCTTCAAGCACACCGACTGTGCGCAGCATGTAACCGATCGACAAATTTCGAAAAGCCGTCTTCACTTCAGACTGGTAAACCGCTTCATCAAAACTCAGCTCACGCCCCGCCAGTTCACTTAAAAATTCACGGAGTTTTTCAGCTCGAGTGCTGTGCTCGTCATGCGGTAATAGTGAATGTGTGGTGATTGCCCCCGAATTGATCATCGGGTTTTTCGGGGTATTGCTTTGTGGATCGAGCGCGATTTGATTAAACGCCTCTCCCGATGGCTCGACACCCACCTTTTGTAAAACGCTATCCAAGCCAAGATGACGAATCGCTAAGGCATAAGCAAAGGGTTTAGACATCGACTGAATGGTGAACTCGACTTCGTCATCACCCGTGGAATAAATCGTGCCATCTACGGTAGACAATGCTAAAGCCAGTCTATTTGGATTGGCGTTAGCTAACTCAGGAATATAATCTGCCAAAGCTCCGTGCTGATTGGCATCGCAGGCATTGAGGACATGCTGTAAATAATCTGGAACAGGCGTTTTCATAAGGTCTATTTTTTGTTGTGCGCTTTTTTATTTATAACAAATTGAGCTGCCTCTGTATAAGTCCTTATGGTGAAGTCGTGTTCTGAGCTAAAACCTGTATGTGCTGTATATTCAAATGGTGCATCATTTCTCGAATAAAAACGAAATAACTGAGTTGAATGATTGCCTGTTCACCAAATAGATTTTGATAATATTCGGTATGTTCAATCATTTCATTAAAGCCATGTTCAAAGCTTTGTCGGTCAATGCGGGGCGCATGTTCAAAAAAGGTCTGCACCAATATATGCAGCATCGCATCATTCGACTGAGCATAGCGCTGTGTCTGATAATCGAGCTGTAATCGTTCTAAAATTTCTTCAATTTCATAGATCAAATATTCAATTGCCAAAGCATCGAAGCGCTGATGTCGAACACATTTTTGCACCAAAGCGACTAAGCCATGATCAAAATGAATATTCTGTTGCTCGGTCTGAAAGTGGAGCTGCGCTAATCCGAGCTGAAATTGTAATTGCTGCATAACTATCATTTAAATTATTTAATCTTCTGCCAAGTTTAACTCACGAAAGCTGCGTACTTGGTTACGACCTTGTTGCTTTGCCATGTACAGCGCTTGATCGGCCATACGCGTGACCACAGCAGACGGTGTCCCCTCAATCGCAGTTGCTACACCGAAACTTGCACTAATCTTCAACATTTGATGGTTGGCTATCATAGTTTCAGCTTCAGAAATGGCCAATCGACAGCGTTCAGCGACCTCTATCGCCTGCTCTAAACTCTGATTTTTTAAAATTAAAATAAATTCTTCACCGCCATAACGTCCAACCACATCTTGTACACGAGTATTGTCATTTAAAATTTGAGCAACACGTTGTAAAACGGCATCTCCTGCATCATGTCCATATTGGTCATTGATCAGTTTAAAATGGTCGAGATCAAGCAAAACCACTGCAAATTCAGGCCGTGTCTGTTTGCTGAGTGTATCAAGTTCATGACTAACATAACGTCGGTTAAACACATTGGTCAGCCCATCGACACGGCTGAGGACTTCCATTTTTTGTTCACGGTGTCGCCACTGTAAAAGCAAAATCTGAAAAAATACTGCACTGACGATCAATATAGGTAAATACAACTCCGCCATACTCATCAGCCAAAAGGCATTGTCGTAAAACTCACTCTGTTTTAAAGCTGGGCTGAAAATCGGTGCATATTCTAGATGGTCAATCGAAGTTTGATAGCAAATGTAGCCAATAAACAGTGTGATCGGAAATGTAATACTGAGCATAATTGCAGGACGATAAAAAACCAAACCGACCATCAGCAGATTGACCGTCCCCGCCATGGTGGCAGGACTATAGATCCCGATCATATAGCCACCATAGATCATGCCGAACCCAAACAGGACGGGCGCAAAATAGCTAAAAAACAGTCTAAAATTTAAATATTTTTTGAAATAAAGACTGAGTACTGCCAATACGCCATAACTGAGTAGGACTATACAAGCGACGATGATCCTGAACTTGAGTTCACTCGGATTAAACCAAATCCGATTGGTCGAATAATAAAAATTCATGATGCACCACTTCAACACGCTAACTTGACTCAGCATGCCAAAGATGAGAAGTAAACGCCCTTTATCATAGTCAGACCAATTGATGATGAGATAGTCGGATTCAAATAAAAGATGCTTCAACTTACGCCATTGTACGCCCCAGTTCGTACAGACAGCATTGCCCCAGTTTTTCCCCATTAATCTACTTTTTTATTTTATTATTTCGCTAGTTATACAAGGTTTTAACTTCAAAAAGAATGCCTATTTTCACAGTTATAACTGCAACATTTGAAGCCTTTAAATTTCACTTGCACCACTATTCAAATTACTTTTCCGCTATTTTTTAGCTCAATTGGTCATTTTTATATTTTAAATAGCATGGTTTATTATTCTAAACGCTCGGTGAATAAGATCCCGTTCAGATGATCGACCTCATGTTGCACGATCCGTGCGGGAAAGCCATTCAGAGTTTTCTCTTTGACTTCACCTTGAAGGGTCAAATATCGCACGTGAATTTGCTCGGCTCTCGGGACTTGTCCTCGTGCATTCGGCACACTTAAGCAGCCTTCTTCACCCAAAACCGTGGTCGTAGATCGAGATGTAATCACTGGATTGACCATCACGATCGCCTCCATTTCAGGCGCATCGGGATAGCGTAAATTTGCACGTGAAGCCACGATAATCACCCGCTTTAAAACATAAATTTGCGGCGCGGCAATGCCTACGCCTTGACGCTCAAGCATAGTGGCATGCAGTGTTTCACTTAGTGCAGTTAACCATGCAGAACCTATTTCAGATGCTTGTACCTCTGCGGCAGTGAGCGTCAAAATCGCTTCACCACGCTGTGCAACAGCAGCAACATTACTCATGTTTTTATCCTTTTTAAGTCTAGCGGGCTGAAATCACTTTAAAAAAAACAACCATGCAATATGCATTATTATCGGTTCTGAGTATAAAACAACAGCGTGCTATGGCTTTGAATCTTTTGTGGTTTATATAGAGCACAAAGTAAAATAGTAGATCATACTACCCTATACCATTGATATTTATCATTTATACATCAAGGTACGCCATTATCTATTACCAATCATTCTTTAAGTTAATGCGACTTTATCTATATTATTTTGTTCTTAATTAATAATATTTTCATAACTATAAGTTTTTAATAAGGCAAAAAAGTTTGATTATTCAATAAAAAATTGAATCACTAAAATCGTCAAATGCTATTTGCTGCTGGAAAATATTTGCATGGAAGCTCAGCCACGCCTGACTCGTCAAGATAAACGCACCCTCGGACTGTCATCCCTCGGTGGCGCACTTGAGTTTTATGACTTTGTCATTTATGTGTTTTACGCCAAAATTATTTCGGAACTGTTTTTCCCCACTGGCCTCAGTCCATTTTGGGCGATGTTGAATACCTACGGTATTTTTGCAGCAGGATATTTTTTCCGCCCATTGGGTGGTGTCGTAATGGCGCATTTTGGCGATTTGATTGGTCGTAAGCGTTTATTTAGTTTGTCTATTTTACTCATGGCTCTGCCTACACTGATGATTGGTGTGATGCCGACTTTTGAAAGTATTGGTTATGCAGCACCACTTTTGCTCCTACTGATGCGTGTGATTCAAGGCATCGCGATTGGTGGTGAAATCCCTGCTGCATGGACTTTTGTTTCAGAGCATGTGCCTGAGCAAAAAATTGGTATCGCCAACGGCCTACTCACTGCTGGCTTATCTTTGGGTATCTTATTGGGCGCACTGATGTCTTTGTTTATTTCATTACAATTTACAGAGTCAGAAATCCATGATTGGGCATGGCGGATTCCATTTATTTTAGGCGGGATCTTTGGTTTTATTGCGCTCTATCTCCGCAGTTATTTAAAAGAAACGCCAGTATTTAAAGCCATGCAAGAAAAGAAACAATTGGCTAAAGAACTTCCAGTGAAACAAGTACTGCAACAGCACAAAACAGGCGTTGTGATTGGTATGCTGTTTACATGGTTCTTAACCGGCTGTGTTGTTGTGCTGATTTTAGCGATGCCAAATCTACTCACGGGCGCCTTTGGTTTTGAACGGGCCGATGCCTTTAAAATGCAAAGTGCCGCTATTGTGATGCAAATGGTCGGTTGTATCTTGGCAGGTCTTTTGGCAGATCGCTTCGGTGCGGGTAAAGTGATACTATTCGGTTCCCTCCTTGTTGCGATAATTGCGGGCGTGTTCTATAACAGCTTGGGCCATGTGGCAGCATCGACCGTGTTTGCGCTCTATATGCTGCTCGGTTTGGCATCAGGCACTGTTGGTATGGTGTCTTATAGTATGGTGAAAATGTTCCCTGCACAGATTCGTTTCTCGGGCATTTCATTTTCATACAATTTGGCCTATGCCATCGCGGGTGGTATCACCTTGCCATTTGTTCAATGGTTGAGTTTATACAGCAACATTGGCGCCATGTATTATATATGGAGCGTCTGTTTGGTGACCTTCTTTACTGCGATGCTCTATCGTCAACGTTTTGAAAAAACTTCGCACTAAAAATAAAAAAGCGGTCAATGACCGCTTTTTTTAACTTGCTTTCAAATCAATTCAGGCTTTTAAATTTTTACGCAATTCATCTTCTACAATTTCAATCTCAAGCTGACTAAAACGACGAATTTCACCTTCTGCATGTTTTTCAAGTAATCCACCAATCAGTGGAACTTTGACTTTCACCGTCCAGTCCAAATTGAAACTCACTTGTGTTGCATCACCACTGACACTTCGTTTACAACTGGCTTCGAGCGGTAGGTTCGGATCTAGTTTGACGTCAGAGGTTAATGCCGCCAAATTACTAATATCCGTACGTTTCAGACGAAACGCATCTTTTAAAAACTTCTTGGCAATATCTGGAATATTTACATCCAATTTATAGGCACGTTTTAAGGTATACATATCACCTGTTTTTTTTGATTCTAAAATTTCTAGATTTTCACCCGGTATGCGTTTGCACACCGCTTCATGCAAGCTGATATCTGCGGCTAGTCGTTTAAAATCTTCAAGTGAAACGCCATGAATTGTGGCATTGACGGTAAATTGATGTGCCATTCTCGTAATCCTTCAGGTCAATATTGGTTTTATTGTTTTATTTCGCCCAGTCTACAGTTGCTAAAACTGTGCTTTGGATTAAATCGGAAAGCGCTGTGGCTGTCATTGACCTGAAACCAAGCTAGAAAAACAGAATTGCCATACTGCAACTCAGAGGGACTCTGCCTTAAAGGCTTTTTTGAAATATTTGCCCATGCTGATTTTTCAACTCGAACTGAAATTCCCAGCCCGCATCAATTTTTAAATACACCCCTGCATAGGACAACTTTGCGTACCAATGACCAAAGTCGAGGCTAAAAATATCAAAACTGGCTTGTTCAGGAAGCTGTTGCATTGGTTTTGCATGTATTAAAGCGCTAGGTTCAAAAGACTTGCAGTGCGAGCCATAATGATGAAACAGTTCAAAACATAGCTGATTAAAAATTTCAAATGTTGAATCTTTGGGATCAAGTTGTGTCATTGCTTTAATAGCTTCCCATATCTTTTCATTTCTTCTTGCGCTTATTTTTATATTTCTATAACAAATCTTTGTGGTACTGCTTTTATAAATCTCAGTTTAATTTAAGTTGTTAATTTAACAGCATGCTATGCACTACACCATCCCGATCACGGTGTACCAATTTGATCGGTTGTGAATAATCGATCAAGATGCTTTGGTGTTTATAACTGATTTGGATGCCGTATTCATCTGCGCCATCATCCAAACCGCTGATGCTACATTGCGTCCCTTGTGGAAATGCCTTGAGCCATTCAGCGTTATACACATCTGCTATTTGCTCAAACTGAAAAAAGCTCGCCTTTTGCTGCAGTAGAACCGTAGCTTGTCGGTCAAAACGCAGTTGCTGCTCAAGTTGAAAGTCGATAATCATGACTCTGCACGCTCTTTACTTATTCATCGGGATCGGATCATCGGCTATTAAAATCAAGCTTCGCAGACACCCAATTTTGCTTATAAATTCACAGAGGATTTTATGACATGTCTTAGACTCAAATGAACACAGCCACATTTCTTAAGGCATAAAAAAGGCACTTCTCATCGGGGTGAAGCCCGATTATGAAATGCCCTTTATGGTTACAAAGTAAATATATTTTTATAAATTGTCAAATTGGGAATGAAAAAAACATCTGTGAGCTAAATGGATAAAGCTTTCATCGCCTGTTGCTGCTGTTTATTTTTGACTTGTGTCCATTGCCACCAACCAAATGCCGCCAAGCCCACAAAACCAGCATACAACGCCGCAGTGAGATACAGGTCTTTGTATATAAACATACCCACATAGATAATATCGACAAATACCCAAAGCACCCAAGTAGCAATATGTTTCCGGCTGGTCCAATACGTTGCGAGTAAGCTAAACGCGGCCAATTGTGCATCCAAAATCGGTACGGCTGCATCGGTAAAATAGTGCAAACTTAAACCAAAAATCAAACCGCCCACCGCTGCTAAGAGCATTTGAAAGATCACGAGTTTGGTCGCAATCGGTTCAATACGGATGTCATGATCTTGTTGTTTGCCCTTCAACCAGTGATAAAAACCGTAGAAGTTCACCACCACAAAGAAAAACTGCAAAATGGTTTCGCCATAAAGTTTGTAGGTATAAAACAAGTAGGCATACAGCAAAAAAGCTGCAAAGTTAAACCACCAACACCACATATTTCGCTTAATGGTTAAACTCACCCCGATTAAGCTAATAATAACTGCAAATATTTCTAAGTTCGACATGGTTGATTGGGCCTTAAAAAAGCTGCAGCTATTATGGAAAAAATCAGCCCAAAGGCAAGCTATATCCCACACTATTTCATATCAACTCTGTAAATTTTAAATCAAACCACTCATCCACCAGACGATGATTTTGATGTTTTGAAAGCATCAGTTTTGACAGTTTTCTAACAATCGTTTAAAAACTTAGCTATGCATAAAGAATAATCAGAAGGAATCATCCAAATGTCAAAACAACAAGGTCGTGTAAGTCGAGAAATTCGTGGTCATCTTTATTTGATCGGTTTGGACCGTGCAGATAAACGAAATGCGTTTGACAGTCATTTAATTCATGACCTTTCACTGGCGCTCACTGAATATGAAGATGATCCAAATTTACGCTGTGCGGTGATTTTTGCTCATGGCGAGCATTTTACTGCGGGTCTAGATCTGGTCGAACTACAACCCAAACTTGGCAGTGGACTATTTAATTTTCCTGATCAGCAAATTAATCCGTGGGGAACCAACTCACGACAACGAAAAAAACCAGTTGTGGTCGCGGTACAAGGGTTCTGTTTTACAGCGGGTATTGAACTCATGCTGAATGCCGATGTCGTGATCGCACAGCGTCAGACAGAGTTCGCTCAAATGGAAGTGCAACGTGGCATTCTTCCTTTTGGTGGTGCAACAGTTCGCTTTGTGCAAGCAGCGGGTTGGAATAAAGCCATGCGCTATTTACTCACAGGTGAACGTTTCAATGCGCAAACGGCATATGACATGAACTTGGTGACTGAAATCACCGACCAAGCGCCCTTATCTCGTGCAATAGAACTTGCAGAACAAATTGCACAGGCTGCACCACTGGCGGTTCAGGCAACACTCGCAGCTGCACAGCAAGGGGTGCATTTGGGAGCCGATGCTGCCTTTGCTCAATTAGATCAGCACTTACAGCCATTACTAAAAACACAAGATGTACAAGAAGGTGTGATGGCCATGCTACAACGTCGCCCAGCCAATTTTCAGGGCAAGTAAGCCTTTATTTAAACTGAGTAAACCCTTTCCGTCCTGCCCATCCAGAGAAAAATTATGCCAACGGATTTAGAACCAGCAGCGCAAGAAATACATAGTACACCCGTGAGTTTCCCTGCAACCGATGGTTATACGCTTTCTGGCGTTGAATATCGGCCTAATACTGCCGCTAAGGCCAATATTATTATTTCAAGTGCGACAGGTGTACCTCAACAATTTTACCGTCGTTTTGCCGAGTATGCCGCAGGACTCGGTTATCAAGTACTGACTTTTGATTATCGTGGTATAGGACGTTCTGCACCGTCAAAACTTAAAGGCTTTAAGATGTCCTACCTCGACTGGGGACGTTATGACCTTTCTGGTGCCATAGCTTATATGCAACAACACGGTCAGGAAACTTTTCTAGTGGGACACTCCTATGGCGGTCAAGCATTAGGCCTCACCTCAAATCACGATCAGATACGTGCCATGTATTGTTTTGGCACTGGCGCAGGTTGGCATGGCTATATGCCCTTTAAAGAAAAAATGAAGGTTCATGTTATGTGGAATATCGTTTTTCCGCCGATGGTTGCCATCAAAGGGTATTTGCCTTGGAGCAAACTCAATATGGGCGCTGACCTTCCTGTCGATGTCTATAAACAATGGCGCCGTTGGTGTAAAAACCCAACCTATTTCTTTGCCGACCCTGAGCTGAGTGAGCTATCTCAACAATATGCTGCAGTTCAAACGCCGATCTATGCGGTCGCTGCACTCGATGATGATTGGGCATTACCCAATTCACGACATGCTTTTATGCAACATTATGCGCAAGCGCCAATGCACTATATCAATATTGAAGCGCAAGATTATGGCCTAAAACAGATTGGTCATATGGGATATTTCCGCAAAGGTGCTGAACTCTTATGGCAGGAAGTGATTGGAAGGTTTGATGAACTATTAGTCGCCTAGACCAATTTACTTCATACATAGCACATTGAATTATTCGGATAGAGAGATACATGCGTCCACGGAAAAACACCTCAGAATATCTATTGCTACAGTCAGCACACGCCTTTAAACGCTATGGCTATATGGGCTGCAGCATGGGGAAATTGGCTGAAGCCTGTGGACTTTCAAAAGCTGCGTTTTATTATGACTATCCAAATAAAGACGCTTTGCTGATGGAAATTTTAAACCTGACACACGTGAAGTTAAAGCACAGTATTTTTCAGCAATTACAGCGATCCACTGCATCACCTCAACAGACTTACCCGCACATCCATCAACTGGCCATCCAGTTTTTTAGCCAAGGTGGATTAGGTTGTTTAGTCGGGATATTAAGTATGGAACGTCAACATTTGCCTACCGAGATTTTTGCAAAATTACAGTCCATCTTTCAGGAGTGGCAACTCGCCTTTGAAGTGTTTTTTCAGCGATGCATGAGCATCGAACATGCCGCTGAACTTGCCAAAGTCAGCTTGGCGGATTATGAAGGCGCTATTTTAATGGCTCGAATGAGCGATGATTTGAGTTATCTCGATTTAGTCCGAGAACGCATTTTGCTTCAACTTGCGGAGTCTTGATAGCGATATTCAATTTTATGTTCTTCGCCAAAACGGTCGACATGTGTATAAAACTCACCGTATCGGCCTAAATAATACTCGAGCGATTGATTGTAAAAACTCCAATAAATCGACCATTCATTCAGATCTAATTGGCGAATTTGAGTTTTACAATTCACTGGCATGCGACGTAAAAAGACTTCTTGTAACTGCTCGGCTGCCTGTAGCGAATCTAATTTGTATTGTTGTTGAAAGAAAATTTCCGCAATATCATCAAAAAGTTGCTGTTCATATTCATCAACTTCAATGACCTGATCGACTTGGCGTATAGCATCATCATTCGATGCTAAAGAGATACTGTTCGATTTTTTTGGTGCTTGGTAGCGCGTATATTTTTGACGATATTTTTCTGTTTTTAGGATTTTTTTGACCACAATGCCCGCTGCAGACAACGCGATCAGAATACATATCACAATGAGAAAATTAACCATAATAACAACCTACTGCCGATGACGCGCATGCACATCTTGAATCATCGAATATTTTTATGGACTAATATAACGCACAATAACGTTTAAAATTCATACAAAATTATTTTAAAGCTGAAATCTGGCCTATTTTCTTTGCTAATTTATTTCAAACTATTACACCTGTTGAAATCATTGAGTATGTATACATTTCTAAAAAATCTATTATTACTTTAAAAACAGTATAGTTAGATGCATTTATGTGGTTATTTATCCGTATTTAACGATTAATTTATAAATATACATTTGTAAATTTTGCAACAATTTTGAAATAAAAACCCAACCCAACGGCGCAATGGCTGCAAAAAAACATAAAACGCAACAAGAAGCCTCTTTAAGCACAAGGCGATATCTTCTGAAATGACAGGCTGTTGGAGTTTTCTATAAAAAGAAAAAATTATGATACGCGAAGCACAAATTCAGGATATACCCGAAATTATTCACGTGATTCACAACAGCATTCGTTCATGTATCCAGGACCATCAACGTAATGAAAGTGTGATTCAAACTTGGCTTGAGGAGGCAAATCAATCAAATATCTTAATGTGGATGCTTTACAACGACAGTTGGGTCTACGTCAGTGACAATCGAGTGGTCGGCTTTATTTTAGTCAGTGATCAAGGACAAATTTTACTGAACTATATCTGCCCTGAACGTCAGTACCAAGGCATTGGTAAGGCATTATTGTTAAACATGATGCACTGCGTCCGAAAAAAGAATATTACCGAGATCAGTCTAGAAAGTACTCATACAGCACTCGCCTTTTACCAAAAATATGGCTTTGTCGCACATCAGGATTTTGAGCCTGCCGATGTTCCGCTCAAATTGGTCAAACAGCTCTGTTAGTAGAGAGGCAAACCTCATAAAAAGATAGATTTTCAAATAGGATGATTATGATAGGTGAGTTTAAAAAGAGATCAATCTAAATAAGTATTGGCAAAGGATACTAGCGATAGCACCGCAAAGTTTTCGCCGTTTACAACGGAGTATCAAGGCTTAAGTTGATCGCGTCCTGCCTGTTTAGCCATATATAAATAATGGTCTGCATGCTTCATTAAGGCTTCGATACTGTCGAAGTCATTTTGCTTATCCATCCATGCCATGCCCAAACTCAGTGTGACGTAATTTTTGTCATCCCCCCGATTAACATGTTCAAGTTGTTCATTACGCATGGCTTCGAGTACCAATTGCAATTGTTCTTGGGCAATCGCATACGGAACATCATGCATCAATATGGCAAACTCTTCTCCCCCATAGCGAGCCACATAGGCTGAACTTGGCAGGGTATTTTGCATGGTTTTCACGATCTGCTGTAACACCTCATCGCCTTTGAGATGTCCATAGTGGTCATTATAATTTTTAAAATAATCGACATCTAACATGGCAAAGACCAATGTTCGATGACTATGAAAACGGACTTCTGAATATAAACGTTGAATTTCGGCATTCAAAGCACGACGGTTGAATGCCCCCGTTAAGGCATCAATACGAATTTGTAGCTCTAATTTTTTATTCAGCTCATGGAGCTGTAAGGTGCGCTCTTTGACTTTCTGATCGAGTGAACTGTTTAGCTCAAGCAGACTATTATTTAACTGCTCGGTATGCATCGACTGCTGTGCATAGTGATGCGATTGCTGAAACATGATCAACAAGGCATACAAACTGGTTGAAATGAACGATAAATTGACTGAATCAATCAAATTCATCATCAGCAAAAAGTCGTTTAAAAAAGTAATGCACAGGAAAATAACCGCGATTAAATTTAATTTTGAATACGGCTCTTTCTTTTTCAGTGTTAGGTAAAAACCATAAGCAAAATTACTTAGAACAACGATCACATAGGCAAAACTGTAAGTTGCCAAAGGTTGAAAAATTTCAGGCGTCGAAACAAAAGTCACTGAAATATTCAACGACAACAGCAACATCGCGATCTGATAATTTAAGGTAAATAAATAGCGACGACTGAGCAAGTGGATATAACTTAAAAAGAAAATCGATGCCAAATAGGTAAATAAGTATTCTAATCGCGTGCCCCACAACCAATTAATATCGGTAAAAGTTGTATAGGCATAAGGTGCTGAAAATAAATTATGGAGTGCTAAAAAGACAATAAATAAGCCAAACACCAAATTACTTCGGCTATTGCGACCGCGTAAACCTCGAAAGACTGAAAATAGGATCGTAAATAATCCCACACCCAAGACGGCGCCAGACACCATCCCAATACTCATCATTTGTTGTTGGAATTGGCGGTTTACTGTCTTGGCGATACCAATACGCATGGGGTTTTCAAACCCGCCATGCATACTGTTAAAACTTGAAGCCTGAATGGTTAAAGTGAAATATTCATCTTGTGCCACAAAATAGGCAATTCGCGGCGCATTCTCCGTTTTTTGTTCTGCTTCAGTACGCCCAACTTCTCCCAAACGAACGATCACATCACCATTTAAAAATACCCGATATGCACCGTACTGATTTGGAATCAATACCGCGATACGTCGGCCAATAAATTGTTTGGGAATTTGGAAATGCCCAGTGTATGTCCCAAAACCTTTACTGTCCCCTGTAATATCTTTAAATGAAGCAGGCAGATAGACCGTTTGACCGACTAGAACTGAACTCGGAGACGTTAAAAATTGATTTGGATAAAACAACCATTTGCCTTGTAAGAGGCTACTGGTGTCTTCCGTGAAGTAGATTTGGTTAACTTCGTTTTGATGTTTTAAATAAAACGATTTAGGAGCAGTTTCATACTGTGCTTGAGCAGTCGATACAGTGAATGCCAATGTAAAAATAATAAAGGTAAGAACCCAGAACAATCTGGTGCAAGGCAACTGTAAAGACAACGGCTTTGATTCCTGCGTTTATACTCGAGCAATTATTCTAATCTAAGGTAAAAGACAAAAATAACAACTACTATTTTATCAAATTGATCAATAACTTCCATGTCACTGATCTAAAACAGTCGCTGTATTAATCGCGAGTTTTTACATCATACAATTCAATCTCAAAAATAAGATTTGAATTGGCAGGAATTACATTACCCATTTTACGTTCACCATAAGCCAAATGTGATGGCACGATTAACTTACGTTTACCACCGACTTTCATCCCCATGATGCCCTGATCCCATCCTTTAATTACACGACCTGTACCAATCACTGTTTCAAAATAATTACCACGATCCAGTGATGAATCAAATTTAGTACCGTCTTCTAACCAGCCTGTATAGTGTGTTGTAATCAAAGCGCCTTTAACCGCTTCTTTACCTTCACCTACCACTAAGTCAATAATTTCTAATTCCGTGCTCATGCTCTCAACCTCAAATGCCGCAATCTAAATAAAGCACTATTATAAACAGAATCAGTCTGAACATGATGCCCTTGAATGCGTTAGAACTTACCGACTCAAAGTTGAGAACACAATGATTTAGATCAGTATGCAAATAAACATTTACTAGTAAAGCTCACATGTCTTGAAACATTTAGGAGTATTCCGTTATCACTAAGATGCAATGGGAAGAAACGAATAAAAAATTTAAAGCGCTCTAAAAGTTTGAACGTTCATTGAATGAAGAAGTTTAAGCGCTATAAACAACGCTATTTACATAGCTAATAAAGAGGATTCTTCCATTGGCGTTACATAAATTGAGGGCTAGAAATTTTCCCGAATTAAATTTTTATTTTGGTTTTAGATTGACTGAGTTTCAAATCAACTTTTAAATTAACAGAATCGTATTAGCTGAAAAAATAGTTATAGCGACAAGGATGCAAGCCTAAACTCGCATCCATCATCATGAGTTAAATCAAATCATGCGCTTATTGCAATTGTGTCCATTCAATCACCGCTTGAGCTTTATCACCAATCAAAGTCCATTCGCCGTCCATTACGTTTAATTGTAAAGACATGGTTCGTTCGCATAACTCTTGAATGGCAGCTGTACTCGCTTCAGATAATTGCCAAATCTCAACATTCTTCAGTGTTTTCAATTTGCTGTTGCGTTTATACCATTCATCTACTGATGAACCATAAGTAATCACAGCAACTTTTGGGCAACGTGCACTGGCTTTTTTGACTTTGTCTTCGTCAGGACAGCCGACTTCAATCCATTTCACCAACTGACCTGTTAAATCTTTTTCCCACAGCGCTGGTTCGTCTGTTTCGAAAAGATCTTTGGTAAATTCTAAGGCTTCATCTGCATAGCGTGCATATGCCAAGACACGCACCATCAAACGTTCAATCGTTTCAGAAGGATGCAAAGCCATCGTCAATTGATAATCACCATATTGGTGTACATCCATATTGGCAATGTTCAAATCTGCTTTATAAATTGTAGCTTTTAGCGCCATGGTAAAGTCCTCAAATTTGGCGCCTAGCATATAAGATTTAGCAAGCTTTTGCTGCGTTGATTTACTTATTTCTCAGCTTTATCGGCATCGATACGACACTGCATTAAGCGATCTTCAAATTCGAGCCATTCACGTTCAGTTTGGTAAATAATTTCGACACGATTATCGATACTTTCCTCGCTCGACTGATAATTAAACTGATCGGGATTAAAGTTAAAGGTTTTCCACCCTTGGTCTGTCTGAAAAATAGCTTTGATCCGTAGCCAATCTTGCTGCTCACAGAGTAAATCTAACAGCTCAAAAAAGTCGAAGGTCCATCGTTTTGGGAGTTTCCAACCTGCGACACTATAGCCCTGAGCGGATTCAACATAATGATAAGGCAACTGTTTAATTTCTGTGGGTACATCGACCAACGTTTGCTTTTGTATCGCCAATAAGGGCTGAATTTTACGAGGACTTCCCACATAGGCGAGATCAATATTTGCCAATTTTAAATCACCTTTGACGACATTGATCCATTGCTGCTGATACGGTAAATACGTTTGTTTGAGTCGTTCCAAACCAGCTTGATCGGCATCACTCATACAATCGACATGAGACACCACCACGATTTGTGCCACTTTGAGTTGATCGGCATACAGATTTTGCGAAGTCCACTCTTGATCATGTAAGCGTGAGCCATCGACCACGGTCACCAATGCTCGCATCGCTAAATGCGGATGCCAATGTGGCTCGGTCAATTGCTCCAATAGTTGTCCCGGATGCCCTAAACCCGTCGGCTCAATAAACAGTCGGTCGGGTTTCACCTCTGACAATAATCGTGACAACGCAATTTGCATCGGCAGTTGGCTACTACAACATAGACATCCACCCAATAATTCCTTCACCGCAAAGCCCTGATCTTGCGGCAACATCTGTTGATCGACCCCGATTTGCCCAAACTCATTCATCAGTACGGCCCAAGTTTCGCCCGCTGGCTTTTGCTTTAATAACTGCTGTAAAACTGTGGTTTTACCCGCACCTAAAAAGCCAGAAATAATATGAACCGGAATCGCACCGTGGGTAGAAACTAATTTCAAAAGTGAGTCACTCAAATAAATAGCCAATGATTGATGGCCTTTACCATAATGATTTCAAAAAAATGCTGCAAGTCTAGTCCTCATTTCTCTGTCTTCATTTTTCTAAAGCATAGTTCAGCCTAGTATCCGAGGCATTGAATGATGATCTGGCTGTTAAACAGCCTGTTTATTCCATTTGCATGAATGCATGACATATCTGGTCATACTTTATTGGAAAAGTTAACTCTTATATTTAAAAAAATAGCCATATCGAAAAGAATCCTTACATTTGGATTTTAGCGAAATTTCTAGATTCTGCTTATTTACGACATCGATGTAATCATCATGTAAACAATGAATGAATCATGAAGCCGATTTGGTCATTTTTTCTTGCAAAGTTAAATGAAGATTCCGATATTTTTTTACATTTAAAACACAGGATGGACGGTTATGTATTCATCCAGTTAACCAGTCTGTTTCACTTTGTTGCTCGCATTGATCACTCGGTTTTCTCGATTTAGCATGAGCTCTCTCCTGATGGACGTGATGATCTTTTCAGGACTTACTAAAATATATAAGGATGCTCAAAATGAAATTAACTCAAATTTTACTTGCTTCTACTCTAGCTGCTGCAGCTGCAACAAGTTTTGCTGCGAGCAAAGATAAACAAGAAGCGCCTGAACAAGAAAAAGTAGTGGTTAGCACTCAAGAACAGCCAGCGACTGAAACAACTGCTGCTGAAGGTACTGCTGCTGAAGGTACTGCTGCTCAACCTGCTTCAGAAGCAAATGCTGAAGGTTCTGCACCAGCTCAACCTGCTCAGTAATAGACGAATAGCGTACTCCACACGCTAAATTCATTTAGTCTGCTGCTCAACATTTATCCCTCACTAATAAAATGTTGTGCTAAATGAATTAAAGTCGCCGGATCATTGAAAAATGGTTCGGCTTTTTTATGCTCAAAGCCACTGATTGATAGATTTTAATGATCGATAAATCATTCAAAATGATTGATGATTTTCATATAAATAAATATATATCATCCACTTAAAATAAAACCCTGCAAAAAACACGACAATTCGATTCATCGTTTCGACTTATGCCTAGCTTGTTGAAAGTCTCTGTTTAGAACTTAATAGTGGCATATGTGAAGTGATTGGATGTTTACGCATGAGCAATAAAGCAAATTACACAACGGAAGTTGCCATTCTGGGCGCAGGTCCTGTCGGCTTAACCATTGCAAACTACTTAAGTAAGCAAGGCGTCAATGTCACTGTGATTGAACAACTGGACAGCCTGATTGACTACCCACGTGCGATTGGTATTGATGATGAATCATTACGTACCATCCAATCATTAGGTTTAGTGGACCAAGTGTTACCGCATACGACACCGAACCACGCGATGCGTTTCTTAACCCCTAAAGGCCGTTGTTTCGCAGACATTCAACCGCTCACTCGTGAATTTGGTTTCTCACGTCGTAATGCCTTTATTCAACCGCAAGTCGATAATGTACTGCTACAAGGTTTAAAACAGTACGAAACCACAAATGTTTTATTCTCTCGTCAATTGTCTGATTTTAGCCAAGATGCCAATGGTGTAACGCTCAATATTCAAAATAAAGACGGTGAAGCTGAAAAAATTCAAGCGCAGTATTTGATTGCTTGTGATGGTGGTAACTCAGTGGTACGTCGTACCCTCAACATCGGCTTCGATGGTAAAACTGCACCGAACCAATGGATCGTGATCGACATCAATAATGACCCACTTGCAACGCCACACATTTACCTATGCTGTGACCCTGTGCGTCCTTATGTATCTGCTGCTCTTCCACACGGTATTCGTCGTTTCGAATTTATGGTGATGCCTGGGGAGACTCAAGAAGAATTAAGCAAACCTGAAAACATTGCCAAATTATTGTCGAAAGTGCTTCCAACGACCGATGGTATTGAAGTGATTCGTCAGCGTGTTTATACCCACAATGCCCGTATTGCAGATAAATTCCGTGTAGACCGTATTTTACTTGCAGGCGATGCTGCGCACATCATGCCAGTTTGGCAAGGTCAAGGGTATAACAGTGGTATGCGTGATGCGTTCAACCTTGCGTGGAAAGTTGCAATGGTTATACAAGGCAAAGCTGGCCCTGCACTTTTAGATACGTACCAAGTTGAACGTAAAGATCATGCAAAAGCAATGATTGATCTTTCTGTAATGGCGGGTCATGTCCTTGCGCCACCAAAAAAATGGCAAGGTTTCGTGCGTGATGGTATCGCCTATGCACTCAATTACATCAAACCGATCAAACAATATCTATTGGAAATGCGCTTCAAGCCAATGCCGAAGTACAACGATGGTGCATTGATCAATAACGGTGTTAAAGATTCACCTGTGGGTAAAATGTTCATTCAACCACATGTTCAACTTGAATCTGGTGAAAAAGTCCTACTTGATGAAGTCATCGGTAACGACTTTGCAATCATTGCTTGGGGCGTCGATCCAAAATGGGGTCTGTCAGATGCGACCATGAAAAAGTGGCAAAAATTGGGCGTTAAATTTATCCAAGTATTGCCTGCTGTTCAACTTAGCAATGAAAATCGCACCAAGTACGACAATGTGATCACGATTGGTGATATTGGTACCGATATTCGTGGTTGGTTTGGTAAAACCACTGAATCTATTACGATTCTTCGCCCAGACCGTTTTGTTGCAGCGATTGCAATTCCACAAACTTTAGACAGCGTGAGCCAACAATTGTTTGCAAAATTGCATGCTTAATAATCCAAATAGATCTGCAAGAATTAAAAATCACCATGCATAAAGCATGGTGATTTTTTCTATAATCACTATAAACATCGCATGCTATAATCGTTCAATACATAATTATAAGCTTCGCAAAATGCAAAAAAGATTTCAGAAATTATTCATTTATATTTTGTTGGGCTTTATTTTTATCTGTTCACTTATTTTCGTAGAGATACATCATTTTCATGCCAATAGTTGGTTATCTATTTTCGTTTTTTGCCTCTGTTTTCTTATTTCTTTGAATTGCTATTTATTACGCTTAGAAAAAGATGTAAACAAAAACGAAGAATCTAATTTTTTGTCCTTCCATTTATACATTTCATTTTTTTATTCAGTCATTGCCAGCTTTTTTCTCACCACAGTGATTCTTGCTTTATTTGCATTACAAACTCAATATTTTGGTCAAGATAAAAATATCATTCTAAAAGGCCAAGTCTATTCACCTACATTTACACTAGAAAAGAAGCCCTGCCGAGCTCGCCTTAAATTTCCCGAAAGTGGTTGGTCTACCTTCGCGTATCTCTGTCTAGATACCAAGAAACATAAATTTTCTGGTTATTACAAACTCCATTTGAAAACCAGTTTCGCAGGGGCTGCGGTTCAGCATTATTATTGGATTAATGATCAATTAACATATCAGCAGCATCGTGCCTTAGATATGGATCCACAACAAAAAAGACTGCTTGAAATATATGCCAAACTTGAAAGAGATTTAGGCCCACCTCTATCTGATGATGAAGCCCATGATTTTTTAAATAGAACCAACAACGATTGAGTCTATTTAATTTAGCGCAATATATGCCATACATTATCTAGGCAATAATTAAAATCGCTTTAGCATCTTCGTGATTGATATTTAAAACTCTTTCTTTTTAGTTCTCAAAGAAAGAGTTATATGAATAGACATATAGCAACACTACGTTCAGTCATTAATCAAATAAGTATCCAAGTTAAACCGACTGAAACCAATGCACATCTTTTACCGATTCACGTTGCTGAATCTGCTGAATAAAAGGTTTAAATTCCTCTAAATATGGCAATATTTTGAATGAAATGGCATACACCATCCAATAAGCTAAATACAAATCTGCTGCGCTAATTTTATCCCCCAACAGATATGGTTGAGCCTGTGCAAGCCCTGTTTTAATAAAATCTAAAAGTATTTTTTCATTACCAAAACTCAAACTGCCACGTTTCTCATCCATCAACTCTGTGCTAATGCCGACATTTTTCATGTCCATATATTCAGTCAGCGGACCATGACAGAAAAACATCCATTTCAAATATTCACCACGTTTGGGATCATCCAAGGCGGGTGCCAAACCTTTGTCACTGAATGTATCAGCTAAATAACTAAAGATGGCGGCGGTCTCACTAATCACGGCAATACCATCGACCAAGCAGGGAACTTTGCCCATGGGATTAATCTTGAGATATGCCGCTTGGTGCATCTCTTCATATGGCACTTCAATAATCTCAACTTCTGACTCGATGTCTAATTCTTTCAATAAAGGCAGAATAGTATTACTGCGTGAGCGTGGATTGCTGTAGAGTTTCATTGCTGGGTTCATTGTAGATATCCTTATTTTCATCCTTGTTGTTCTGTCTATTACTATACGCGGCTTTATGTAGAATTATGTTGCGTTCATCCGTGCTTTAAACACTTTCCGATACAATACGCCCGACTAATAATTACGCTAAATTTGAATTTATATTTAAAGCAAAAAGTATTTACTCCGACATTCTGATAATCAAACAATTGAGCTCTACATCGATGAAAAATAAATATTTAATTGCCATGTTTACGGTGATTTTAATTTCAGGCTGTTCCAAGAAAACCGAAGAAATGGCAACTGAAGCCAGCGCAGATGCACAACCTGCTCAAGTCAGTACACAGCAAGATCAAGCAGCGGAAAGCACATCCAATGAGCCGTCTACCACGCCTGCAACAACACAAAAACCTGAAACTATTTTAAATGAGCAGGTCAACCCAGCCGAAGCCTCTCGTAAAATGGTTCGAGAAGCCAATGTCAGTTTTGAGTCGAAAGATGTGGTTAAAACGGCCTTAGAAATTGAAAAACTCACGCTAAGTTTAGGTGGCTTTATTGAACAGAAAAATATCGACTTTGTGGTGCAAGAGAGTCAATCCTACCCGATTGCTGACGGCAAAATTAAAATCTTTGAAAAAGTAAATCCGCAAGCGGAAATGATCATTCGTGTGCCAAGTGAAAAAGCTGCACATTTCGTTAATCAACTGTTGCCCCTTATGCATTTTTTGAACCGTCAGCAATATTCGGCAAAACGCTATGAGCTAAAACTACTCGAAGAAAAAATGTCGCAAACACAGGTCGTGCCCGACCATGTTGCAGCAGCACAAATCAATGAAATCTCACGCCTGACTCGCTTAGAAGTTCAAGATCGTGTCCGCTATAGCACGATTTTGATTGGCTTTACTCAACCTGCCACTGTCCGTGAACATATCGATATTAACCTTGATGCTATTGCGCAGTTAAATGGCGATAGTTTCTGGCAAAGAGCGTGGTACGGTATTCAAAAAGGTTGGCAATTTGTGTTGAGCCTGCTGGTTATTCTCATTACGATTTGGCCACTCTATCTGATTATTATTATCGGTTTGATTGCCTACCGTGTGATGAAACCCTATTTACAAAAATGGTTTAAATGAATGAGCTGAACAAGCTCCATTCTTCATTTAATCTATGATTAAAAATACGATAAATAAAAAAATCCCGAAGCGCTTAATTCGGGATTTTTTCATTTAAATCTTAGGGCAATATTTAAAGGCTTAGAAAAAGCCCATATAGAACTGCTCTTTTAATACTTTTAAAATCAACTCGATCGCATCATTTTTACGATCTTTTCGATAGCTCGCATACAGACCAATGGTCGGCAAGGGTTCAACTGTACTTTTAACCAATATTTTATCACCGAGCAATGGAATGACATAAGACGGCACCAAACTCCATCCCACGCCCATACCGACCAAATTGACATTTAACAAAATATTGGTCGAGTGCTGTACCAAGTTCACATTCAGTTTATTTTGCTTAAAGAAATCTTGAATAATTCGGTATAGCTCAGGTGATGAGTGTTCATCGCTAATAATAAAATCCTGATTATTCATGTTTTTAATGCTGATATACCGCTGTTCTGCAACAGGCGAATTTTTCGGTACAATCAGCGCCAAAGGCTCAGTAAAAATCTGAACAGATTCTATATCAGGGCTTTCTTCGACATAACGGGTAAAGGCAATATCAATCTCTCCTTTACGCACTGCACTGATTTGATCGACATCCATTAAACTATGAAAATGAATTTTTAACTCAGGAAACTGAGCTCGAATATTTGGCATGATATAAGGAAAGACCTTCATTTCAGCCACAGGAACAAAGCCGATATTCAGTTGTTCTTTACTGAGCTTCGCAATTTGACGCGCATCTATCATGGCTTTTTCAGCATGCTCTAAACTCAAACGCGCTTCTTTTAAAAAGGCCTGACCTTCTGCAGTCAGTTCAACTTTTCGGTTGGTTCGCATCAATAATTGCACCCCAACTTCCTGTTCTAGGTCTTTAATTTGCTGACTTAAAGAAGGTTGCACAGTACACATTCGCTGCGCAGCCTTGGTAAAATTTAGCTCTTCGGCAACCGCAACAAAATATCGTAGATGTCGTAATTCCATTATTCAGCTCCTAAAGCACTGCGTTTGAATTGGTTTGCCACGAATAGACGATACATCCACGTAGTGAACAGTACCATCACCGCACAAAATAAATAGGTTGCCTGAAATCCAAAGTATGCAATCAGCACACCCATAATGACCGAACCGACAGCAAGGCCAATATCAAACAAGGCAAAAAAGGTGGATATCGCATGTCCCATTCGGGCTTTTTCTACCGTTTGAATCGCGACCGTTTGCAGGCATGGGAACACTGAACCGTAGCCGATGCCCATAAAAACTGCCGATATCCAAAGCACCCATTGATTCGTGAGAAAACTCACAACCACCAAACCAATGGCAAAGCAAATAAATGATGGATAGATGACTGCACTCGGGCCTTTACGATCATAGACTTTGCCAACCCAAGGACGGACGAGCAACATCGACACAGCAAAGACAATAAAAAAGATACTGGTATAAGCGAGTAAATGCTTCAACTCTGCATAAGCGGTGATAAAACTCATCACACTCGAATATGCAAATGCGGTCAGCAATGCCACAAAACTGATGGCAAGTACCCGTGTTTCTATCACATCACGCCATTGGATGGCTGCGGATTGGCTCGCTTGATCACTTGATTTATGCTGTACGTGTTCTTGTATTTGAACTAACCACGTAAAAATATAGCCCACTGCAACCAATAAGGCTAATACTGCAAATAAGGTACTAAAACTGCTGAATTGAATCATACTCAGCGCTAAAAATGGCCCGATCACCACGCCTAAGTTGGTCGACATGACAAAGTAGCCCATGCCTTCGCCCTTTCGATGATCTGGGATGTAATCATTTACGATGGGAACATTGACCGTGGTTAATATACTGAACCAAAAACCATGTAAAAAACGAATGACTAGCAACGACCACATGCTGTCAATCCACAAATAACTCAGCGCAAAAACGACAAAAATAAAGCCTGAAATACGTACAGAATTGGCTTTACCAAAACGCTCAATGATCATGCCGGAAAAGGGACGAATCGCAATGGATGAAACCAAAAATAGCGTCAAAGCCATACCCGCTTGCTGAATCGAACCACCCAATTCTTTCATAATATAAATGGGCAATATGGTCAGCAGCGCAAAGTAATAGCTAAATAAAAACAAGTTATTACACAGACAAAAAACAAAAGACTTGTTCCATAACGATGCCTGATGTTGAGTAGTCATGAGGTCATTTCCTCGCTGCTAGGCGTGGCTTGGGACTGCGTAAAAATCGGGTTTAGCGCCAACTGCACCAGTCGCTTGATATAGTCTTCATCTGGCTGAGTGTTAAAGAAAATGATCTGATAATGAATCGGGCCGTACAACATATCCAACATGAGTTCGAAAGGATAATTCGCGCGAATTTCTCCTCGTTGAATGGCCAATTGGATCAGCTCACGTGTGGCTTCTCGTCGAGGTAATAAATACTGTTTAAAAAACTCACCCGCTGCTTCACGATGCTCCGCCAATACAACCAGCAATGCTCGACCCACGTGCTGATTTAAAGCCCGTGATAGTTTGAGCAATTGTTGATTTAGATTGAACTCTAAACTTTGTGATAAATCGAGTTCAAACACCGACGCGGTGTGCGCTTTAAAAGCATCGAAAACCAGATCGGACTTATGCTTCCACCAACGGTAAATCGTCGATTTTCCCACGCCTGCACGAGCCGCAATATCTTCAATGGTCATGCTTCGATAATCACTTTCCGCTAAAGCATCTGTGACTGCCTGTAAGATACATTGCTTACGCCGAGAAGTTTTTTCAGTTTCACTCATAATTTAAAAACGAAACGCTACGTATCGTTTTATATTAAACAGTATTGGACTGAATGACTATCTTTAACTGAGCTTCGAAGAATAAACTTTAGTCGCACACTCGGAACTCAAATCTCAACTGCACTCTCCAGACGAATTTCAGAATACAAAAAAAGATCGCCTAAGCGATCTTTTCAAATATTCAGCCACCAAAGTGATTAGCTTTGTGTCGACTTTTTATAAATACTGCAAGAAGGATGATGATTTTCCTGTAAACGTGCCACTTTACGTTGTTCCGCAGCTTCGAAACGACAACGTTTCCAGTCATTATCTAGATTCAATGCTGGAATTTGTTTCGGCTTACCTTGATCATCAACAGCGACCATTGTGAAATAGCAACTATTGGTATGACGTACTGTACGTTTTTGAATGTTCTGCGCTTCAACACGAATACCAATTTCCATTGAAGTACGACCAACATGGTTCACACTTGCAAGGAAAGTCACTAACTCACCCACGTGAATTGGTTCTTTAAAATTCACTTTATCGACTGATAGTGTCACCACGTAGCTACCAGAATAGCGACTTGCACAAGCATACGCGACTTGGTCTAACAATTTTAGAATCGTTCCACCATGCACATTACCCGAAAAATTCGCCATGTCAGGAGTCATTAAAACTGACATCGATAATTCTGACTGGTCGTCTAGTGCATTCGCAATTTGATCTAATGGGGACATCTTGTTTCTCTAGACTCGTGATATAACAATGATTAATGTGATTATTATATAGATTTTAATCCAAATTAAATGTTCAAATCGGCAAAAAAACCATCATTATTATTTATAGTGATCATACCATCATTCAGTAAAATATATATCGATAACGATATACACCCGATAAACAAGTATTTATCGCGCTATCTATCAGCTTTTTTTAATCCAAGCTATGCTGTGTTTTATATTTAAAACATATTCATTAAAACGCGTTGTTCATCGATTCAACATAGCGCGGCATTAAACTTAATCTTCTAAGACTTTTAACATCTCGAAAGATACGTTGTCATAGCTGGTTTTTTGTCCACCATCATTGGTACTTTCTAGCGTGTAAGAATTATCTACATGTACATGAGTGACAATAAATACGTTATCTTCCATCATCGCAAGCTTTACTTTTTGTCCTACATCAAGCGTTTTCATCTACAGCCACCTTTAAAATATTTATTGGTTTTAAGTATTAATAACCTGATGATATTCTAAACACTTCAACAGTATTGGTAAACGTAAGCACATGAATAAAAAGCTAATATAGGTATATACTCTTAAAACCTACGTAAAACCAATTAATATGATTTTTTTAATTAATTTCAAATAATTAACTGTATATTTTCGTATTATTACGATTTTTATATTTGGCAAATCTTTTGATTAAGACCTAAAACCAATCAACATCCAAGATATTAATGATTACTAGATACTATTGAGCATGGGAAAAGCTGAGAGCAAAAATTAAAATGCTTTGCTGAAATAAAAATGCACCCTGCTAGGTGAACAGGATGCATTTAAATTTGCGAATCGTATCAGCCTAGTCTTTGGCTGCTAAATAAGGAATATGATGTCCCTTGCTATATTGATGTTCAGCATAAACACGAGAAATCTCTCCAAGTTTTTCTAAAGTTGCCTCTTCACCTGCAAGCATCGTCGCTTCACGACCTTTTACATCAAATATATGTGCTTTTTCACGTAAATCAGGTTGAATCACAATGTCTGCTCGCTTCAGCTCTTCTTGAGCTAAACGATTTTGCATAATATTGATATTTTGGTTAAACAAGCCCCAAACATTCGACGTTTCGGTATGAATCGGTCGTGCCAAAATATCCACCGCAATAATAATATCTGCCCCTAAATCGCGTGCAACGTCCACAGGAACTGGACTGACCAAGCCACCATCGACATATTCAGTGTCTTCAATAATCGTTGGAATAAACATGCTCGGAATCGACACCGAAGCACGAACGGCCTGTCCCGTATTACCATAGTTGAACACGACTTTTTTGCCATCCTTTAACTCGGTTGCCACCACATACATTGGGGTTTTTAGCAACTCTAAAGGCACATCATCAACTTGCTCATTGATATAATCTTCAACTTTTTTACCGTCAAAAAACCCTTTTTTGTCCAAACGTATTTCTCGAACATCATTGGCTTTCATATTTAAGGCGATATCTCTTAACTCATTGGCACTTTTACCTGAAGCATAGATTGAACCCACAATGCTACCCGCACTGGTTCCAACAATAAAATCTGGGTGTATTCCCTGCTGTTCAAGTATCTGAATGGCGCCTATGTGAGCATAACCACGTGCCCCACCACTCCCTAAAACCAAAGCAACAATCGGACGCTTTTCCTGCTTTTTCACTTTTTTAAAGTCAATGCGGTTATTCGCCACTTGAGCAGGTGCTGCTGTATAAGTTCGAATTTGTGTGGATATTTCAGCGCTGACCTTTTTTGAGCCCACACTTTGACAACCTACAAGGCTGATTGCGAATGCAGTCATCAAAACAGTTATGCTTTTCATTGAGAGATATTCCAAATGCAACTCGAGATTTGAAGAGAAAAAGTAGTCTAATCAGTCCACATTCACGTCACTGTTATTATTCGTTAATGCCTCTGACCGATGCACATTATATTGACATACAACCTAGAAAGTCATTGGCTGTCAAAATTTCAGTGTCTAGCAGAATTTCCACATCAAGATCCAAAACATTGTCTAGCAAAAAAAGCCCCGATAACGGAGCTTTTTAAAGTTAATTTTTGACTTTACCAAATATCGGAATTAACGCGATCCTTATATTTTGGATGTTCATCCATCTTAAATACTGGCTCTTTTACACCCCGTTTTAACTGTGAGGTGTAGTCTTTCATCAGCATCAATAAGAATGGAGTCAGCAATAAAATCGCAAAGAGGTTAATACTCGCCATCACGCCCATGAAGAGATCCGCTAAGTTCCAAATCAGTGGCACACTCATGATTGAGCCAAAGTACACCATCATGAGGACGACTACGCGGAATATAAACATGACCTTAGGATTGTTATTGATAAACTGCACATTACCTTCAGCATAAGCATAGTTACCGATTACTGAAGAATAAGCGAATAAGAACAAGATTATGGCAAGGAAGTCATCTCCCCATGCGCCAATCTGGCTTTCAAGCGCCATTTGCGTCAAAGCAACACCCTCAAAGCCTGCATTTTCATACAAGCCAGATGCCAAAATAATGATCGCCGTACAGGTACACACCACAAATGTATCGACAAAGACACCGAGCATCTGAACCAGGCCTTGATTGACCGGGTGTTTAACATCTGATGCTGCCGCAGCATTCGGAGCAGAACCCATACCCGCTTCGTTTGAGAATAATCCACGCTTAATGCCTTGCATCATCGCCATAGAAACCATAGCACCGAAGAAACCACCAGCCGCAGCATCAAACTCAAATGCTTTGCTGAATATTAACTGGAAAATATCTGGGAGAATCGCAAAGTTAGCAAAAGCGATATAGAGCGCGACTGCCAAATAAAGTAATGCCATAAATGGAACAAAACGTTCTGCCACTTTTGCAATACGCTTAATACCACCAAAAATAATCAGCGCTGTTATAAAGACAAGGAATAACCCTACCCATGAAATTTCAAAACTAAAACTGCCCAAACTCAATACTAGATTGGCTTTATCCCAACCCCAAGCATGTGAAGTTGCACCCGTAATCGCATTGGCTTGTACTGCATTAAACACAAAGCCATAGGTTGAAATCAGCGCAATGGCAAAAACCACACCCAACCACTTTTGCTTTAAGCCTTGCGTGATGTAATACGCTGGACCACCACGGAATTGCTGATTTTGCGTATCACGCACTTTAAAGAGCTGTGCAAGTGAAGACTCCACAAATGCAGAACTCATCCCTAAAAATGCGGTAAACCACATCCAAAACACTGCACCCGGCCCACCAATTGCAATCGCAATTGCAACACCTGCGACATTACCCACACCGACACGACTTGCCAGTCCAGTCACAAAGGCTTGGAATGGTGTAATACCATGATCATCATCGCCTTCTTTACGGCTAGATTTCATCACTTTAATACTATGAAAAAATAGACGAATCTGAACTGCACCAGTGATTAAGGTATAAAAAATACCAACAGCAACCAAGAAGACAACAAGGAAATCCCAAAGCGGATCATTAAAAACTTTGACCCAGCTCATCAGGGTTTCGTTTAATTGTTCATTCATATTCAACCCTAGTTTTAAATGGTCAAAAGTATAAAAGGCTCTTTTTTGAAGAGCCTTTCTAAATTAAGCAAAGAATTTAAGAATTAATTGAATAACTGTTGCGTTAATCAAATCAACAAAAAATGCGCCACATAAAGGAACGATTAGGAAAGCCTTATGAGATGGACCATACATATTGGTAATGGCTTGCATATTTGCAACTGCGGTAGGTGTTGCCCCCATACCAAAACCACAATGACCCGCCGCTAAAACCGCAGCATCATAATTTTTGCCCATTACACGGAAAGTGATAAACGCAGCATATAGTGCCATTGTTAATGTTTGGGCTCCCAAAATCACAACTAATGGTCCTGCAAGATCTGATAGCTGCCATAGTTTCAACGATAATAGTGCCATTGCTAAGTACAGTGATAATGAAGCATTACCAAATACATCAATTGCACGATCAAATATTTGTACGCGGAAAATACCTTCTAATACATTACGTAAAATGACACCACCAGCTAAAGCCCATACAAATGTCGGTAATTCAAACATCGTACCTTTACTGAAAGCCGTCATAAAATCAGCAAATGCTAAACAGCCAGCAAATAAGCCCAAAGTCGTAATTGCATTATCTGCGGTAATTAAACGAACACGATGTGGATATTCAAAAGGTACATATTCTGTTGAATTAATATCAGCTAGTGGTGTGTTATCACTACGCTCAATTTGCTCATTCGTGCGCGGAGTTGCTAGGTGATAACGATTAATTAGCAACTTAGCTAATGGGCCACCAATAATACCACCAATGATTAAACCAAAAGTTGCACTTGCCATACCTAAAGCTAATGCACCTTGTATACCGTGTTCAACTTCAAGAATTTCACCCCATGCACCAGCTGTACCATGACCACCTGTCAACGTAATTGAACCTGCAATCAAACCAATCAGTGGATCAATACCCAATAAAGTGGCAAGACTGATACCAACGACATCCTGCACAACAATGAAAGAAGCAACGGCTACCAGAAAAATAACAAGACCAATTCCGCCTTCTTTCAATTTGGCAAAGTTTGCGCTTAAACCAATGGATGCGAAGAAAATCAGCATAAAACTGGTTTGTAATTCACTACTCGTAGTAATGCTATAACCCCAAATGCTATGTACAACCAATGAAATTATTGCAGCAACCAAACCGCCAGCTACGGGCTCAGGAATATTGTAACGCCTCAAAAAACTGATTTTATTTACCAGAAAACGTCCTAATAAAAGAACGATCACCGCCGCAATTAAGGTATAAAATGCGTTAAAGCTAAATTCCATAATAATTTGTCCAAAATGGTTAGAATATTTATTAGTCCAATTAATAGAAATTAGTAGCGTTTATTAATTAAAATACAATTCCAATTTGTAAATTTAACCAATAAATCAGGCTACCAGCTATTCATTGCCAATCATAAATATTCATCATCTGATTCAAATATGTATGCCTGAGTTAAAAGAAGTGAAAACTCAATTCGACAAAACAAATCCATAAAAGCAGTTCATGCTTACTAAACCAACACTTACTACAATATTCACATCATAGATGAAATACATAAAATCAAATGCTGATTAGAAAAGTCGCACATTATGCGTGGAGAACAGAGAAATTTCATTAATTTTAATTACAAAAAGTTTTATTTGCTATAATTTAAAGTTATATCTGTTTGTTTTTACTAAAATGTATTCGCATTTTTTATCTATATAAAATATTAAAGATTTGAACATGATGCCATGTAGGACGTAGTTAAATGAATGCTTTAACCAGTACGACATCATGACTCAGGTGATTTAGTGATTCCATCTGCTTAGTGCTATGGGTTAATTTGCGTTGAAAAATCTCCTGTTTCAAAAAAAAGCCTGAACTGAGTCAGGCTTTTTTGATCGATTCTTTTCGATGATTTAGCTTAGAAGCTATATTTAGCCATTAAGCCCACGCGGTCATCGTTATAAGATTCACCCGCAAAGTTTTTGCGTTTACCGTTCACATATTCCAAGCCAAGTTCAACTGGTTTTACAGGTGCGTAAATAAAGTTAATCCAAGCTTGCTGTGCTTCTTCGTTTGCATTTGAGTTAGATGCATCTTTCGCATACGCGCTGCCATCATCCGCAAATAGCGCACCGTAAGCTAAAGTCGAACGTAGTTTTTCATTAAACTTATAAGTTGCACCCACTTGTACAGCAGTGAATTTGTTTTGCTCGATGTTGCCATCTACCACAGAGTAAGCCGAGTTAGAACCATATAAATAGTTGCTGTTGCCTTCTGTATACGAAACATCACCATTCAATTTCAATTGATCAGTCACTGCATAAGATGCACCCGCTGCTACACCCCAAGCTGTTTCTGTATCATCCGCAGTTTTAGATTTGTAGTTTTCAACCAATGCACGAGCTGAAGCGGTACCTTTCCCTGCAGCAAAACCTTGAGTCACTTTGGCAGTTAAGTTTGGAAGGCGATACGTCGGATCTGCAGCAACAGTCCCTTTACTATCCCCTTCTTCCGCAGAAACAAATAATTGAGTATCTGGAGCTAACTTGTAGTTATAACGAACTTGAGGAATACGTGTAGTACCACCACCCAAGTTTGTATTGAAATCAATCATTTCTGGTGCATGGCTAGATAAGAAGTTTGATGTGGTCTGACCAAATAACCAGTTGTTAAAGGTTAAATAACCATGACGTAGACGAATAGTTTCGCCACTTCCATTGAAATCGACCTCGATTTTACCGCCCACTTTATTATCACCACCGACAGGTGCTGTAAAATCTAAACCAAAACGTGTGGTTTTTGCAGTTGCGCGAAGTTTATCTCGTGCTTCTTCTTTAGACGTATGTACGTTGTTGAAGTCGTTATCCGCACCTTCAATAATATAGTTCGCATCACCACGAACAAAACCGTAAAGACTTACATCTGCACCTGTTTTAGATTTTAAGCTTGCTGCTGGAGTAGCTGGTTGCGGTGGTGGTGCAACAGGACGCGCTTTAACTTGCTGAATCTCTGTTTGTTGCTGTTGTTGAACTTGCTGCTGCGCTTTAATCAAACTTTTCAGTTCTGCAACTTCTGCACGTAATTGTTCAATTTCAGAAGTATTGCTGCCTGCATGAGCCATTGACACCGTTGCCAAACTCATGGCAACAACAAGGGTTTTCATTGGGTGGAATACAGTTTGAGTTTTCATCCTAAGCTCTCTATTGTCCTGTCATTGTTGTATACCCTAAATCCGGGTGCTTTGTTATTCAGCTATTTGAGCGGACAAATTTCATGCTGCATATCCGTGCTTTAGTCGCATTAAAGCCTTAACTTGTAGCCCCCAATAACGAAATACTTGAAAGCAAAAAGCAAGAAACCTGAATCCATTACTGAAAATAGACTGAAATATTTAGTTAAAATTCGGACTTAGCTGATTCAGATGGCAAAAAATCTCAATATTCATACCTTAAAGGTAAAAACCCATACCCTGTAGGTATGCAATAAAAACTATAAAATCCGACATATTGCCAATAGAGGCATTTGATATATAGTGATTCAACATAAAGTACTGTGTTTAATGCAAATAATACTTATTTATCAGTTGCTCTATTTCATTAGAGTGAGACAACAGCGATCCACCGTATCACAAATTATTTCCAAGTGGATGATTGTTTTGATATAAGTTTCGAGTAAACAGATACTGCCCTCACAATGGGAAAATAGCGCCCTCTTCTAAAGTTATGGATGATGAACATTTATAATGAGTGACGTGGATATTTGATCAATAATACTAGTACGTTGATGACTGACGTTTAAGTAAGACCTGCTAAACGTCATCACCTGCATTCAGTTCAACCCATGGCTGAAGCTTTTAAACTACGTATGGTGAACATTGCAATAACCACAAACAGCAACATAATCAGGGCCATATTGATGAGCGCTGACCATACTAAAAAGTTCAAAAACATTCCGGCCATTAGACCACAGGCAAATTGCATACTTCCCATGATTGCACTGGCTGTGCCAGCTCGTGAGCCTTGTTCAGACATCGCCAATGCCGTGGCATTTGGCCCAGTGAAGCCGATAGAAGCAACACATAAGAACATGCCAAACATTACAACAACGATAGATGAAAGATAAAATAGGCCCGCCACCAATAAGATCAGCACACCACATAATTGAAGTGCATTACCCAAGTGCAATCGATGGCGAACATCCAGTCGATTTGCAAGTTTCTTATTGAGGGTCGAAAACACCATAATCCCTAAAGCATTCGCACCAAATACGTAAGCAAATTGCTGTTGGCTCAGACCATAACCATCCATCAAAATGGCAGATGAACCACTGATATAACAAAATAAAATTGCACCAGAAAAACAGCCTGTGAGCATCGGTTTACGAAAGCTTTCGTCCTGTAAAATCGCACTATATAAGCCTAAGACTTGTTTCAAACTTAATTTTAAGCGCCGCTCAACAGGTAGGGTTTCTTGAAAGAAAAAATGTACGCAGAAAAGACAAAAAATACCGACAAGCACTAATACCGCAAATATGTATTGCCATTCAAACACCTGCAAAACCCATGCGCCTAAAGTAGGTGCAATGATTGGTGCAATTGTTGTCACGATCATCATGCTGGCAAAAGCTTGAGCAGAAGCTTGCATACTTAAGCGATCACGAATTGCAGCACGGGCAATCACCACACCGACACAGCCACCCAACGCTTGCAAAACACGAGCAGCGATCAAGCTCCATTCACTATTGGCAAAGACACACAGAAAACTGGCACAAATATATAAAACCAAACCGAAATATAGCGGTGTTTTACGCCCAATACGGTCGCTGACTGGCCCATAAATTAACTGCCCAATCGCCAAACCCAAGAAATACGCAGGAAGACTATTGGCCACTTGTTGCGTTGTGACACCAAAATCATCGGCCATTTGAGGTAAAGCAGGCAAATACATATCGATTGAAAGTGGCCCCAAAGCAGTCAGCAACGCCAATAAGACGATCCAGCGTTGAGAAAATTCCTTTTGTGATTCGACGCTTTTCATAAGAATAATTCATTTATTGCAAGCAAGTTTTGCAGACAAGTTTACACTGCACATAGTATTATTTCTTGGCTTCAATGTGAAAATTCACACGATACACATTGCTTACTGCCCCATCGCTTTAGCAAAGGAAAAATTTTGAACGCCTGGCTCGCACGACTGAAACAAGCAACCTATAACACGACCTTTATGTATAACTTGCGCATGGTCATTGCCTTCGCAGGAACAGCCTTTGTCCCATATTTTTTAGATCAGCAATTGATGACCATTCCCCTCACCTTGGGTGTGGTTGCCGCTGGTCTAAGTGATATCGATGACCGCTTTTCAGTCCGCGTGCTCAATCAAATTTATACTTATATTGGGTTCTTTGTTACTGCGGTATCCATTTATCTGTTGTTCCCGCATCCGATTTTATTTGCTTTGGGGCTGATTGTGTCTTGTATCGGTTGGATTCTTTTGGGTTCATTGGGTCGTCGCTATGCCACCATTTCTTATGGCTGTCTGGTGATCTCCGTGTATTCCATGCTTGGGGTCGAACTTTTTGAAAATTGGTACACACAAGCGGGTTTATTGGTCATCGGTGCGATGTGGTATGGACTGCTTTCGACTTTGAGCTTTCTATTATTTCCTGTACGTCAAGTTCAGGACAAATTGGCCCAAAGTTATTCGTCCCTAGGTGACTTCTTATTTGCAAAATCTAACTTGTTTGATGTCGATATGACACCGGAAAGTTATCAGCAAAGTTTGATTGAGCTATCGCTAGAAAATGGCAAATTAATTGGCATTTTCAACGATATGAAAACAGCCTTATTAACGCGTTTAAAAGGCGACCGTGGACAAAAAGATACACGTCGTAGCCTGCAATATTATTTTGTCGCACAAGACATTCATGAACGTGCCGATTCCGCGCATATTGATTATCAAAAATTGACCCGTATTTTTGAACATAGTGATATTTTATTTCGCTTTCAACGTGTGCTTTCGATTCAAGGTAAAGCCTGTAAAGATTTAAGTATCAGCATCTTACAGCGAAAACCCTATCATCATAATCAACGTTTTAAACATGCGTTCCACAATCTAAAATTGTCACTCGAAAAGCTGCGTGAAGAGCAAAAATACGATGAGGTCTGGATCAACTCTTTATTTGCTTTATACCAAAACCTAAAAGGCATCGATGCGCAATTACGTAATGTCGAAACCGAGCGTTATATTGACCGACAAGCCCTGATTGAAAATCGTTTAAAAGATGATGATTTAAAAGGTTGGGACGACATCGTCATTCGATTCAAACAACATTTGAGCCCTGAATCGGTGCTGTTCCGTCATGCTGTGCGTTTATCGACCGTGTTATTTATTGGTTATATTTTTGTCCAAGTGACCAATATCAGTTATGGCTATTGGATTTTATTGACTGCCCTGTTTGTCAGCCAGCCAAACTTTAACGCCACCAAGCGCCGCCTCTATTTACGTATCATTGGCACCTTGGTCGGAATTATTTTAGGTTATGCGATTTTATATTTTGTTCCTTCTGTCGAAGGTCAGTTACTGCTACTCATTTTAAGTGGCGTGCTGTTTTTTGAATTACGCAGTAAGCAATATGCACAAGCCACTGCATTTATTACCATTTTGGCGCTGATCAACTTTAACTTAGATGGCATGGGTTTTGCCGCAGCTATGCCGCGTATGATTGATACACTGATTGGTTGTGCCTTGGCATGGTTTGGTGTGAGTTTCATTTTCCCAGACTGGAAGTTCCGTCGCCTACCTCGGACCATCAGTCGCTCTATTCAAGCGCAGTGTGATTATTTGGCCGAAGTGGTTGAACAATACAAATCTGGTCGTAATAACGGCTTGAATTATCGTGTGGTCCGTCGTGCAGCACATAATACCGATGCAGAAGTAGCATCACTGATTTCCACATTAGCCACCGAACCCGATACCGATCCGACTCAAAAAGCTTTAGCCTTTGAGTTTTTGTGTCTCAATCACACCTTTATTAGTTATATCGCGGCCTTAGGTGCGCATCGTGAAAAAATTCAAGACCAACAGGTCTTAACCTTATTGGATAAAGCCACAGATGACATTCAAGGTGCATTGCTGCGTGACGAAGTTCCAGACTTATCTGCGCAAAATATGTTGCAAGAAATCCGTCAGCGATTGTCACAAAATAGTGAGGAAGATCAAAAATCCTTGATTGTGCTACAACAGCTTTCGTTGATGTTTAACGTGTTGAACCAATTTAGCCAATTGAAACAAAATCTCAGTCATGAACATGATCAGGCATCGACTGAACTGGCTTCGCTATAATTTGGATGATTTTGGAACAATATACTCACTGAATTGGTATAAATAATGCTAAACTTTTTACAGTTTTAAATCTGTTACTTTCACTATGACCGCAAAAAATTTATATGCCTACACGCTAGAGCCAGTGGCTTATGAAATTTCTGAAGCAGAACAACGTTATGCTCAACTTGTTCTGTCTCGCAGTAACTTCAAAATTGGCAAAAAAGCATGGCTAATTATGGGTGCAATTCTTGCTCTGGCACTCTTGGGCCTCATCTTTATTAAGAACTATTCAACAGTATTTTGCTGGGTAGCTATTGTCTGTGTTGTGATTTACTTCCTTGTGCGTAAATTCGGTATCGAGTGGTATGCGAAACGCAAACTAAACGAGGTTCCTGTACAAGAAATTAAAGGCATTCGCATGGGTGTTCAGCCGCATGGGATCTCTATGCAGCAACGTATGGGCGCAAACATGGGTACGATGACTGTCGGTTGGAAAGACATTCATGAATGGTATGACACTAAAGACTTCATCCTTTTGAACTTTAAAGTGAAGGGTCAAGACGGCGCATACATCTTGCCTAAACGTATGGATAGCAAGAAGTTTCCATTTTCGACCATTCGTAAACACTTAAATGAAACTGTAGGCCCAGCTAAAGCAATTTAAGCCAAACAGACATTTATGTATAAAAAAACCTCCGCTTTTGGAGGTTTTTTTATCTGTTTAATTTTCGAATGATCATTGATAATTACAATAATGAGAATGAATATTACTTACTTTTTCCACATTCTCTACTACATCATCGTTTATAATTCGTCGCAATTCAGCAACCTTTTATCAATATTAAATCCATCATGTTTAAGAAAACCCTTTTCCAGATTCACTGGTTCTTGGGGATTAGTGCCGGCTTAATACTCTCGCTCATGGGGGTTACAGGTGCCATTTATTCCTATGAACAGCAAATACTTAAAACAATCAATCAGGACAGTTATGTGGTTCAGGCTCAACAGCAGCCTAAACTAACCCCTGCTGAGCTTTATCAGCACTTTAGTCAGTCTGATCCTGACATGAAAATCAACAGCATCTCTATTGCCTCAGATGCTACCGCCTCAAGTACCGTGAATATTGTCAAAGAAGGTGCTCGTCGTGGCTATAACATCATGGTTAACCCCTATACAGCCGAAGTTTTACCTGAAATCAAAGGTCAAAAGTTCTTCCAGTTTGTACAGCAGCTACACCGTAATTTAACTGTTGGCCCTGTTGGTAAACAAATTACCGGCGCATGTACACTCATGCTGATTTATTTTGTATTGAGTGGTTTATATCTGCGTTGGCCAAAGAGACATTCTGTTAAACAATGGCTTGCAGTTAAACCAAAGCTCAAAGGACGTAATTTCCTGTGGGATCTACATGCTGTCGTCGGCACATGGGTGATTATTTTCTATCTCATTTTGGCATGTACAGGCCTGTACTGGTCTTATGACTGGTGGCGTAATGGCATGTTTAAAGTCATGGGCGTTGAACGTCCACAGCCCCAGTTACAAGAACGTCCAAAACCGAATGGGCAATCTGCTGAACAGGCGGGTGCAAAGCAAGGTGGTGAAAAACAAGCCACTGAGGCAAAACAAACTCATGGCGAACACCAAGCACGTTCTGAAAGAAACCCTGCAACGTCGAGTCCCTCTGAACACGGCTCTCAAGAAAACAAACATGGTGCTGAAGGTCGCGGAGAAAAACGTGGTCTAAAACCAGAACAAGTGAATATTGCCCTTACCCAAAGTTGGAATGGCTTTAATCAAAATATTGGTCGTGAATACTCAAGTGTCACTTTTAATATTCCGAAAAAAGCCAATGGTGAATTAGAAATTAACTTTGTGGATGCCGTCCCTCAACATGAACGTGCTCGCAACAAAGCGACTTATAACTACAAAACGTCTGCTCTCACCGATATCGAGTTATACGAAGATAAAAAATTAAATGAAAAAATCATGACCAGCATGTTACCTGTGCATCGTGGTAGTTTCTTCGGACCGATTTATCAGTTCTTTGTGGTTATTGCATCCCTCATGATGCCGTTGTTCTTTGTCACTGGATGGATGCTCTATCTCAAACGTCGTAAACAGAAAAAACTGACACAGCAAGCTCGTCAAAGCTTAGCACCTGTTGCCATCGACCCAAACGCACAGCCTTGGTTAATTTGCTATGCATCACAAACAGGTCAGTCTGAACAATTGGCATGGCGTACAGCAACAAGCTTACAAGAGGCTCGTCAGCCCGTCACAGTGAAAGCTGTTCAGCAACTTTCTGCTGATGACTTAACGCAAGCCGCTCAGGTTTTATTTGTTGCAAGTACTTATGGCACTGGCGAAGCACCTGACCTCGCTTCAAGCTTTGAACGTAAACTGATGACACAAAGCCTCGATTTGAGTCATGTTCAGTTTGCCGTATTAGCTTTAGGTTCAGAAGAATATCCTGATACTTTCTGTAGCTTTGGTCATGCGATTCATCGTTGGATGCAGAGTAATGCTGCGAAGCCCCTGTTTAACACGATTGAAGTCAATAATGGCGATACCCAAGCCATTCAAGCATGGAATAGCGCTTTAGCCAAAGCGACTAAACTTGAACTTCAGCACATGCAAATTGAAAAAACTTTTGATGCATGGACATTGACCAAACGTGATTTACTCAACCCGAACAGTTTAGGTGCACCTGCATTTAATATTGAGTTAAAACCGCAACATGAAGCCAATTGGCAAGCGGGTGATATTGCAGAGATTCAACCTGGTAATAGTGCTGAACGTATTGCAAACTTCATGCAAAAGTACCAAATTCAAAGTCAGCAAGTGGTTGATTCTACTCAGCAACGTATTGAAGATGCATTATGGGATCGCAACCTAAATACGGATGTTGAACCATTTGCCAACCTTGATCATTTGCTTGAACAGCTTCCACCGCTTCCAACTCGTGAATACTCGATTGCCAGTATTCCAAGTCAGCAAGTATTACGCTTAGTGGTGCGTCAGCAATCCAATGCGGATGGTGAGCTTGGTTTAGGCTCTGGTTGGTTAACACAACATGCTGCGATCAATAGCACACTACAACTGCGTATTCGTACCAATGAATCATTCCATCTGATTGCAGATAATCGTCCTGTGATTTGTATTGGTAACGGTACAGGTATTGCTGGTTTACTCAGCCTGTTACATACACGAGTTCGTCAAGACTATACGCAAAACTGGCTGATTTTTGGTGAGCGCCAACGCGCACATGATTTCTTTTATCAAGACGTCATTGAAGCATGGCAAAACACCGGTTTAGTTCAACGCATAGACCTCACCTTCTCTCGTGATCAAACGGAGAAACGCTATGTGCATCATGAGCTACGTGACCATGCGACCTTATTAAAATCATGGGTAGAACAAGGTGCCGTGATCTACGTTTGCGGTAGTATCAACGGTATGGCAACGGATGTTGACCACGCACTGATTGATATATTAGGTGAAGACGTTGTTGCTGAACTGCGTCAAGCTGGGCGCTACCGCCGTGATGTTTATTAATAAGATGTTTACTCATAAATAGTCCCAACTAAAAACCAGACCTCGTGTCTGGTTTTTTTCACGCTATACTTAGGCCAAATACGAATACTGCTTTAATTTTTTGCATGAAAAGAATACTACTGCTTTGTGTAGGCTTGCTGCTCTGCGTAGATGCCATTTGGTTACTTACATTAGATAAAATTCATTTAGGCATCCTTTTACCCTTAGTCATTGGGTGTATTTTTATTTTATCCGGACTATTTTCGACGCAAATCCACAATATTTTAGATCAATACCCTAAACTCAAAAGGCTCTGGCGTGCTACATGGTGGTTGTTTTGGCTTTGGCTATTGAGCCTTTTACTGTTTTTTGCGTATTTACACTTCAATAGCCAGCAATCCAAGCCATTTACTTCCGTCCAAGCCATCATCGTTTTGGGTAGTGGTATTGAAAATGGTCAACCCTCTCCGACCTTAAAGGCGCGTCTCGATGCCGCAGCACCGTATGCCTTGCAACAACCCAATACTATTATGATCATGACGGGTGGTTTAGGCTTTAATGAAAAAATGACCGAATCTTCCGTCATGAAACGCTATTTACTTCAACACTATGACATTTCAGCGGCAGGCATATATGAAGAAAGTAAAAGTACCAGTACAGAACTCAACCTGATCAATAGTAAAAAGATTTTAAAACAACATCAGATTTCTCTTGATGCCCCCATTGCGATTGCCAGTAGTGACTTTCACCTTCCACGTGCAAAAGCAATTGCACGAAAGTTAGGCTATACACAGGTGTATACCATTGCAGCGCCTACACCGCTGTACATCCGCTACAACTCTTGGCTACGAGAATATTTTGCCTTTTTGAGCGGTTTTGTACTTAACGAATATTAAAAAAAAGCCCTTGTTCGACCAATGAACAAGGGCTTTTTTATGCTGTAAATAAACCATTAATTTAAACGAATGTTACGTGGCAAAGGAATTTTAAGGTTTTCAAAGATTTCTGGGCGCTGTTGATAAACTTGATATAAATAATTTTTAATATCTAACAGCATCTTTTCAGGTGCAACTAAAATATTTTGTCCTTCTGGGGTTAAATCTAAAGATACTGTAGTGCTCTCGCTGCGTAAAAACGGAATGACTTTTTCGATAAAGTCTTTTAATGAAATTTCCTGAATTTCATAATTGGACCAATTGTCTTTAATTAATAAACGTGCCAAACCACGGTTTTGCCAAATGGCGAAGGAACGTTGACCTGTAGGTGTCGCACAAAGGGCCCAACCATCTTGATATAACGCAATCACGCCACCTTGAGCGACCATATTTTCAATAAATTGTTTATAGGTTTCTTGAGGATTGTAATTTGTAGTTTGAGTTTTAGACGCTGCCTTGCGCTGATATGGATTTCTCATAGATCACATACAATATTAAAATTATTATAGAGCGGATTCTATGTAAATCAGAAAATTTAGGCAAGCTTTTGGGGAAAGAAGTTTCTATAGAAGAATATGGTGGGCGCTGACGGGATCGAACCGCCGACATTCTGCTTGTAAGGCAGACGCTCTACCAACTGAGCTAAGCGCCCTGAGCGAAGAGTAACAAAGCGAAGCTTTGTCTGAGCGCAAGAGAAAAATCGAAGATTTTTCTAAAGGCATTCTCTTGAACAGAGATTTTTAAGATAAATGGCGCAGCGGACGGGACTCGAACCCGCGACCCCCGGCGTGACAGGCCGGTATTCTAACCAACTGAACTACCGCTGCATCACGTAGTTTCTTTCGAAACACAACCTATATCTTAAAAGATATGGTGGGCGCTGACGGGATCGAACCGCCGACATTCTGCTTGTAAGGCAGACGCTCTACCAACTGAGCTAAGCGCCCTCAAAGGGTACAACAATTATATTCTTTGTAATGGCGCAGCGGACGGGACTCGAACCCGCGACCCCCGGCGTGACAGGCCGGTATTCTAACCAACTGAACTACCGCTGCATCGCAAAAAATATGGTGGGCGCTGACGGGATCGAACCGCCGACATTCTGCTTGTAAGGCAGACGCTCTACCAACTGAGCTAAGCGCCCTCAAAAGGTCTATCATGTAAATGGCGCAGCGGACGGGACTCGAACCCGCGACCCCCGGCGTGACAGGCCGGTATTCTAACCAACTGAACTACCGCTGCACTTACACAATGTCGCTATTGTGGTTCAAACGAATTAAGATTCAAAGTGGCGCAGCGGACGGGACTCGAACCCGCGACCCCCGGCGTGACAGGCCGGTATTCTAACCAACTGAACTACCGCTGCACTCTAAATATCTTAACGCTGAAAAGGTTTGGTGGGCGCTGACGGGATCGAACCGCCGACATTCTGCTTGTAAGGCAGACGCTCTACCAACTGAGCTAAGCGCCCTTTTCAAAACATGTTCATCGTTTGATGAGGTGCATTATAGAGAATCCTCACGGTCTGTCAAACGCTTTTCTAACTCTTTTCCACTTTTTCTGTTTGAGTGATTAAAAAATAAGTTATATTGCGGAAAAATCAGTATTTTTGAACATTTTTTAGCTATAAACCTGTAAATTTATTACTAAAAATATGACTTATATTCTGCATCATTCACATAAAAACAGTTTTTCGCGTGGACTCATAACTAATCATTCAGCGAACCGACGATTAATTCATCACATACACTACATTCTAAAACACCACAGTGTACAAAATACATTCAAACACGATTTTCTGTTAGTTTGCGTGTATTACTTCTGACAAAAAACGCCTTTCAAACTCACTTTAATTCTTCAAACCATGGTTTGATGTCATGAACTTCGGCTTTCATGGCTTATGCTTTTAACGACGTGTTCAATGTTCAGTGATGTAAACCAGCGCATTTAATGGAATCAATTGATAAAGTTCTACAACATCGCTGTTTCGCATGCGAATACAACCATGTGACATCGGTATACCCATAGGCTCTCTATCTGGTGTGCCATGGATATAAATATAACGTTGATAAGTATCACAGCCCTCACCTGCATTAAAGCCGGGTTCTAAACCACTGAGCCATAATATTCGAGATAAAATCCAATCCCGATCAGGGTGTGATGCAGCAAGTTGCTCGTCGTAAACCTCTCCGGTCCACTGACGTGCTTTAAAAACTGCATTTTGAGGTTGTTGTCCACCAAACTTTTCAGCCACTTGATGCCAGCCTCGTGGCGTCTTGCCACTATTTTCCTGCTCACCAATGCCATTTTTACCCGATGAAATGAGGTAAAACTTATTTAGCTTCGGCAAAGTTAAAGTTTGATCTTTCAAGTTAATCAGGATATCTGCTTGATCTTGGGTATATTCAGACATGCTCTTGCTCTTTCTGCTTATCTTTATCTTGTGGTTTAGTCTGCGGCGAATGTTCAATAGTCCTAATCTTATTTGGCTCTGGTCGTGTCCATAACCAAATGCCAACAATCAACATGGTTAAGTCAGTGAAAATCTTGACGGCAATCGGTGCTGATGTAAAAAGCATAATCAGACCACTCACAAACATCATGATCGATGCAAACCATTTTGCTTTGCGTGGGACTGTGCCATTTTCGCGCCAAGCGCTTAAGGTTGGCCCATATTTAGGATGATTCAACAACCAAGCATCCATTTGAGGCCAACCTTTTGAAGCCGCCCATGCAGCTAATATTAAGAAGACTGTCGTGGGCATTCCCGGCAATAAAGCCCCTATAAAGCCTAAAATGACAAAGACAACCACTAAGCTTCGCCAAAACAACGTCTTCATACCGCTACCCTGAACTTTCAATTCAGGTAGTATAAGATGTTTTTAACAATTATCCGTTGTTATTCTGCATTATTCGAAAGGTTTCAATATGGCTGTAGCCCCGACAACGTCGTCTTATTTTGAGCCATGGTTGCAATTTAAACAGCCCTTAGTTCGCCAATTGGCTTTCTGTATTGCTAGCCCAAATATTCTGCAGCAAATTCCCAATGAACTCGAAATCCGCTATCCCTTTCATTTTCATCCAAACGAGCTTTGGCATAAATATTTTGAAGCCTACCTTCCCCGTTTAAAACAACTCGAACAACACCCAAGTGAATTAGTAGAATTTTTACAAAAATTAAAAAGTACTCGCCTTGGTTTACGTTTCGAAATGTTTATATGGTTTTGGCTTCTCGATCACCCATACCATCCCTACCAGTTACTCGGACATAGCATTCAAAAAATTGACGGCCCTCGTACAGTAGGTGAACTCGACTTTGTTTTAAAAAATACTGAAAGTGGTGAAGTTGAACATTGGGAAGTGGCTTTAAAATACTATCTAGCAGAGCGCGATTTTCAATTACCCTATTGGTATGGCTTAAATCGTAGTGATACTTTGGCTCGAAAGCTTAATCATTTTACCCAAAAACAATTCCAATTTGATGAAGCACTTGGGCAGCAGATTCAACAACGCTATTGCGTTTTAAAGGGTCAATTATATTTACCTATTCAGCGTACCAGCACATTACCAAACTGGGTCAATCCTGCGCGTAGAATAGGTCAATGGGGACATGTCATTCCGTCCATAAGTCAAGGTTTCTATCGCCTACAACGACATGAATGGATCTGCGTACAGCAGCAACCCACAAGTAAAACTGCACATTGGTGGACAGATGGTTTATATAAAAAGGACAGCGATGAAAGCTATTATATGTATAGATTACCACGCTTAGTTTTGCCTCAAACCACTTGAAATGGCAGAATACTAAATATAAAGCCTGATAGATAATTACATTTATTTACTCAACCACCATAAAAACTACCTACTGTTCAATAAGCCTATTTTTTAATCTAAATCTCACAACAGAATAATTTAGTCTTCTAAAAATTATTCTTTCATAATGGAGATTACATTCAATGAAAAAAATTTTAGCTGCATCACTTATGGTTGCTTTCGTACTGACAGGTTGTAATACAGTAAAAGGTGTTGGTAAAGACGTATCTAAAGCTGGAGATGCTGTAACCAATACTGCTGAGAAAACTTCGGAAGAAATTCGCCGCAATTAATTTCTTTCCCAAGAATTTATAAAAGAGCCCTATTTTTTAAATAGGGTTTTTTCACGTCTAAATTTCCCTTCGCTTGTCGATTCGCCTATTATATTGCGACATTTTTGACTTCTGTATTTAGCATGACCTCAACAGCAACTCTTGATCTCAGCCTAGAATTACTGCGCCAACCGTCGGTGACACCGATTGACCATACCTGCCAGAACATTATGGCGGAACGTTTAGCCAAGATTGGCTTTAACATTGAAAATATGCGTTTTGATGATGTAGATAATCTTTGGGCACGTAAAGGGACTGAAGCACCAGTATTTTGTTTTGCAGGTCATACTGATGTTGTACCTACGGGTAACTTAGATGCATGGGGTTCTGACCCATTTCTTCCTGAAATTCGCGACGGTAAACTGTATGGTCGTGGCAGCGCAGATATGAAAACAGCGTTGGCAGCTATGGTTGTAGCTTCAGAACGTTTTGTTGCAAAGCATCCAAATCATAAAGGCTCTATTGCATTTCTCATTACCTCTGACGAAGAAGGTCCTTCGATCAACGGGACCGTCAAAGTTGTTGAAACTTTAGAAGCGCGTAATGAAAAAATGACTTGGTGTTTGGTGGGTGAACCATCTAGCACCAACACACTTGGCGATATTGTTAAAAATGGTCGTCGTGGTTCACTAAATGCCAATTTAACCGTTAAAGGTAAACAAGGTCACGTTGCTTACCCACATCTTGCGATCAATCCAATCCATACTGCGTCAAAAGCACTGGCTGAACTTTGCGATACCGTGTGGGACAATGGTAACGAATACTTCCCTGCAACGTCGTTCCAGATTTCCAATATCAATGCGGGTACAGGTGCAACCAACGTTGTTCCGGGCACGATGAATTTACTCTTTAACTTCCGTTATTCAACAGAAGTAACGGCAGATGAACTCAAAGCACGTACTTTGGAAATTTTAGATCGTCATGGCGTTGAATATGACATCTCTTGGACGTTATCTGGTCTGCCTTTCCTAACCCCTGTCGGTGAGTTAGTGAATGCTGCACGTGATGCCATTCGAGATGTTACTGGGACAGAAACAGAACTTTCGACCAGTGGTGGAACTTCTGATGGTCGATTCATTGCGCCTACAGGAGCACAGGTGCTTGAACTGGGTGTTTTAAATGCTACGATTCACCAAATAAATGAACACGTCAATGTGGCAGAGTTGGAGCCACTTTCTGAAATTTACGAAAAGATTTTAGAAAACCTGTTGGCTTAAATATTCCCCACATAGTCAAAAAAAAGGAACTCCATGGAGTTCCTTTTTTATATCTCGCTTTTACAAATACTAAGCCACTTGAAGCCCAATGCTGTTTTGAATATTGGCTAAATTTGGAATATGAAATACCTGATCGGCCAGGCGTACATATTGGAAAATATTGGCGTCTTTCACGGTTTTTTCTTCATCAACCACTTCAGAAATACGCAGACGAATGGTTTTCGGCATTTCATTACACATCAGTGCAAAACGCTGTCCAACATCATCGCCTTCAATCACCAAAGCCACGCCCTGATTTTTTGCAGGATCATTGACCGAGAAAACAGGCAATTTCAATTCATGCCATTCAACAAAAGGAACCTTGGTTGCACTATCGAGCGCCGAAAGCACAATATTTTGTGGCAACAACATTGGCTCTTTACCATGACAATCAATGATATATGCATCGATAAACCCGGTAGATACCGTAATGAGATGTTGCAGTTCCTGTTGATCAATTTTATCGCTGACAATCTGAGAAACAGTATTTTGGCTCATAGATTACCCCTGCTTTTCTGCAATTAAAGCTTCAATATTGGCAAGCAATTCAGCTTCTTGGAATGGTTTACCCATATAGTGAGTCACACCTAAGCTAAATGCACGCTCACGATGTTTTTCACCTGTACGTGATGTAATCATAATGATTGGCAGGTCACGGTGAATGTCATGGTGACGAACTAAGTTTGTCACTTCGAAACCATCCATACGTGGCATCTCAATATCAAGTAGCATCAAGTCTGGACGGACATTTTCAAGCTGCTCAATTGCATCTACACCATCTTTCGCTGTCACAATGTCATAACCTTGACGTTCAAGTAAGCGTGAAGTCACTTTACGTACAGTTACCGAGTCATCGACAATCATCACTAAACGACGCGCATTGGCTTGACGGCCCAAATCACGCTGTTCAGCTGAATGTTTAACACGCTGCGTAGTTTGAATTTGACGTGCAATATTTTGCCCATCCAAAATCAAACATACATGACCATCACCTAGAATCGTGGCACCTGCAATCGCGGCCACACTGGTAAATTGTTGACCAATTGGTTTCACCACGATTTGAGAACGGGAACCCACCAGCTGATCGACCAATAAAGCAATGGTTTGACCACTGTTGCCTTTAATTAACAGTACAGGCAATGAATGGCCGACATTATTTAAACGTGGAATTGGCTGATTACCCACAAACTCTGATAGATAACGTAGTTTGTAATTGGTGTTGTCAATTTTAAACACGTCATCCTTACTATTGAAGTAAGTTTCGAGTGCCGTAGGTGCAATACGGACAATACGTTCAATTTGCGCTAATGAAATCGCATATTGCTGATCGCCCGCTTTCACCATCAAGGCATCGCTGACCGCTACTGTGGTTGGTACACGAATGGTAAAGGTCGTCCCTTTACCTAACTCAGACTCAACGGAAACATGACCACCCAAGGCTTTAATTTCACTTTGCACCACATCCAGACCAACACCACGACCCGAAATTTGCGTTACCGCTTGTGCCGTTGAGAAACCTGGATGGAAGATCAATTGCAAGATTTCTTGTTTATCGAGGAACTGATCCGCTTTGATTAAACCAAGTTTTAAGGCTTTGTCTTTAATTTTGGTTTCATCAATCCCTTTACCATCATCACTGAAAGACACCAGTACATCAGTACCCTGACGACTAATGTTCAAGACGATGCTACCTACTTCTGGCTTTTTTAAAGCCAAACGGTCAGCAGTATCTTCTAAACCATGGTCGACCGCATTACGCAGCATATGTTCAAATGGTGTCACCAAACGCTCTAAGATCGTACGGTCCAATTCACCTTCTGTATTTTGAACAATCAATTCTGCAGGACGGTTCAAGGTCGAAGAGGTTTGACGCACAATACGTTGTAAACGTGGTAACAAACGATCAAATGGCACCAAACGGGTACGCATCAGACTTTCTTGAATTTCTGACTGAATACGTGATTGTTGTAATAACAAACCTTCCGCATCACGGATTTTTTCTGCCAAAGTACTCTTGAAGTCAACCAAATCCGACGCAGATTCGGCTAGAGATTTTGACAATTGGTTAATCGATGAATATTGGTCCATCTCCAATGGGTCGAAATCCGCATAGCGTGAATTTTCAGAACCATGTTTGGCAATAATTTGTGACTCAAGCTCACCATCCATTCGACGTAACTGGTCAGCAAGTCGCTTAATTGCTAACTCCATTTCATTCAAGGTATTGCCTAGCTGACCTAAGTCCATCTCAATACGTGAACGGTTAATCGAGTTTTCGCCTGATAAGTCAATCATCTTCTCGACGAGATCAGCCGAGATACGAATCATCTCATTACTGTTATCAGAAGAATTGGCTTCAGACCATTCACCCAACATAGATGGAGGTTCAACACCATCACCTTGAATAAATTCAAAGCCTTTACTGACAATACCTTGTTCTAATTCTGCAACACGGTTTGGCAATTGAACCGTAACATCCACATACTGAATGGATTCTAAGCTCAATTTGATGCTGTCAAAATTACTATAGTCATGGTTGAAGATTGCTTCTTTTAACCATGCCAACGTCGTTTTGAGTAAGCCGTCATATGCATTTGAGTTGAAATGATGAACCGCAAAATGCTCAAACGTCGTCTCAAGTTGATACGCAATTGCGGCAACAGGTTCATTTTCAACCATACGCGCACCACCCTTAATACTATGGGCAGCACGTTGTAATTGAAGCAATACGTTACGGTCACTACGTTGCTCAGTCCATTGATTTAATAATTGAACGGCTTGTTCAAGAATTTCTTCAGACTCTTCAAGGAAAGTTTCTTCCATGACCGAACGTAGATCATCATCTGGATGCTCAACATGTTCAGCAACCGCATGTTCAAGATGTTCAACAGCGGACTCAGTGTGAGCAGTCGTTTGAGCTTCAACCACTGCTTCTGCAGTGTCTTCAGCAGCGTCCATCGGCTCTGACACCGACACATCTGGCTCTACTGTAGCTTGTAGAGTTTCAGCTGAAATAGGAGCCGAAGCCAATGCAACAGGTTCTGAACGCTCTCCTGCCACAATTGACTGAATATTCTTAAGAATATCGATCACATTATTCGCTGGGTAGTCGATCCCTTGGTCACGAATGGTTTGAATACGATCTAAAATATCATCCTGCACCAAACGAATAATTTGAATTAACGCAGGCGTAATCGAAATTTGCTGACGAATAATGCGCTCATAAATCGACTCCAATTCATGCGAAATTAAACCCACATGAGACGCGGCAATCATATTTGCACCACCTTTTAGGGTATGCAAATAGCGCATTAAATTATTCAAAGCTGAAGTATTGGTCTGATCACGTGTCCAAGTACTGAGGTCTTGATCAATCCCCACCAATAATTCTTCTGCCTCTTCAATAAAGATCCCTAAAAGATCTTCATCAAAGTCATTATTCGCATCCGCCGCTTGCATCTGTTGATGATCAAGTTGAATACGCTGACTTAATTGTGCAAAGTCTACTGCTGTTGTATTTGCAACAGCGGCTTTATCTTCTACTGTGGCAACAGGTTCAGCAACTACATGGGCTTCTGGTGTTGTCGTCGCTGCAACTGCTTCAATGTCTTGTTGAACAAATGCAGTCAGCTCATTTAAGAAACGCTGAACCTCTTCACTTAACACTACACGCTGACCCGCAGCTAAAGTGTCAAATAAGTGAATGAACTCTTGATGTGCTTGCGCAAATAACTCATAACCATAATCAGCATGGAGTAATTCAGGCTTTTCAATTAAAGACTGATACGCTGCACGCAGTTGAGTTGTGAAATCATGTATTCCAACAGACGCACGATTATCCGTATGTTCAATCAACTCTAAAGCTTGCTGACTGAGCTGTTGAATATAGTCAGGGAATTCAGCAAGGGCACGTTTATCAAACTCAAATTCAGCATCTAATAACTGATCAATATTTAATTCGATTAGTTTAGAAACCAAACCTTGCGGATTATCTTCAGGCGCCAATTGATCTTGGCTAGCAAAACCATAATCATCCCAAGCAGCTTTGAAGGTTTCATAAATAGATGCAAGATTTGCCTTACCCCCTGAACGCAGCACGTGTAAATAATCACGAACAAATTCAGCATATTGAATCAATAACGCAGTTTCTTTCGAGCTCGATACGATTTCGTCTTGCAATAAGGTTTTGAATAAGTTTTCAACTTTTGAACTGGCTTCAAAAATCTCTTCGATTTGCGCCATCGACGAACTACCACGCAAGGTGTGTAGCGCGCGAATCAAGCCATTATAATCTTGTGATTTACTGTCATCAGATTGGAGGAACTGATCAATCGTTTGTAGATGTTCTTCAGCTTCTTCAATAAAAATGCTCACTGTCTCTTCGACCAGTGATGCATCTGCATCCACTTGTTCAGGAGCAGGTTCTGATTCAACAACCGCATCAATTGTGCTTTCAAGCACTTCTACAGACGCTGTAGCTTCAACATCAGTCAGTTCTAAACCAGTGAGACCATCTTCAGATTTTAATTGATCTGCCAGTTTTAATAATTCTTCGAGTGCAGGCTCAAGGCTAATATTTTGTTGTAATTGTTGCCCCATTAAAACCAATGGACGTAAGTCAACATCCAATTCGGCAACATTTTTAAACCGTGGATAGAGCTTATATTGATAAACATTTAAAACTGTTTGTGCAAACTTTTGAACTGTCGGCGTTAACTGTACTGAACCCGCAATGACACGATTCAGTGTATCTTCAACTGCCCATGCAGTTTCACCCGCCGATTTTGCCCCGACCATACGACCTGAACCTTTCAGGGTATGGAAATGACGACGAATCGTCGTTAAAGTGTCTTTATCTTGTGGATTTTCCAACCAAGTTGTAAATAAACCCGCCAGTTCTTCAAAGATTTCTTCTATTTCTTCAACAAAAATCTCTAAAATTTCTGCATCTTGATCAAGATAACTATCTTCAGGAAGCGTAGTTGTTTCAACTAAATTTTTTAATATTTCTTTCATAGCTAAGGCTTCTTATGTTTTGCCACCAAGAAGGTTGCTCAAACTTAATTGTAACCATCACCTAAGACTTAACTGTGACGTTAAGTTCACCTTATCGATGTGTTATCTGTAATCGGTGCAGTACCCTAGCCGCAGCTAAGGTACTCCAGGTTTGCGCCTGACTTACTCTGGGAGTTTAAAGTCAGATACAGATTCACGTAATGATTCAGCCATGTTCGCCAATTCAGATACCGAACGTGCAGTATCAAATGTTGCACTGGTGGTTTGCGAGGTAATTTCTTGTACAACGTTCATCGTTGTCGCAATATGACCTGCTGAAGCAGACTGAAGTTTTGCAGCATCCGAAATGTTTGCAATCAGTTTCGCCAAGTTACCCGATACAGACTGAATTTCATCCAGTGCTACGCCGGCATCCTTAGACAAGTTCGCACCACGTACAACTTCCGAAGTCGTTTGTTCCATTGAAATTACGGCTTCGTTGGTATCCGTTTGAATGGTTTTTACCAAGCCTTCAATCTGTTTGGTTGCAGACGCTGAACGTTCCGCAAGACGCTGTACCTCATCCGCTACCACGGCGAAACCACGACCTGCTTCACCCGCCATCGACGCCTGAATTGCTGCGTTTAATGCCAAGATGTTTGTTTGGTCGGCAATATCGTTAATCAGTGCGACAATGTTACCAATCTCTTGAGAAGACTCACCCAAACGTTTAATACGTTTTGAAGTTTCCTGAATCTGTTCACGAATCGTGTCCATACCTTCAATTGAACGGTTTACGACATCTGCACCCTTTGCAGCAATTTGTACAGAACGTTCTGCTACAACAGCTGATTCTTCAGCGTTCGAAGATACTTGGTCAATCGACATTGCCATTTCGTTAATCGCTGCAGATGCACCAGCAATCTCTTGCGCCTGATGTTCAGATGCTTCTGCAAGCTGGTTGGTAATACCCTGCGTATTGGCGGTATATTGCGCAACTTCTTGAGAAGTTTCTGTAATACGCGATACAAGGTCACGTAATTGGTCGATTGCGAAGTTAATCGAGTCGGCAATCGCACCCGTAAAGTCTTCAGATACCGTCGCATACGAACGTAAGTCACCGTCTGCAAGATCGGCAATTTCATCGAGTAAACGTAAAATCGCGTTCTGGTTACGGTCATATTCTTCTTGAAGACGGGTTACACGGAATTTATCCGATTGACCACGTAAAGAAAGAAGTTTGAACACACAGATCAAGAAGGCTGTTAAAGAAAGAATCAACAGTACCGCAGGTAAAATGGTTTTCAAGCCTGTGCTAGAAGACAATTGATTTAAGTTGTCCAACAATTTGTCTGACTCAGCAAAAATTTGTGAAGATGCTTTACGTACGTTCACAATTTGCGTTGAGTTTTTCAAAATTGTCGCAGCCGCTGATTTTAATACATCGTCATATTCAGCTTTAATGCCTTCAAGTGACTCACGTAATTCAGGGCTTTCAATACGTTGTACACCAAGCTCTGTACTACCATCCAATTGGGCATTTAAGTACAAACCAAAGGTTTCAGTATCGGCACTGAAGTCATCTGCAGACTCACGTGAGCTATCAGAACCTGAAAGCACCGAACTGATCGAACGTAAAATACGTTCCGCAATAAATACTTGGTTTTTCGCAATCACCACCTGGTTCGAAGGCATGTCTTGACGTGCCATTTGGTCGACCATCAAGTTATATTCCGCCTGAATCCCCGGAATGGTTTCACCAATCGCGATGTTCGTGTCATATAATTTATTAATGATTTTTTGTTGCGAAGTAATCAAGTCAATACTTTTTGAAACCTCAGCCCACTGCGTATCTACAGATTTCAGCGCATCTGTATTTGCATGAATGTCTTTTACAGTTTCTAAGTTTTCTTTGAACGAATCTTGAGAGGCAATTAATTTTTTCATTGCATCTTCAGTACCTGATGCAGTTGCCTCAGTTGCTTGACGCGAAATTGTTTGCGAAAGAAGACGGAGTTCACCCAAACTTTGCGTTAATTGGTTACCGCGAGGTACGCTATAGAATAGGTATAATAAAATAATCGTTGCCAGTACTAATGAACCAATCGCACCATAAATAAATGGTTTGGATTTTTCACTATCACCAAAAACTCGAGATAATTGATCTGTCTGTGATTGCAGTTTTGCCAGAAAAGCATTACCGCCTTTACGACCACTGGTGCTTTCACCCGTATTTTTCTTTTTAAGTTTAAAGCCCATTCAGCTTCTCCCCGATTACGCCTTCTTTCGTTCGTGCGCGACAATTAATTTATAAATTTTATAGATGCGTTCATGTATTTTGGATTTTGCAGTAAACGACTGAAGAGAAATACATTCCACTGCTGGTTATGCTGGTGGAAATACCCCTGACAATATTCCTGCAAATTTCGATCCAACTCATTATGTTTAGAAAAATAACTTTTCTTATTAAAGTGTTGAATACCCAAAACTTGATCGACTACCAAACCGACATAATGGTCATTATGACTAATACATAAAACTTTTTGAGTGGGTGAAAAACTACTTCGATGACCGGTTATATATTGTGCTAGGTCAGACAAAGAAAGTAAGCGTCCCCGAATATTGGCTAATCCCATCACCCAAGGTTGGGTGTTGGGAACTGGCGTATATTTTGGTGGGTAGATCACTTCAGCTACTTCACCTAAAGGAGCAACGTAATATTGCCCCATCATCTCAAAAGCAATGCCTGACCATCGGTTTACTTCATTTTCAGTGGAAACGTAGTTTTTGTTTCCTCGTTTTGCGATTCGAAGTAATTCGATAAATCCATTTGCTGCCATAGAGCTTTATCCTGCATTGAGGTGTTGCTTAATCACATCAATTAATTGTTTTTCGTCTACAGGTTTAGTCAGATAATCAGAAGCACCTTGGCGTTTACCCCAAACACGGTCAGTTGCCTGATCTTTGGTACTTACAATGACAATTGGGATATGTTTGGTGGTCGCACCACGTGCAATTTGACGTGTTGCTTGGAATCCATTCACACCCGGCATTACCACATCCATTAAGACCAAATCAGGTAACTCAGCTTGAGCCATTGTCACCCCATCTGCCCCATTTGAAGCTTCAATCACTTCAAAACCGTGTTTACCTAAAATTTCTTTAAAACGGAATGTTTCTGTTGGTGAATCATCAACGATTAGGATACGTGCCATGCTTTTTCCCCAAAAAATAAAAAATCTAATTAAGCTGTAACGTGATTACGGATTGCATTCAGCAATTCATCTTTACTGAATGGCTTAGTCAAGTATTCATCAGAACCTACAACACGACCCTTCGCCTGATCAAATAAACCATCTTTACTTGAAAGCATAATCACAGGAATATTTTGATAATTTTGAGAGTTTTTAATCAGGGCACAAGTTTGATAGCCATCTAGACGTGGCATCATTATATCGACAAATACGATATCTGGATTCGCATCTGCAATTTTTGAAAGTGCTTCAAAACCATCTACAGCAGTGACTACTTCACATCCTTCACGCTGAAGCAGCGTTTCGGCCGTACGACGAATGGTTTTTGAATCATCAATTACCATGACTTTTAGATTTTGGAATTTATCGTCCATTTATTGACCCTACCCATTGAGGATGTACAAACAATTAAGTTAGCAGCATTATTATTTACAAGTTGTGAACATTTTTAACATATCTTTACTTGCGTTTTCAATGAACATTTTCTGCGCAAACACACAAGATTTCTTGTTTTTATTAACTGTTTCACACTTTCCGATGACCAACGATTTTTTTTTAACTTGGAATAGTATTTAATTGTCTTAATTAAGCATATTATAGCAAGATTATTACTTTAAAATAAGTAATTTAGTCAACTTTAAACTGGGGAGTACAAGGTTGAGTCCGCTTACAAAAAAAATTCACTTGATTGGCCTTAAACATTTCTCAAAAAAAGTCATCCTGACGACTTGTTTACTAGCTTATACCCCGCTTTTATTTGCTGCACCAACCAATTCGCAGCAACCACAAAAGGCGACTTGGTATCGTTACTATGACAGTAAAGGCATAGCAAACATCAGTACCAATGTGACACCAAATCACATCCGCTATGGTTATGAAGCACTTGATCAAAATATGCAAGTGATTAAACGTAACCGCCCCTACAATGCTGAAGCTGACGTTAGACAAGCTCCTCAGCGTGCTGCCCAAGCACGTCAGCAAGCGTCAGATATCAAACTTAAAAAAGCCTATACTAATAGCCGAACTGCAGCCATTAAAAAGCGTGATGCACTGACTGGTATACGTAAACAGATCGTGTTTGAACAAGAACAATTAAAACAATTACAAAATGATCGTGTATTATTTGTTCGCCAAGAACGTGAACATTTTCGAAAAGGTGAAACCGTTCCGGCAAAATTAAAAACAATGTTGGATAATAATCAAAAAAATATGGTAGCGAAAAAAGAATACATTCAATCGTTACAAACTCGCTATCGAAATACAGAAGCTGAATACGACAAAATTATTACGCGTTTAAAAGCGATGGAATAAACTTGTTATTCAATTGCTTTTGTAGACCGCTGATATAAGGACCATTATGCACTCTGCACAGCAATCATCCCCATTTTTAAAGCTTAGCCTGCTTTGCATAAGCCTGACTTTGGCTGCATGTCAAAAAGAAGATCCGCAGCAAAGTGTTAAACCAGAAAATAAGATTGAATTGATTCAACAAGATCTGGTCACGATCGAACAAGGCAACGCCATTTCAAAAACAGCCTTTACAGGTACCATTCGGGCGGTCAATCAGAGCAGTATTCAAGCCCAAGTCACTGCGACTGCAACCAATGTTAATGCAGAAGTCGGACAACGTGTCAGCAAAGGCCAAGTGTTGGTGCGTTTAAATAATCAAGACAATGCCGCACGTCTTGCTCAATCTCAAGCAAACCTTGCCTCCACGCAAGCTCAAGCCAATCAAGCCAAACTGATGATGGACCGTAAACAGCGTTTGCTGAATCAAGGCTTTATTTCCAAAGTAGAGTTTGAACAAAGTCGTGTCGATTACCAAGCTCAAATGGAAAATGTTCGTGCTCAACAAGCCAATGTCGATATTGCACGTAAAGCCAACCAAGACGGCACCATTTATAGCCCTATCCAAGGCGTGATTACCAAACGTGATGTTGAACCGGGACAAACAGTTGCTGCCGGACAAACCCTTTTTGAAATCGTCAATCCAGACCAATTAGAAATTCAAGCCAAATTACCAAGTGATCAGCAAGCTGCACTGAAAATTGGACAAAAGATTGAATATAGGATCCAAGGTAATAGCAATTTACTCACAGCACAAATCAGCCGGATTTCACCGATTGCCGATCAAGCCAGTCGTCAAATTGAATTTTTTGCAGCCCCAAATGAAACTATTACTTCATTAAGTATTGGTGCTTTTGTCGAAGGTCACATCTTAGGCACGGATAATATTTCAGGCCAAAAAATTCCACTCGATACCATTCAAAATCTAAAAGACCAACCTTACGTCTGGGTCATTCGTCAAAATAAAATTGCCAAAGTACCTGTACAAATTTTGAATCAGAGTTATAGCAATAACACCGCGATTGTTCAGGGCTTACAAAATAGTGATCTGATCAGCCGAATTAAATTTAATGATTCAGATATCAAACAAGATGTAAGTATCAGCCAAAATTAAAAGAATAAGGCAGGACAGTTGTTATGTGGTTAACCCGAATTAGTGTGAAATATCCTGTTTTCACCATCATGATGATGTTCTGTCTGATGGTGCTAGGACTCGCTTCTTGGCAACGTATGGGTGTTGAAGAGTTTCCTGATGTCGACTTCCCTTTTGTTGTTGTCTACACCAACTATCCAGGTGCTTCTCCTGAGTCTGTCGAATCTGAAATCACCAAGAAACTTGAAGATCAGATCAATACCATTTCAGGCCTCAAGCAAGTCATTTCTCAATCCAGTGAAGGTTTATCCACGGTTATTGTCGAATTTAATCTAGATGTCTCGTCCTCTGTAGCTGCACAGGATATTCGAGATAAAATTGCACCAGTAACCGCACAATTTCGTGATGAAATTGATGACCCGATTGTAGAGCGCTACGACCCTACTGCCAGTGCGATTATGTCGATTGTTTTTGAATCGAAGGACATGTCTTTACGTGATTTGAGCTCCTATCTCAATCAACGGATTGTGCCACAACTCAGAACAGTTCCCGGTGTCGGTACGGTCAATTTATTGGGTGATGCACAGCGTCAAATTCGTATTCAAGTAAATCCGCAAAAATTACAAAGTTTCGGGATTGGGATAGACCAAGTTATAAACACCCTAAAATCTGAAAATATTGAAGTTCCGGGGGGGACTTTAAAACAAAAGAACTCAGAATTGGTGGTCGAAATTAAATCTCGGGTTATTCACCCAAACTCATTCGGTGATTTAGTGGTTGCCAATAAAAATGGCGCGCCGATTTATCTCAAACAAATTGCCGAAATAGAAGATAGCCAAGCTGAAATGGAGTCGAGTGCTTATCTGAATGGTAAAACAGCCGTCGCTGTCGACATTCTGAGAAGTTCGGACTCTAATGTGATTGAGGTAGTTGATAATACCCGTAAAACCTTAAGTAAAATCCAACAGCAATTGCCGAAAGGCACGACCGCAGAAATTGTGGTTGATTCTTCAAAAGGTATTCGTGGCAGCATTAAAGACGTGGCACGTACGATTATTGAAGGTGCAGTACTTGCGGTACTCATTGTATTGTTATTTCTCGGCTCATTTCGTTCGACAGCCATTACAGGTTTAACCCTACCGATTTCGCTACTAGGTACCCTCACCTTTGTTTGGATTTTTGGTTTTACTATCAATATGATGACCCTACTAGCTCTCTCACTGAGTATCGGTCTCCTGATTGATGATGCTATTGTAGTACGCGAAAATATTGTCCGCCATGCCGATATGGGCAAGGACCACGTCACCGCTGCACTCGACGGCACAAAAGAAATTGGTTTAGCCGTATTGGCCACAACATTGACCATTGTCGCGGTATTTTTACCTGTGGCATTTATGGGCGGCATTATTGGGCGTTTCTTCTATCAATTTGGTGTAACCGTCAGTACCGCTGTACTGATTTCAATGTTTGTGAGTTTCACCCTTGACCCGATGTTGTCTGCTCACTGGGCAGAGCGCCACGATCCAAATAAAAAGCCGGGTAAAATCAAACGTTTTTTTAACTGGATTTCGGGCAAGCTCGACAACCTAAGCCATCATTATGAAAAATTACTCAAGCTTGCTTTAAAATTTAGGCTCATTACCCTTTTAATCGCCGTCGCGTCTTTATTTGGTGCATTAGGTTTATCCAAAATGATCGGAACTGAATTTGTACCCGTACCAGACAAAGGTGAAATTCGGATCAAATTTGAAACACCAGTTGATGCAACCCTTGAATATTCGCAGGCTAAGCTTAAGCAAGTAGATCGTATAATTCGCCAACATCCAGAAGTCAAAGCCACTTATGGTGCAATTAATAGTGCCACTGATCGGGGTAAAAACCATGCTAGCATTCGTGTCACTGTTTCACCACGTACGGAGCGTAGTCAAACATTAACGGATCTCAACAATGAATTCCGTACCCGCTTAAAACATGTAGCAGGTATTACCATTACCTCGATTGCCTCAGCTGATGAAACAGTATCTGGCGGCCAAAAGCCGGTTATGATCTCGATTAAAGGACCAGACTTAGATGAGTTACAACGCATTTCTGACCGCTTCATGAAAGAAATTTCGAAAGTCGACGGTATTGTCGACTTAGAAAGCTCACTCAAAGAACCTAAACCGACCTTAGGTGTACATATCAATCGCGTTTTAGCCAGTGATTTAGGTTTATCCGTCAATCAAATCGCCAATGTATTACGCCCTCTTCTTGCGGGTGATAATGTAACAACGTGGAAGGATGATAAAGGCGAAACCTATGATGTAAATTTAAGACTCACTGAAGATCAGCGTCGACTGCCAACTGACATTCAAAGCATGTACATCACATCACAAAAAACCGATGCTGCAGGCTTACCTATTTTAGTTCCATTGGCAAGTGTGGCAAGCTTTGAAGAAACACTTGGTGCTTCACAAATTAACCGTCGTAATCTGGCACGTGAAGTAATGGTTGAAGCCAACACAGCAGGACGTCCTGCGGGTGATATTGGTGCCGAAATCAATGAGATAGAGAAAAACTTCGACTTGCCACCAGGTTATAGTTTTGTCACGCAAGGTGCCAATAAAGATATGGCTGAGTCTGCGGGTTATGCAATGACTGCAATTACCCTCTCTATTGTATTTATTTATATTGTTTTGGGTTCACAATTTAATAGCTTCATTCACCCTGCAGCCATTATGGCTTCATTGCCCTTATCATTGATTGGGGTGTTCTTAGCCTTATTCTTATTTAATTCAACCATGAACCTCTTTTCCATTATCGGGATTATTATGCTCATGGGCTTGGTGACAAAGAACGCAATTCTACTCATCGACTTTATTAAAAAAGCCATGGATCATGGTGTAGATCGTTATGAAGCGATTATTGAAGCAGGTAAAACCCGTTTACGCCCCATTTTAATGACCACCAGTGCAATGGTGATGGGTATGGTTCCGCTTGCACTTGGTCTGGGTGAAGGCGGTGAACAAAGTGCGCCTATGGCACATGCCGTGATTGGCGGGGTGATTACCTCTACCCTACTAACACTTGTGGTTGTGCCGGTGATTTTTACCTATTTGGATGATTTCCGAAACTTCCTTGCACGTCAGGCCAAAAAAATCATGTCATAATGACAAAATCTAAAATGAGGTGACTTTGGAAAATGTTCACCTCATTTTTTATTGTATACTCTCCACTTTAACGCTTAATTTTTTAGGACAGTTTCCATGCGCGCGAGTCGCTTTTTATTTGCAACGTTAAGAGAAACCCCAAACGATGCTGAAGTTATTTCACATCAGCTTATGCTTCGTGCCGGGATGATTCGTAAATTGGCTTCAGGTTTATACACTTGGCTGCCGATGGGCGTTCGCGTATTAAATAAAGTTGAAGCGATTATCCGCGAAGAGATGGATCGTGCTGGTTCACTTCAAGTCCTGATGCCTGTCACTCAACCCGCATCTTTATGGGAAGAATCAGGTCGTTTCGTACAATATGGTCCAGAACTTTTACGTTTTAAAGACCGTCATAACAATGACTTTGTACTTGGCCCTACACATGAAGAAGTGATTACAGATCTTGCTCGCAATGAATTGAAAAGCTATAAGCAATTGCCTGCAAACTTCTACCAAGTACAAACTAAATTCCGTGACGAAATCCGCCCTCGTTTCGGTGTGATGCGTTCACGTGAATTCATCATGAAAGATGCCTATTCTTTCCATGTTGACCAAGCTTCTTTACAAGAAACCTATGACAAGATGTATGCAGCTTATTGCAAAATTTTCACTCGTTTAGGTTTAAATTTCCGCCCAGTTCAAGCGGATACAGGTTCAATTGGTGGTTCTGGTTCACACGAATTCCACGTCCTTGCGTCTAGCGGCGAAGATGACATCGCATTCTCTACAGAGTCAGATTATGCTGCTAACGTAGAAATGGCGGAAGCAGTATTAGTAGGTGAACGTGCTGCTCCGACTAAAGCACTTGAGATTGTTGATACACCAAATCAGAAAACCATTGCTGAGGTTTCTGAATTCCTTAAATCAGACCCTACTCAATCTGTCAAAGCATTATTGGTTCAAGGTGTTGCTGAAGAAGGTAAAGCTGCACCAGTGGTTGCCTTATTCCTACGTGGCGACCATGAACTGAATGAAATTAAAGCAGAAAAACACCCATTAATTGCTGCTCCATTAACTTTTGCAACTGAAGCACAATTAGCTGACTTAGGCTTAACTGCTGGTTTCTGTGGCCCTCAAGGCTTAACCGAAAAAGGCATTACCGTTATTGTTGACCGTGCAGCGTCTGTACTTTCAGACTTTGTTGCTGGTGCAAACCAAGTTGATAAACATGCTGTAGGTGTAAACTGGGAACGTGATGCACAATACACCGAAGTTTATGACCTGCGTAATGTTGTTGAAGGTGACCCTTCTCCAGATGGTCGAGGTACAATCTTGATTAAACGTGGTATCGAAGTTGGTCATATCTTCCAGTTGGGTCAAAAATACTCTGAAGCGCTTGGCTGCAAAGTTTTAGGTGAAGATGGCAAACCTCTCGTTGTGACTATGGGTTGCTACGGTATTGGTGTAACTCGTGTTGTTGCTTCTGCGATTGAACAAAACTTCGATGACAAAGGTATTATTTGGCCGTCTGCAATTGCTCCTTTCGAAGTTGCTATCGTGCCAATGAATGCACATAAGTCACCACGTACAATGGAAGCAGCTGAAGCACTGTATGCAGAATTAACTGCTGCTGGTTATGATGTGCTTCTTGATGATCGTAATGAGCGTCCTGGTGTTAAATTCTCTGATATCGAGTTAACAGGTATTCCACACCGTATTGTCATTGGCGAGAAAGGTTTGGATGCTGGTACATTTGAATACAAAGGTCGCCGTGATGAAGAATCAAGCAACCTCAGTAAAGAAGACCTTTTAGCGAAACTTGCAAAATAATTTGCGCTAAACATAAAAAATCCCGCTAGGTGCGGGATTTTTTATATCAAATATTTTAAGCCTTAACAGAATTTCAGCCCGCCGAAGCAGTTAGAACGAAACTCCTGTCCAGACAGTTTTAAATTGGTTAATGGGAAATCAATTAATGACGGGTTTTTAATCTCTTTAACATCCAAAGAAGAACCTGCAACACAACCAAAGAGTAAATCTCCACAGTTACGAACATTGGTACTTAGGTCATGGTTAATTCCGGCGATCGTTTGTTTCAATACTTCATCCGTAATCGCCACTTTATCTGATGGTGTAATACTGCCCAAATCGACTTCATCTTCCATCGCCAGCCACCACCCTCTTTCTGCTGCGACTGCAGCACCAGGCCAGAGTATTTTTTGAGCTTGTAAAGATAGCGAAGCAGGGTTATTTAGATAAAGTGCGTGAATCAAACCTAAACTTTGATTTACCGTAATATCGGTTTTTAGCCCAGTAAGATACCCCGTCACATCTTTATTCAAATTAATGTTTAAACCGAGTAAAGAGATTTGAGCTTCTAATGGACCACTAAAATCTAGACGATCAACAGTTCCTGTACCCTTTAACTGTACATCTGTCATTCGATTCCCACTTACAACAGTGGCTGGAATCGTAAAAGGAGCCGTGGTTGATTTTAAATTAAAAGAATAATTATCTGATTTGTAGTGAAGCGGTAGATCAACTTCAGCACCAAATAATGTCCCCTTAACAGCCCCTTCAATGTATTGCTGCGTAGAAGCATAGTCCATCACACGCTCGGCAGTTGTTGCAACACCCGCAGACGCTTTTGTTTTCATATAACCACTAAAGGTATTGATACCATTGGGTGTATTGCTATTTTCTGTACCTAATGTCATTAATCCAGAAATTTTTTCAGCGCTCAAACGAAAGCCCATCACTTCACGTGTTGCCGCTGATTTCGGATCTTTAATTGCAATTTCGATAAAAGGATTGGTCAGCAAAGCTGAAGTTGCCGCACGTTCATCCGACGTATAATTGCTATTTGCAGGCAAGCCACTCAGTGAAATATGATCAATATCAATATCACAAGCACCTGAGCCATTTGCACCACCACAACCCAATTGGAGCTTTTTAATATTGGCATTGAGCTCCATTTCAGCTTCCAAACCAAGTTTATAAAAGCCAACTTTGGATTGGTCAACGGCTTGTCCACTCTCATCCACAGAATTATACCCCTGCGTATATTCCATGGAGAGTAAAGCTTGACCATCAACTTTTGATAAGCTTTCATCATCTAAAGCCATCATTGCATGAGATAAGCTACTCATCGCAAATGTCGAGAATATCAAACCTCTGATTAACTTCTTTTTCATAACAAATTCCCTGTTCGTTATTTTATTTATTTGTTATTGATTTAATTTTACTAGCGTGGAGTAATCCCCATCGTACTTCGCATTGTTCCACCGGTTAGGGCAATATCCGCCATCTTTTGCATATTGCCATTTGTTAACATCGAAACTTCTGCACGAAACGCTTTAGACATATTATTGGTTGGATTGAATTTTACCTGATTATCAAACTCTACCGAATCTTGTTTCATTTTAATTCGAGCATCAAAGCCTAGATCGCCCTGCATTTTATTAATATTGATACTTGAAGCTGAAACGACACCGCTGGCATTTACATCTTCATTCATCAAACTTAAATAGCTTCCCATAACTTTTTGATCTTTCTTTTCAGCATCAGTTAATGCTTTAAATTCAAAGCTTCCACGGAAAGACAAATAGTTATTTTCTGCACTGTCATTTAGACCCGGCACTATAAATAGCTCACCCTTACCATCGAGTTTAAACGCAATATTCGTCAACACATCATCACGTTTAGAGAAATTATCTAAAGGTACTGTGGTCCCACATTTGGCAGAAGCTGTAGTCGCACAGTTATAGGTTGAACCCGGAAGTTGACCAATCGCTAACTCGGCATTAGCTGCAATCAATAAATTATCTGCGCGTACATAGATGCCATCATTTTCATAACCAATCACACCATCAGATTGAATAAGTGCATTGATGTTTCTTAAGCCGGCATAATAATTGACTTCTTGACCATTAATACCTTTTTTACCATCAATCAAAATAATAGAAGTTGTACTTGGTGTTCCTGTTTTTTTATCAACACCATAACCATCTGTGCTCATTACAAGGTTATAGCCAATACCTGATTTTTCAGCCGCATTTTTATAACTGTATTTTTTCTCTGATAATGCAACGTTAGCATTCATATTATAAATCGGGATACCAATCCCCCAACTATTGTCATTACTTGCAATTGCGGCAATTGAGTTATCAGAAATAAATCGTGCTGTACGCGCGATGGACTGAAAATCCATACCACGAATCGCCACTAGTGCAAAATTTCCGCCCGCCGTTTGATTTGACAGATTCTGGGTTAAAACATTATTGGTTAAACCTAATGTTGCTTTTAATTTATCATTTACCAGAAAATCAAGGCTTTTTGCTTGAATGGTATTGATATAAATATCGCCAAAATCAATATAGGCATTTTTATCAGCAACTAAAGACGTTAAATTAGAAAATTCAATGGCATAACTACCAATACCCGTATGGCCAATTTCTAAGGTTGTCGGTGCTTGACCTGCAACAAGGCTAGGATCATCCTTTGAAGTGAAATCCGCGCGCACACCTAAATGTAAACCACCTGAACCAACGGACTCATATCCTGAAGCTTTCGTTGCTAGACCAAAATCTTTAATTCCTTCTTGATTGGCATTTAAGGCAACTCGTGCATTAGTGACAGCACCCGATGCTCCCATACGAATTAAATTGCGCTGTGCACCACCATCGGTACCGTATCGTAAATCGATATTAACGCCGGGGTTTGTGGCATCGCTACGTGAGCTATGTACATCTGAAGTATCCTTAACCCGCCCCAAATTGACCGTATGGTCTTTGCTCCCTGTGGATTTTGTGGTGAGAACAATGCCTTCATCAGCTGCGACATACATATAACCTGAACCAGCAAAGTTAAAGTTAAAGTCCTTTAAGGTTACGCTATGTCCATTCATACCATGACTAATACTGGCATTTTGCAATTGAAATTCCATATACGCCGTATCATTACGGTTAAATAGACCATTGCTGGTTTCAAGTAATACTTTTAAAGGTGAAGATGTTGCAATCGTAAGTGAACCTAAATTTTGCGTAGGCGTTTGGCACGTTGCACCTTGACACAGCAACATAATATTTTGTGCAACAGCCGTAAATGGGCTGACACTCGCAGCTATACGCATGCCTACACCAGCACCCGTAGTCCCGACATCAAAATCTAATTTTGATGTAATGGTGCTTTGCCCAACGCCATCTATTTGCACATTGTGCAAACCCATTTTCATCTTATTTTGGTCAGTTGGGTCAACCCAATTTAACTGATCAACTTTGACTCTAGAAACTTCATGGGTAATCGAAATGCCATCTTGGCCAGTAACTGCACCCAAGCTTTCATCGGTCATCGCTTCAAAAGCATAGGCGTGTTGAGCAAGTAAAATACTGGTTGCGAGTGCCGTTAAAGTTGTTATTTTTTTCATCACTATATCCTTATATTCAGTCACAGCTGATTAACAGCGACCTGCACCATTTCCAGTGCAGTTAAAACTGAAGATGTTTAACTTTCCACTCATGTGCATGTTGCCATGCACATTAACACCCATAAATCCTTGTTCTGAACCACGATCAAAATCAGGCACTGCTAAAGTTGAAGTTGTTCCATCAGCTTTCTTTTCGGTATAGGTCGTATAAGTACTGGTATTTTCATAACCTTCCTTACCTGTCGTCCCTGTTTCCACCGCCAACGTAGCAAAACCTAAATTTCTAATTTTTAATGGCTTGTCATCATAAAATGTCAACTGCATAGCCGTTTGTGGATTGCCTTCACGATTGATAATCGTCACACCATCTAGTGAAAATTGATCGATCTGTAACGTTCCTTGAAACTGTTTAAACACCAACCATTTCTTATTACCATTTGCATCCACATGATTATTGGGCGCAAGTGCTAAGCGACAAAACTCATTGGATGAACATTGATATCCATAAAAAGCTTGAGTCGTTTTTCCATTCGCATCCATGATTGATATGTTGTTTTTTGACATATCATTGGCATATTGATGGTTTAAGGAAAGTGTCCAACTGAGATCTGCACCGCCTTGACCTGTTGCAGCGGTGAGTTCACTATTATCCATAGACACTAAACCTGCATGAGTTTGTGTCAGTGCAGCACAAACAACAGCGCATAAAATTTTATACATATAATTTCTCCTACAGCCCTGTTGTTCTTATTTTTAAGTGCTGAATCAAGACGCCATCTATGGCAACAGATCCTAAATTCGTGCTTTGTCCATTGACACCTTTAAAGACCACACCTGTCGCCGTATCCGTACTTTTTGCATTCAGCAGATTACCAGGCAAGCGCTCTACTGTACCGATTGCAATACTACTATGTGTTGCATTACGCCCTTGATATAGTGCTGTCGCATCTGAAGAATTTGCTTTTAACTCCGTACCACAACTATAGACGTTACAGGTTGAACCTTTAAAGTCAGCAGCAGTTAAGCCTGATGTACCTGTGGTATTTCCAGCGATATCTGTATAGTAAGTATAAATTTTACTGTATATAGAAGGCACGTTAGGAATACGTGTTACTTCCAAAATAATATTTCGACCTTCCGATCCCACAATAAAGGGTTGATACATATTGCCTAAAACTAAATTGATGTTTGGGCTATATAAATATAGACCTTCCGTTTCATGGAAAATCGGAGCGACAGAACGATCCATAGCGGGTGTCGCTGCAGTACCATCATCCAGTTCAGAACGTGCAGCTGTACTAATACGTATACCACGAGCATCTAAATCACCATCATTAATACTGAGTGATTCAGCACGATCGTTGGTATTAATACGAATTAAACTGGCTAAACCTAAGGTTTGGTTATAGTTGGTATTTGTTGATTTTAGGGTTTGAAAAATTCGAACTTGTGAACCATTAAAACTCAAACCATTCGCAACAATTTGAGTACGTAAACGATAGTCTTTATCTAAGCCACTGGTGGGCGCCCCTGTAATCGGATCGACGACATTACTTGAATTTAAAGACCGTGAAAATACATCCATCCACAAACCAAGCTTGATGTTGTTAGATGCATCATCTGCCGCAATTTTCTTTAATGGTGCCTCAATCGCTAAGTAACCAACATTCCCCTTATTATCTTTCGCAAATTGTTCAACATCTTGATTCCCCGCATGGAAAAGCCATGGGTTTTCTGCTGTACCCCAATTAAATCCTTGGTCTGTATAGCGCGTTGCTAATGAACTTTTGCCATTTTTATCTTTGCTATTGGACAGGGCTAAACCATATATAAATACATCTGCTTTCGATCTGAGACTCGATACGGTCGCAGTCGAAGCAATTTGTTTTGCTGTAATCTCAGCATTTTTCTTCACGGTTGCTAATGCTGCATCGCTTGCCTTTTGAGCTTCAAGCTTGGCATAGTCCGTTGCCAACTGATTGAGGGTTTCTGCAGCTTTGGCATTTAACTGAGCATCTTTTGTTGTATCAATAATATTTGAACGTGTAATTTTTCCCGAGACATAATTTTTATAAAATGTCGAAGTGGTCGGTAAATTACCCGTACTATTGTTACCGTATAGTAACTCAATCATTTCATAGGTATTTTTTAAAGCGGCAGCTTGAGACTTTTCTTTTAAGAACGGTGTAATTGATTCTTTCGTTGTGCCATCGTTTTCAAAAGATAAGCCAGCCGATGAACCATCATAATAATCTGCATAACGCTGATCGTAATATGCCTTCATCGTTGGTGATTCAAGATAAGACTGTACTAATCGGCCACGATATTCTGTTGAATATGTTGCTATGGTTTCATTGGTAATACGTGTAGCATTATTGGTCTCATAGGTGCTTTTAGAACTTAAGAAAGTGGAGTCATAAACACCGTTATAGCCCGTAACTCGGCCTTGCTGATAGGCATCAACATATGCAGCTTTATAGATTTTATCGTAAGCACGCTGGCCTAATTGTTCATAGTTTTCACCTGTAGGAATAATCCGAATAAAACCTGTATCGCTTTTCCCTGGATCAACCATACCTGACGCATAACTAGAAGCTGTAGAACGGTCATTTGGGCCTTGAAAGACCATTTTGAAATTTTCTAAAGTGAGTGCAACACCTTCACCAGTTGTGGCTGAAAGTGCTTCATCTGATAAATCTTGAAGCGCATATACAGATGGTGCAGCAAAAATGCTGACTGCGGCTGCTAAGCAACTCTGGCGGAATAACTTAGCCTGGGTGAATTGAGTCATCTCGACCTTCCTTTTATCAGATGCTCTGCATCTCTCTTATATTTATTCCTGAGAACTGGCTTTGATGTTATTGTCCATTTATTCCTTAAATGGAGACTTGTGATAGACCAGTCACTTAACTTTTTATTATGCTGAATAATTACTCAATTGCAAAAACTTCCCCACCGAATGGTCTATTTTCCGATGAATGACCCAACAAAAAAGCGGGCAAATTCGCCCGCTTTCTTAAACTCAATCCGAAGGATTAAGCTTTCGGTAATGTCACACCGGTTTGACCTTGGTATTTACCACCACGGTCTTTATAAGAGGTTTCACACACTTCATCTGATTCGAAGAACAACATTTGTGCGACACCTTCACCCGCGTATATACGTGCAGGTAAGTTGGTTGTATTCGAAAATTCTAAAGTCACGTGACCTTCCCACTCTGGTTCAAGAGGCGTCACATTGACAATAATACCGCAGCGAGCATAGGTCGATTTACCCAAACAAACGGTTAACACATTACGTGGAATACGGAAATATTCGACTGTCCGTGCTAGTGCAAACGAGTTCGGCGGAATGATACAAACGTCCGATTCGATATCAATAAAGCTTTTATCGTCAAAGTTTTTAGGGTCAACAATTGCTGAATGAACATTGGTAAAGACTTTAAATTCACGAGCACAGCGCACGTCATAACCATAGCTAGACACGCCATACGAAATAAGCTTTTCGCCATTTTCATCATAACGGACTTGGTTTTCTGCATACGGTTCAATCATGCCGTGTTTTTCGCTCATTTCGCGAATCCAACGATCAGACTTAATAGCCATTTATCTCTATCCAAAAACTTAAATCAATTATTGCGTGGTACTTTAACTGAAATCCGACTTAATGAAAATAAGCTTTACCGAACTAAGCGGATTTAGTCATTTTCAAATCAATTTAGAGTTTTAAAATCGCAGAATAACTCAGTGGAATCGAAAAACTGACCAAGACTAGCGATGCTGTTCGTTGTAGATTGGCTTGATTGAGCCAACTAATTTTATTCGATGCCAAAACGGAACCAAGAAAGGTCCAAAAGAATGCAATAGGAACAATCAACAACAAAAAGATCAGCATGTGAGCTACATAATACTGCGCATTTTGCCAAGCCAATGCAGGAAAAATCGCTGAAGCGAATAATAATGCTTTAGGGTTTAATAAAGTCGCAACAAAAAGTTCGCGTGCACGAATGCCCTTTTGATTAAAATTTTCAGCAACAGTTGCTGTACGCCATAATCGCATAGCCAAAAATAGAATATAGCCAGCACTAAACAATTTCAAAATGGTCGGCAATAAAGGTAGATATACGGAAATTTTACCGATGAGAAAACCCCATAGGCTAATCGAAATAAGATAACCAAAGGCTTCCGCTGGAATGAGTCGGAATGATTTACGTAGCCCAACTTGAATACCCGAAGATGCGAGTAACGTATTGGTTGGTCCCGGCGTTAACAAAATACTGATAACTAGACCAATAAAAAACCATGAAATCATACTTTGACCTCAAACTTAATCCGCGAAGATTAATTCAGTTTGCTGGACTTAGCAAAAACTTATTTTACGATGATTAATGAATTTTAGTGATAACTAATTTTTATGTTTAAATATCAAAATATTAAGCAAATATTTCAGCATATAATTAAAAAAACTACACAGTCAAAATCCTCTAAAAATCTTATATTTAACGCTGCTGTTTTTCAGAAGGACAAAAAAAGCCTGACCGAAGGCAGGCGCACTGAAAAATCAATGGTCAGTGATTAACCCACAATCGCTTTTTTAAAGTCTTTTGCAGCTTGTGCTTTTTGCGTAGCTTTTTCTTTTGCAATTTTTGCTTTCTTTTCAGCAACTTTTTGATCTGCTTTGGCTTTGGCTTTTGCAGCTTTCTCTGCTTAAGATTCAGCTGCTTTTTTCGCTTTAAGTTCTTTTTGTAGTCAATTTTGATTTTTGATCGCTGACTTTTTTGCCGCTTTCGCTTCAGATTCAGACTTTGCTTTTACCGCCTTTTGTACATCTGAATTTGCTGCGATTTTTTGTTATGCAATTTGACCCGCAACCTGTTTCGCCGTAGGAGCCGTTGTATTTGCCATTGCAGAAGCAGCGAACACAGTTGTACTCACAGCAAGAACGATATCTTCAACTAAAGTTTTCATTTGGTTAACTCATTATTTATCAAGATAATTTAATGAGTGTGATTAAGCGCTAAAATATAGGGTTACATATGTATACAATGCAACATTGTGTAAACACAACAACCAACTGACTATAAAAAAATCAAAATGGGTCTTTTTAAGAAAAAAATCTGGCACGAGGCCAGATTTAATGCGAGCAACTTAAATTTCAGTTAACCCTTAGAAAATACGGTTTTTATCTTTTTCAGCCTGAGGCAATGCATCTGCAATTTTTTGCGCAATCGCCATATAGCTTTCAGCAGCATCATCACCAGCAATCACGGACGGTTTCCCTGCATCGGCATTTTCACGAATTTGTACGTTCAGCGGTAAACGGCCTAAGAGTGGAATGTCGTATTGGGCTGAAAGTTGGTCGCCACCACCTGTGCCAAAGATTTGCTCTTCATGTCCACAGTTCGAACAGATATGCGTCGACATATTTTCAACCACGCCCATCACAGGGATGTGTACACGGTTAAACAACTCAATACCTTTGGTCGCATCCATTAATGCAACGTTTTGTGGTGTCGTCACAATCACAGCACCTGTCACTGGTATACGCTGCGCAAGCGTTAACTGAATATCACCTGTGCCTGGTGGCATATCAATGACCAATACATCCAGATCAGGCCATAAAGTTTGGTTAAAGAGCTGCATTAACGCCCCCGTCGCTTTCGGCCCACGCCAAGCCACTGGCGTATTGTTATCCCCAGTTAAGTGACCAATTGAAAGTACAGCCATACCATATGCTTCGATAGGAACAAATTGCTCAGCTTCAATCATCGGCGTGCGGCCTGCGTTACCAAGCATCGTTGGGATACTTGGACCATAGATATCGGCATCCAATACCCCAACTTTTAAACCCAGTTGTTGTAATGCAAGCGCCAAATTCACTGTGGTGGTCGATTTACCCACACCACCTTTACCAGATGACACCAAAATGACATTTTTAATGCGTGGATGTTTCGGTACATCACGCTGTTGTGGAGCCGCTTTTTGAATCGGCGGATTATTCGGATCAACTTCAGCAGGTGCTTCAGGTGTTTTCGCAGACGCATCCACAACTAGAGGTAACTGACTTTTTGCTGCTGAACTTTCAGCTTTTTCATGGCTAGAACAGCTTTCGCCTTCTGCATGATGGTGACCACAACCACCTTCAGATTTATGCCCTGTTTTTTGTTGAATCACATGCATATTCAGCTCATTAATACCGCATTTTTCCAACGCATCAGCCAAATCATCATGAATTTTTTGTAAGTCATTAGCTTCTGAAGGAAAGGTGTTAATCGTAATCTGTAAGATCTGACCTTGCACATTGACCTGTGAAATACGGTCTTTTAAGGCATTATTTGAATTGGGAAGTACATAGTTTTGTAAAACCTGTTGGATTTCCTCTTCTTTCACCTCTTGGGAGGGTGAAAACACAGATTTTAGAGAAGAAAGCCACGACATTATGTTGTCTCCAAACAGGAAAATCAAAAGATAATAGCGATAGTTTACCTGTTCATTTGCCACAGAGTAAGAGGGAGATGAATGACTTATCCCTATAAGCTTATAAAGTTGAGTAATTTAGTCAGCTTTCAAACAATTTTTCTAACGTGTGACACTTAAAAATGCACCTGCAACTGATTTTTGCCGCTAAACCAAAGCCTTTAAATTTGAATTGATTACATATCAACCATACATTTTCAGCGTAATTTCAGTTTATATTTCAGTCGGTTCAACAGAATAATCATAGCGATGGATGTGCAATCTAAAGGCACATTTTGTGCTTTTTAGTTTTTAAAATGGGGATGACGATGTATCCGAAGACTATCTATAAGAAGAATATTTATAAAACGACTTTATGTGCCTTGATGCTCCTGACTTCAGCAACCTATGCAGAAATTGCGACTGAAGCCATTCAAACACCTGACCGACAAACTGTAGCGATTGGTGATAGCATCGATCTCATGCGCTCGCGTATGCAAGCATCTCCGATGAAAATGGTGTCTTATCCGCTGCAAGAGAAAAATCTGCCTGCGAAACTAGCGGTAGATTACACCTATGAAATTGCCAATATGCGCTATGTGATTACCGTAGTCGATGATCAAGTCAAAAATATTAAGACTGAAAATTTAGATGGATTAAAACAATGAATCCTAAAAAAGCCGCTCTTGATAGAACGGCTTTTTTCATTAGACCCAATTAAGCTTGATCATCTTTTTTAAACTTATTCAGTGTGTCAGTGGCTTTCTTTTTTAACTCGTCAAATTTCTCTGTCGCCTGCACTTTTAGTTCATCAAATTTTTCGACAGCCTCATGTTTAAGTTCGGAAGCTTTGACTTTGGCTTCATCAAATTTATGACTCGCTTCTGCTTTTAACTGCTCTAGACGGTCTTTGGTTTCAGCATGCTGTTCTGCATGTTCATGTTTGGCGTCATTTAAGGTTTTTTCACCCTCAAGCTTGAGTTCTTCAACTTTATGCTTTGTACCATCGAGTGCTTTTTCACCTTCAAGCTGAGCTTCTTTGGCTTTGAGCTTTAGATCATCACCCAATTCTGACGCTTTATCTTTCAATTGATCAATTTTATTTTCAGTTGTCATCGTTCTCGCCTCTTCTCTGTTATTGTCTAACAATAGTTATAACGTGCTTTGACGGGATGACCTTAAAAATATGCATTTAGAAACAATTGAGCTACATGACGTTGCATTTATGCTTTTTGGCATAAGTTTAGGATTTAAAATTGATCCGAGTTTAAATGTATTAAATCATTGAAAAATATAAAGGCTATTTTTATTGTATTGATATTCATCAATCTAAATTAAGCAAAAGGAATAACGGTAAAGCCCCTAATCACGCACTTTACCGCTACATAAAAAGATTATTTGCTGACTGTGCTCATAAAACTAACTGCTGCAAATAACCAAATAAAGAGTACAAAGCTACGACCTTGATTGAAATGGGTAAGCTCTGTTCCATGTAAAATATTATGGCGCGTCATCGCAACTGTTGAACTGCTATCCATTTGATAAGCAGCTAATTCAGCAAAATAATGATTCAGTTCATTGGCAATTTTTGCTTTATGCCAAAGACTCTTAATTTCACTGCCTTTTAGACCGGGTACAATTTTATATACATCGACAAACTTGGTACCGCTCTGCTTTAAAAAGCCCGTTTGAATCAGTACATCCGTTAAAATGCCTTCTAACTGTGCATACAAGACAGGGATACAACCGGCATGGAAATTCAGCTTATACAGTTTAAAAGCTTCAAGTAGAACCAAACGACGTTGCGCTTTATTTTCACCAATCTCTAAGGCATCAAAGGCTTTCAACATTTCTGTCTGAAAAAACTCGGTGTTAATCGCATCGAGTAAATGAAACTGTTTTTGATCTTCATGTTGATGAAGCAGTTGCCAAAAATACAATAAATTTAAAGCATCATTCGCTACTTTCATTTCTATAGGCTGATCTAGTTCATCGGCCAAAATATCGAAATAAGGCTCATCTTGTGCCAAATGACGCAGGGTTTGAATCAGTAAGGCATGCTCATCTGCAGAAATCTGTTCTAAATATTGCTGCGCATCTTTAATAATGTGATGCCCCAATTTATGACGCTGTTCATTTTGAGGAATACGAGTGATTGGCTGATCGTCTTCATAGTCATCTTCATACATGGGCTTCTTACTCTTAAGCATCACAGTTATGCCCTATTATCACTGTAATTGTGTCAGCAATATAGATTTTTTTACTTTTGCAAAGATTTCACCTATTCCCTTGTGCAAGTACTGGCTATCTCATGTAAAATTACAGCCCATTGCATAAATACGAATGAGAGAGTCATATCCGTGCGTAATATTTTAGTTACTAACGCCCTTCCATACGCGAATGGCCCAATTCATATGGGTCATTTACTCGGTTATATCCAAGCTGATATTTGGGTTCGTGCCATGCGTGCAATGGGTCATAACGTGACTTATGTATGTGCGGATGATGCTCACGGTACAGCGATTATGCTACGTGCGGAAGCCAATGGTATTTCGCCTGAACAGCAAATTGCCAATGTGCAAAAAGAACATGAACGTGACTTTGCTGGCTTTAGAGTTGACTTTGACCATTACGACTCAACTAATAGCCCTGAAAACCAAGCACGTGCTTCTGAGATTTATATCAAAAACCGTGAAGCGGGCAACATTGCTGTACGCCCTGTGACGCAATTGTTTGACCCTGAAAAAGCAATGTTCTTGTCGGATCGTTTCATTAAAGGTACATGCCCGAAATGTAAAGCGGAAGACCAATACGGCGACTCATGTGAAGTGTGTGGTACAACATACAACGCAACTGAATTACTCAATCCAAAATCGACTTTGAGCGGTGCGACACCTGTAGAAAAATCTTCAGATCACTACTTCTTTAAACTGCCGAACTTTGGTGAATACCTGCAAAAATGGACAAGAGACGAAGGCCGTCTGCCTGTGTCAATTGCCAATAAACTTGATGAATGGTTTGAAGCAGGTTTATCGGATTGGGATATTTCTCGTGATGCACCTTACTTTGGTTTTGAAATTCCAGATGCGCCAAACAAATATTTCTACGTTTGGGTAGATGCGCCAATCGGCTATATGTCGAGCTTTGAAAACTACATCAAGACTAAACGTCCAGATTTAAGCTTTGACGATTACTGGAAAAAAGATTCGAAAAATGAAGTCTATCACTTCATTGGTAAAGACATCGTTTACTTCCACGCGTTGTTCTGGCCTGCAATGCTTGAAGGTGCAAACTACCGCACCCCAACAAGCTTATTCGTCAACGGTTTCTTGACTGTAAACGGTCAGAAGATGTCTAAATCTCGCGGTACCTTCATTAAAGCGGAAACGTATCTTGAGCATTTGAACCCTGAATACTTACGTTACTACTTCGCGTCGAAGCTTTCTGACAAAGTTGAAGATTCTGACTTAAATCTTGATGATTTCGTTCAGAAAGTAAACTCCGACCTTGTTGGTAAAGTGGTCAATATCGCAAGCCGTTGTGCCAAGTTCATAAACACCAAGTTTGATAACAACCTTTCTGCAACGTGTGCTGAACCTGAATTGGTACAAAGCTTTATTGATGCAGGCGCTTCAATCGCTGCTCAATATGAAGCACGTGAATTCTCTGCTGCAATCCGTGAAATCATGGCGCTTGCTGACAAAGCCAACCAATATATCGACGAGAAAAAGCCTTGGGCTTTAGCGAAAATTGAAGGCGAAGAACAACAAGTACATGACGTGTGTTCAGTAGGTATTAACCTATTCCGTCAATTGGCTGTGTATCTTGCGCCAGTACTTCCTACATTGGCAGCTGAAGTTCAAAGCTTCTTAAAATTAGAATCTTTCGACTTTGCTTCAGGCAAAACGATTTTAGTGGATCATGAAATTGCTCAATTCCAACCATTGATGCAACGTGTAGACCCGAAAGCGGTTGCTGCTATGGTTGATGCATCTAAAGACTCTTTAGCTGCACCCGCGGAAGCACCAAAAGCTGAGAAGAAAAAAGAGAAGAAAGCTGAAAAGAAACCTGAGCCTAAAGTCGGCGAAGCTGAAATTATCGGTATCGAAGACTTTATGAAAGTTGACTTGCGTGTGGCTGAAGTTCTTGAAGCTGCTCACGTCGAAGGTTCGGATAAACTGCTTCAATTGACTTTAAATGTTGGTGAAGCTGAACCGCGTAACGTATTTAGCGGTATCCGTGAGTTCTACCAACCTGAAGACCTTAAAGGCAAATTGGTGGTAATGGTTGCGAACCTTGCACCGCGTAAGATGCGTTTTGGTATTTCTAACGGTATGGTTTTAGCTGCGGGTAATGGCGATGGTGTTTGGGTGATTTCACCTGAATCTGGTGCTAAAGCTGGTGATAAAGTTTCTTAAGATTTAAAGTCTTAGATAAAAAAAAGCCTCTACGTTGTAGGGGCTTTTTTTATGCCTAAAAGTTCCCTCTCCTTTTAGGAGAGGGTTAGGGAGAGGTCTTCTTATAAATTTGAGATGATTTTATTCATTAGTTCTAATATTTTGAATTAATTCATATATAGCTTCTTGATCTGCTTTAGGTTCAACTAAAGATGGCTTAAAAACACCATCCATTATCATTTGATATTCAGCATTTAATAGCTTTTGATCCAACCAATTAAGATTCAAGTTTAACCATTGAACTAATTCAATAAAATCTTCTGCTAAATCATGTCCAACCTTTTCAATTAAATGTGTTCTTAAGTCAATTGAATACAAATTATTTTTAGCTTTTGTTAATACGTCAAATATTGTTAACAATAACCAAGCAACTGAGAACTTTGGAGTGTCATAAATTTCTTCTCTTAATCCATATTCTTTTCGTATAGATTTTTCATGTGAAAAATACCTTATTTCAAGTAGCCTTGCTCTTTGAATATATGTTTCTAAAATTTCATTTTGAATATAACTTTTAGTTTTAAAAATTAATTCATCTAAAGTGTAGAGTTCAATATTTGTATTTTTAGTAGCCTCTATTGCACCAGATTGGAAACCAATTTGTGAAATAATAAAACCCTTATCTGCTCCAATATCATCGACTATAGTGCGTAGGGCTAAAACTTTTTCTTTTGGAACTTTTGTTTTCCAATATTTTGCTTCTATCACCCATTTGATATTTGTACCTAAATATTTAGAAGTAACATAAATATCAATATCATGTTCGGTTCGAACACCAGTAATAGTCTCATTGGTAACAGCCTTTACTCCTAGACTACGAAAATGCTGTGCTATTTTTTCCTGAAAATCAAACCAATCTTTCGCCATTTTTTCAATTTATTAAATATGTACTTCTATAGATTATATTTTTTAATCAAACCCGCATACAAATTTTAACTCTTTCAAATATATACCTCTCCCTAACCCTCTCCTAAAAGGAGAGGGAAAATTCATTGTGACCCCAATGAAACCATTCATTCCAAACAACTAAAAGCTTTAAGCATTCACTATGCTAAAAAGAGCTAAAACTAAAATATTGACAAATCGCTCTATGAAAAAAACTACTTATTAAAATTAAAGTAAATTTAATTTATTGATATTTCACTATCTTTATATAAAATGTGCTCGCTTTTTATAATTTATTAATCTTAGGGGTACAACATGAAAAAATTATTGGTTGCAGCACTAGCAGTTTCGACAGTGGCTTTCACTGGCTGTTCAATCCGTATGGCGGATATGACTGTAGCTTCTACAAAAAACTATAATTTAAACTCAAATCAATTCGTAAAAGGTCAGCGCGTTACTGGTGAAGATAAAGTACCAGTTGTGTTATTCCCACTAGGTATTCCAAATTTCAAAACAGCAATTGACCGTGCTATCGAAAAAGACCGCTGTGCAGTTGCACTTTCAGACGTTGTTATCACTCAACTAAACCAAGCATTCCTTGTTGGTCAAATTGGCTATCGCGTTGAAGGTACACAAGTTATTGACCGTTCACAACCAGAATGCAACAAATAAAATTGCATAAAAAAGCTTCTATTCGTAGAGGCTTTTTTTTCGTTCAATCACTTCATTCCAAAAATCAGCTTTAACCCAAGCACTGTCATCACTGCCCCTGCTGCCCGATCAAAACCCGCTTTAAACTTCAAATAGACTTTACGTGGTTTTTCTGCCGATAAAGCCACAGCGACCAATGAGCACCACCCTGCATCGATAAAGAAACACAAAACAGGCAATACAAAGTAGAAATACGTCGGAATATCTTTGGGTAAAAGTGCCGTAAAAATACTGGCTAACACAATTGCAATTTTCGGATTCGACAACTGGGTAATTAAACCAGTGGTAAATGCACGACGAAGTGACATTTGCGAGCTGCTGGCATCACCTGCTTCAATCGGTTCTTTGGCATGTTTTATAATTTTAAATGCCATCCAAAGCAGATATAAACCACCACAAATTTTTAAAGCCAAATATGCAGAAGGTACAGCCAATAAAAATGCCTGCAAACCCAATACCGCTAATAGCCCAAATATTGCAGCGCCCAAACCTGTACCAAGTGCGGTAAATAAACCGTGTTTACGTGAAATTGCAATGGAATTCTTCGCCACATAAATTGACGTTGGCCCTGGGCTCATTGCACCAAGTAATAGTGCTGCCGCAATCGAGCCTAATATCCAAAATGATTCCACTATCACACCGTTTTCACTTAAATTCGTGGCAATTTTACAGATAGAATCTCTGAATTTCTCCCTATAATTTGCAGTGTTTATTTTAATTGACCAAATTTTTCACTATAAATAACTTGAATACTGCATTAATCCATCGCATGATCGCTAAAAGTACAAATTAATATCAAAACAATGAAATTAGCCGAAGCCCTACTTTTACGCAGTGACTTACAAACAAAATTGGCTTCACTGCAACAACGAATCAATAACAACGTGCTCATTCAAGAAGGTGATGCACCTAGCGAAGAACCGAATGCTTTAATTCAAGAAGCATTTGCCGTAAATACAGAACTTTATGGCTTAATTGAAAAGATTCACGCCACCAATGCACAGGCTAAAACCCGTTCTGGACGCTCCATGCTTTCAGTGCTCAATGAACGTGATTTATTGACCCAGCAGCATCGAATCTTGCAACAAGCAATTGACAGCTCACGCCGTGAAAATGGTCGTTATAGCTCAAGTGAAATCCGTTGGATTAAAACCATTGCAGTGGCAGATTTACAAAAACAGGCCGACAATATTAGTCAGCAACTTAGACAAAATAACTTAGAAATTCAGGCATCAAATTGGCAAATTGACCTGATTTAATCAATTGAACCGCGGTTCATTCCAGTTCGGGCATACTGGGCGAGTACAGAGCCTTTTTAAATGTTTGTAAGGCTTTAATCCAACAAACTAAACTGCAGAAGTAAGACGTCTACTTCAAAATGTTCACACATCTGACGTAGCACACTGCATCTGTGACTCTTTACATGTCACGTCTCACTACCGTGTACTGACAGTATGTCCACCCTATTTTTTATGCACCTATGTGCTAATCGTCATCTGCAGCGGCTTCATTGAGTGCAACATCTTCACGGGGCAATTTATAGTCATGGTCATTCACAGGGACACCGCCAATGATCATGGTGCGATGTTCATTTTGAGGACGATGCAATTCGTCAGTCGTATCACAACCCACCATCCAAAAACTGCACAGGCACAGCATAGGCAGCACAGCCCGACTTAATTTGCGCATTGGATGCCCTCCATTTTTATAATTATCTTGCTTATAAAATCAGCATAGCATTTTTGTGCAGATATTCACCTTATTTATCTGCCGATTTAGGGTCAATTGTCAGGAATTATGTCTCAACGGTCTTACGAATGCGGATGAAAATAGATGCCAATAGAAAAATATTTCCTTTTAAAATATATAATTTATTCATTTTATTAAAACTACATAAATAACAAGTTACAAAACTGCTATCGAATACGATTTTACTTCGGACACTTTTGTCCGTTTAATATCTAGATAAATTTAAAATGATGCTGTCAAAGAATAATGTCCACACGTCAACAACTCGCTGCACAAAATCGTGAAATCCTTTTAGAAGCTGCGATTGAGGTATTCCGTATTCACGGAATCAATGCGCCTTTACAACTCATCATGGATCAGGCTCAAGTTGGACGTGCGACGTTTTATCGTAATTTTAATGACCGTCGTGAGTTGGTACTCGCCTTAATGCAAGCTGCCTTGAACCGACTTGAACAGCGTGCGCTTAATTATGCACAGTTCGATGATGGATTTATTCGCCTCATTCAAGACCATATTTATAATATTCCCTATCTCACAGCCCTAATGGAATATTGGCGTGTGATCGATCGGGATGATCCTGCCATGGTTGAAATATACCAACGACGTGATGCCATTTTGCAACCGATGATTAATCAGGCCATTCAAAATGGTCGCTGTCGAGCAGACTTTAAACCGGCAGACTATGCCATGGTCACTTCCATTTTACGTGCAGCTTTACAAGGCCATACCGAAGCAGATCAGGAAAAACTCGCCAAACGTGCCGTTGAGTTTTTACTACATGGTATTTGCGGGTAATACGTCATGTCCAAACCTCCACGTTTATTGGAACCTGCTCCGGATTGGACACCCGAAGAAAAACCGACTTTGCCCGGCTCTCCTGCTGCGATTGCACATCCGACCTATAAGCGTTTTTTATACTTCTTTATCGGTTTATTTGTTGCGATCTCGGGGAGTTTAAGTAATGGATTTATCACGGCAAATCTTCCCCTTCTACAAGGTGAATATGGTTTAACGCCTTCAGAAGCGGCTTGGATTCCTGCGGCATTTGTTATGGCCAATGTCAGCTCTAATCTGATCTTATTTAAAGCCCGTCAACAATATGGACTTAGGCTATTTTCAGAAATTGGTTTGGTTTTATTTATCGCGGTGATGGTGCTGCATTTATTCGTCCATACCTATGAAATGGCAATTTTTGCACGGGTGATTAGCGGCTTACTTGCAGCTCCACTCAGTTCGCTTGGGATGTATTACATCATGCAAGCCTTTAAACGTGCTCATTTTGGTCGTGGGCTTTATCTAGCTTTGGGCTTTCAGCAGTTGGGGATTCCGCTAGCATGGATCATGTCGCCCTATCTGGTCGATGTCAACGATTGGTCTATTTTTTACACCTTTGAATTAGGTTTAGCCTTATGTTGTTTGGCGATGGTGGTCTCTCTAAAACTGCCACGAAGCCTACGTATAGAAGTGTTTGAAAAGCAAGATTTATTCACCTTTGCATTATTAGCACCCGGCTTTGCGTTGCTATGTATCGTGTTGACTCAAGGCCCGATTCTTTGGTGGTTTGAAGCTGAATGGTTGGCCTATTTACTCATCGCCGCTTTGATTCTTTTAGTTGTTGGTCTGACCTATGAACATTTTCGGGTCAATCCCCTTATTGTCACACGCTGGCTAGGAACATCGTCGACCGTGAATTTTATTATCGGTGCCTTTGCCATTCGCTTTCTCATGTCAGAACAAAGCTATGCAGCCGTGAATTTTTTGAAAACCATGGGCATGGGACCCGACCAATTCGTTTCTTTTTATACCGTTGTGCTGATCGGAATTGTCTTAGGCACAGTGTTTAGTGCCCTGACCTTTTCCAAAGAAAAAATCGTACTTCATCTACTTGGTGCAGCAGGTCTCGTGCTCTTCGCCTGTGCACTGGATTACCACCTGACCAGTGATGTACGACCGCATGATTTTTATTGGAGTCAGTTTTTGGTGGGCTTTGCCAGTGGCATGTTTATTGGCCCACTTTTACTTACAGGCATTGTCAGTGCTTTGCAAAAAGGCCCATCTCACATGGTGACGTTTATCGTGCTGTTTTCTGCAACGCAAACCTTTGGGGGATTGGTCGGATCCTCGTTCTTTTCGACCTACCAGCAAATGCGTACCCAAACCTATCAGGCACAGATTTATAATGATTTATCGCAAACCTCACCTGTAGTGGAACAGCGCCTACAACAATTGGCTCAAATTGCGCATCAATATTCTTTAGACCCCAATTTAGACCTACAACAAGCCATACGTAGCCTTAATCAAACCATCACTCGAGAAGCCCAAGTTCGAGCCTATAACGATGTGATTTTTTTAAATGGCATATTCGCCGTTTTATTGTTGCTTTGGGGTTTATTGCTGATGGGCAAAAATAAATATCAATTACGCCAACAGCAACGCACGGATAGTAGTTAGATTTCTTCGATTTACACAACATAAGCCACAGCCAAATGACCTAATCGATATTGAGAACAACATGACAGAAGACCATAAACCCACTGAGCAAGCAGCACCGCAGCAACCACAAACAGAAGCTACTATGCCTGCGCCATCGAGCAAGCTTATTTCTACGCCGCAGCGTACCTTGATTTTTATGTTGATCATCCTCTTGTTGGGGATTGCGCTGATCTTATGGGCGTGGCGGATTGGTCCATTTCATAACAGTATCGAGTCGACTGAAAATAGCTATGTCAAAGGCAAAACCACGGTGCTTTCATCACAAATTAATGGTTATGTGAAAGATGTTTTGGTGACGGATTTTGATCATGTGAAAAAAGGTCAAGTGCTTATGCATATCGATGCAACGACCTATGATCAAAAAGTCACACAGGCTGAATCTGGGGTGGAACAAGCACAGAACTCGCTTGCCAATCAAAGCCAGGCCATTGAACAACGCAGAGCAGATATTACGGCAGCCGAAGCGAAAGTGGACCAATCACGTGCGGCTTATGAATTAGCTCTTGCACAAATGACGCGCTACCAACAACTCGGCAATACTGGCGCTGCATCGAAATCAGAACAAGATAAAGCCACTGCAGACGCTAAAAATAGTTTGGCCCAACTTCATCAAGCAGAAGCCAATTTACTAGTTGCCAAAGAATCATTCAAAACTGCACAAGTTGCAGCGACAGGGCTTAAAGCGCAAGTGAATAGTGCCAAAGCACAATTTGATCAGGCAGTGACCACTAAAGACTACAGCACGATTGTGGCACCTATGGATGGTCAGCTTGGCGAAGTCAGCCCGCGTATTGGACAATATGTTGCGGCAGGCTCTCAACTGATGTATTTAATTCCACAGCAGCGCTGGGTGACTGCCAACTTTAAAGAAACGCAAATTGCAGATATGCATATTGGTCAAAAAGCGTGGTTCAGCGTCGATGGCATGAAACATCAAAAATTTTACGGCAAAGTTGAGCAAATCTCCCCTGCGGCTGGTTCTGAATTTAGTGTATTGAAACCTGACAATGCCACAGGAAATTTCACCAAAGTCGTGCAACGCATTGCCGTGAAAATTGCGATTGATCCCAATCAACAAGGTTTTGAAAACTTAAGACCCGGTATGTCTGTCGTCACCTCCGTAGATGTTGCTAGTTAGTTGATGTTGATAGTTAGCGGACGCTGGCAGTGAAGTACTATAAGCAAAGTTGAACAATACAAGATGTAAAGGATTTCATCTTCTGCACCTCCCGTTTTACAATGCCTACCTATTTGACCTCCAACCACCAAGATAACGATTACCAGCATGTTTGAATCTATCGCCCACGCCATTCCTGAGCAGACTATTCAATATCAAGGGGTTGATTTGTGTATTAAGCGTTTGGACTTGGTACACCCACAAATATCAGGCAATAAATTTTATAAACTCAAATATAATTTTATTGAGGCGCAGAAATTAGGGTTTAAACAGGTGCTTAGCTTTGGCGGTGCTTATTCAAATCACATTGCAGCCACTGCATATGCTGCACATTTATTTGGATTCGGCAGTTTAGGCATCATCCGTGGGGAGGAATTACAACATCAAGCCCGAAATCCTACTTTAGCCACCGCCGAACAGTTTGGTATGCAGCTCAGTTTTGTTACACGCCAAAAGTATCGAGAACAGAAACAAGTAGACGCTTTAGCGCAATTACAACAGCAATATCCCGAACATTATGTCATTCCTGAAGGTGGAACTAATGGATTGGCTATCCGTGGCTGTACGGAAATCTTAAGCCATGAAAATCAAAAAAATTTTGATCTCATCTGCTGTGCCGTCGGTACAGGTGGAACCATAACGGGCTTGATCGAAGCCAGTGCGAAACATCAACATGTTCTTGGTTTTTCTGCCCTCAAAGGCAATTTTCTTTGCGACGATGTTGCTCAGTTGACGCAGAAAACCAATTGGAACATCAGTGATGAATTTTGCTGTGGCGGCTATGCCAAAATAACGCCGGAACTATTACAGTTTATGCATGACTTTGAACAACGCTATGCGATCCCATTAGAACAGGTTTATACGGCTAAAATGCTGCGAGGTATTTTCAGCATGATTGAGCGGGGTCAAATTACAAGCCATCAGCGTGTTTTAGTGATCCATACTGGTGGCCTACAAGGTCGCCTGAAAGGTTCAACCGAAGCGCTAAAAAGCGTATAATCCTGCGTCCTTTCTTCCACGCGGAAACTTACCATGTCGCAAAATCAATATGATGTCCTTGTTTTAGGTGCTGGTGCATCAGGCTTAATGACGGCATATAAAGCGGCGCAGCGTGGACGCAAAGTTTTGGTGGTTGAAAAAGCCAATAAAGTTGGCAAAAAGATCCTGATGTCTGGTGGTGGTAAATGTAATTTCACCAATTTGTATGTCGAACCAGAAAATTATATTTCACATAATCCGCACTTTGTTATTTCGGCATTAACTCGCTATACCAACTGGGACTTCATTGGTATGGTCTGCGAATATGGCATTGAGTACGAAGAGCGCAAACATGGGCAGTTATTTACCCAAAATGGTGCAAAAGAAATTCTCGCCATGCTATTGGCAGAATGTGACAAAACAGGCTTGGTAGATATTAAAACCAACTGTGAAGTAAAAGCAGTCAATGCCTTACCTGAACAAGGCTTTCAAGTGGCAACCAATCTAGGCTTTTTTGAAGCAGAATCGGTGGTTATTGCCACTGGTGGTCTGTCCATTCCAACGTTAGGTGGTTCAGGAATTGGCTATGAGATTGCCAAACAATTTGGTCATTTTGTCTACCCCACTCGTGCAGGCTTAGTACCCTTCACTTTCTCCGATAGTTTTAAAGAAGTCACCACACGCTTGAGCGGCAATGCTGTTGAAGCGACGTTATCGAATGAGTTAAATAGTTTTACTGAGGCTTTACTCTTTACTCACCGTGGTTTAAGTGGCCCAAGCTCATTGCAGCTTTCAAACTACTGGGATGTCGGTCAACGCTTTAACATCAATTTCCTTCCAGCTTTAGATGTTTTAGATTTCCTCAAATCTAAGAAATCTAGTCAACCAAAAGTGTTACTGCGCACACTGTTCAATGAACACTTACCGAAAAGTGTAGTTATAGAATTACAAAATCTGATTTGGCCTGAACAAGCTGAATTAGCCATTGGCAATATCAGTGATGAAAAACTAGAACTCATTGCAAGCCGTCTGGAAAGCTTTGAAGTGAAGCCATCAGGCACTGAAGGTTACCGTACTGCTGAAGTTACACTCGGTGGTGTCGATACCACTGAAATCTCATCAAAAACCATGGAAAGTAAAAAGCAGAAAGGTTTGTACTTTATTGGTGAAGTGCTCGATGTAACAGGTCATTTAGGTGGATACAACTTCCAATGGGCATGGGCTTCTGCGCATGCAGCTTCTGAATACGTCTGATCTCGACAAGAATTAATTAAACATAACCTGCAGATGATCTCTGCATAAAAAAGGGCTGATTCATTCAGCCCTTTTTCTTATCCGATCTGATTTATTCAAGATAGTCAGTTTTAAATAATGATACCGACGACGTCGAAGTTCGTTGAATCGTCAAATCCATTTTTTCAACGGCAACTGAAATATGTTGTGGTTGCACGCTTGCGGTTTGTTTGAGTGTCGATACTAAAGTATTGAGCATTGAAATTACCCCCATTTTGCCATTCCTTTGCACGGATCATAAGTGTCATTCATGACAGCAATATGAATCCTAAGTTTTTATATTTTAAGTAATATTCCATATATCACTATTACTTAAAATACCAATTTTCGAGTAAATTTCAATCATTTTTTTTAGACTGATTGGTATAATTTTTTTCACTGTTTGGCGGTGATTGTTCTGTCTGCTCCAAATCAGTGCGTTTTGATTTTGCAAAAATAAAGTGTCGTGCACTCGCCAAAAAACCAACTGTGATCCCTGCAATAATCACTGGGGCTAAAAATTTATTCGGTGTTTTTGCCATACAAATATTCCTTATAAAGCATTAAAATCGACCACATAAACGTGGCCGATTTTTTAAAGACAGAATAGTTTAATTTGGATCATCTGGTTTTGGCGGGGTTACAGGTGCCGAAGGTGCATCGACCTGTTTTTCAGCCTCGCCTGTCGATCCAAATGGATTATTTTGTGGTTGATCACTTGGATTTACATCCAACCGATCTGGTGTAGCAGTTTCTTTTTCACTGACGCCCGGAGCAGCTTGCTGAATGTTTGGATAGCCATCATCGGTTTTCACTTCAGAAGTCATCACAGATGTTGATGGCGTTGGACTCGCTACAGACGATGTAGGTGTATTAAAGGTGGTTTTCGCCTTTGCCTGCTCCTGTACTGGATTCGGTTCATTGGCTTCGCGTTTCGCTTTATCGATAAGATCTGATAACAATCGTTCCGCCGGATTGCGACCACCTAAACCAAAGGCCAAAGCGAAAGCAACTGCAACCGCACCGAGGGTTAAACCAAAGGCCAAATTCACGATCGAGTCAGCAATACCCATGGCACGCAAGCCCATGGCTACAACCAAGCCCATAATCAGCACACGGACCAAATTACCTAACCAACGTGAACTGTTATATTCCCCTCGTTGCACCACATTTGCCACAATATTGGCAAGCCAGAAACCCACCACCAAGATTACAGCACCAAGTAAAATACTTGCACCGAACTGGATAAACATAGCAATAAGGGCACTGATTTGCTCAAAGCCTAAACGGTTAGCAGCTTCAGATACCGCAAATAACATGGTGAAAAATACAATGAGGCAACCGACAACATCCGACACTTTGGTTTTGCCCAAAAAGCGTTGAATGTCTAATTTTTCTGGCACAGTATCAACACCTGTACCCGAGATCACATCCACAACTACACGCGCTACAAAGCGTGACACCACATAGGCCAAGATTAAGATTAAACCTGCGGCAATAATATTCGGTATCGCATACATGATCTCATGTAACATGGCTGTTGCAGGCTGAGAAATCGCCTCGATACCAAGTGCTTCGAAAGCCACAATTAATGCAGTGATAATGACTATAGCAAAGACAAAATTACCCAAAACTTGAGCAAGTTTTGCGTTTTTAAACATGCCCACTTTTTCGACTTGCTGCTGCAAACTCAAACTGTTCACCAAACCTTCCACGATGCCTCGTACAATCTTCGCCAAGATATAACCAACAAAGACGATGACACCGGCAATAAAGATATTGGGAAGATAAGAAACAACTTCAGTGACCATATTTTGGATTGGGAACAAGAGACCGTTTAAACCCAAGATCGATAAAACAATCGGTAGGAAAAGTAACAAGATTAGCCAATACACTATTTCACTGATATTTTGACTGATTGGGCTGACGCCAACCTCAGAACTGAGTTTTTCATCGAGTTGGGTTTTATCCAGCAGTTTCTTTGAACCGACTTTGACCAAACTTGCCACGATCCAACCAATAAAACCTACAGCTACCGCAGCCAAAAGCTGTGGAATAAATAACAAGAACTGCTGAATCATATTACTGAATGGGCCGCTGACACTGGTCAAATTCAGCACATTGAGTGCACCAATGACGGCAATGATCAAAATAATCCAGAACACAACTCTGGAGACTATATTTTCAACATTGGAACGGTGCCCAGTTGCATTTGAAAGTTTTTGATTTGTACCTAATTTTTGCAGAACTTTTTTGACGCCAGCAGCAACCAATAAAGCAATGACCCAACCTATCAGGAGAATTGCTACTGCACTTAAAATGGGGTGAAACTGTTCCCAATAATACATGGCATCAAAACGGCCACGTGGACCACCCAGATAATCATTCATACGTTCGCCCTCATTGTTATACATGATCTGTTGTTATGTGCATTTTTACGTATGCCGCGTATCACACAGCATTAGTGCTTTGAACTTAAGCTTTCTTTTCCACCTTAGTTTTTGTGTATTTTTTAATCAACCAAAGTATGCATAACTCCAACAAAAGCTCACAATTGAATGTAAAAAAGCCTTGGGACAACCAAGGCTTTATTTATGTCACTCTGAAGAGATACTTAAGGTTCAGATCTTGCACTCATGTAACTCTGACTCATGTTTATCATCAATTATTATCAACGATCTGTCGCAGTTGCAGTATTTGAATCATTAGCAACAGCTTCATCCCCAGCTGTACCGCTAGTCGTATCATTGGCTGTCGCAGTTTGTGCATTGGGTGCAGGATGATCAGGCGGTGCATCCGAAGCAGAAGGTTTCATATCTGCAAACATATAAAATAATAATGCGATTAAAAAGATACCCACTAAGATCAGTATGTACACAGGGATACGTTTTTTTTGTGTTGTTTCTTCCGTACTGGTGGTATGGGGTGGTTTATTAAAATCGTGTGTCATATTCCCCTCGCTATTTTGTTGTTCATAGTTGAATTTTTATACTAGCAATACAATATCCTGTATTGTGTGAAGAACAATTACAATCAGTGAAAACGTGTAACTTGAATGATAAATCTCGAATGATAAGTTTAATAAATATACTTTCCTTTGGAGCTAGATGAGTTATTTTCAAATATAAATCAATATATAAGGGCGCAAATATCGGGCAAAGATTTAAGTGCAATATTTAAATCTAAAGCATTTTTTATTGTATGACCTCTTACAAAATAAATGCTTTTTTGAGCCCGGTGGAATTATCTGCTTTTGATGAATGAAATGAGCTATAATCATGCACCTTATTTTTCACCTGTTATCAAATCTATGGCGTACCATCAACAAGGTGTAACGCTTGATCTTGACACTGACGTCACTCATCAATGTTCCCTTCATTACACTCGCGATCAACATCTTATTGGCATTATTGAATTTAGTAAGCCAAGTTATGTGTTGAAATGGGGTGATTTGGAATATTTTCGCCGACGTACTGAAGAGTTTTCAGTGATGCCATTCCCTGAATGCATCAATGCGATGGTGATTGATATTCGAAATATTGCGGCTTTTTTAGATAATGAAGTGCCTATTATTCCTTGGCGCTTGCTCGAAGAAGAATGTCCGATTCGCTTAGTTGTTCCCCAAGATCGACTGGAGCATTATGCTGGCTTTTTTGAACCGACTTGGTTGACTGCTGACGTAGACACAGCGATTCAAGAAATTCGTGAATTTATGGATATGTTTGTACATTAATACAGAGATTAAACTAAAGTTTAATCCCGAAAACCTCCATTTGGAGGTTTTTTTATGCCCTTTTATTTTAATTATTTATTTCACAATAAAATTAAATTATCTTATATTCAATAACTTATAGCAAACCTTCTTATAAAAAATGTTCATAACTTATCCCATCTCTTAGTAACAATTCGGCAATAAATTTTGCTTGAGCCTTGCTCGATTTATCACCTAAGATGTAGAAAATGATCTCTTTTTTATTGTTGAAACATTCTTAAAAACAAAGCAATAAAATCTAACGAGAAACAAGATCATAAAAAGTAGATATTAAATCAGGGTAAAAGGAGTTTTAACGATGACGTCAAAAAAACATTTAGCAACTTTGTTCTGTGCAAGTGCGCTCACTTTAGGGCTTAGCGCATGTAGTGACAATAAAGCACCTACAACGGATAAAGCTGCAGGAAGTGAAGCTGCTGTTTCTGACTCAGGGACTTTAGATAAGATCAAAAAATCCGGCACGATTGTATTAGGCTATCGCGATTCATCGATTCCATTTTCATATATCGCAGATAATCCAAACCAACCTGTAGGTTATGCACACGATCTTCAATTAAAAGTCGTTGAGGCGGTTAAAAAGCAATTAAATCTTCCCGAATTAAAAGTCCGTTATAACTTAGTGACTAGCCAAAACCGTATTCCATTGGTTTCTAATGGCACCGTCGACTTAGAGTGTGGTTCTACCACCAACAATAAAGAACGCCAACAACAAGTAGATTTCTCAACAGGTTTCTTTGAAGTGGGTTCACGCTTACTTACTGCAAAAGACTCTGGGGTTAAAGACTTTGCTGACCTAAAAGGCAAAAAATTAGTCACCACAGCAGGGACTACATCTGAGCGTTACATTCGTCAACATGAAAAAGAGTTAGGTATTGGTGAAGTCATTTCTGCCAAAGACCATGCTGAGTCTTTCCTCATGCTACAAAATGGTCGTGCAGCAGCATTTATGATGGATGATATTTTGCTGGCAGGTGAAAAATCGAAAGCCAAAGATCCTAATAAATGGGAAATCGTGGGTACAGCACCGATTCATGAAATCTATGGTTGTATGATGCGTAAAGGCGATACTGGCTTTAAACAAGTGGTTGATGATGCAATCAAAGCAACTTATAGCTCTGGTGAAATCAATGACATGTATAAAAAATGGTTCCAAACGCCAATTCCACCAAAAAATATCAATCTAAATTTCCCGATGTCTGATCAATTAAAAGCATTGATTAGTAATCCACATGACCGTGACGAATAACTTTCCCTAAACATTCTAAAGATGCTTAAGCCAAACGGATTTTGGCTTAAGCTCATTATAGGGAGTTCCTATGAATTATAGCTGGAATTGGGGTGTGCTGTTCCAATCTACAGGTGTAGGTGATTCAACCTACCTGAATTGGATTTTAATTGGGATCGGCTGGCTGTTTGTCATCGCTTTGGTGGCATGGAGCATTGCGATGGTGCTCGGCAGCATCTTGGGTATTATGCGTACCCTACCGAGTCCTGTAGCACGAGGTATTGGTACGGCCTACGTGACTATTTTCCGGAATGTACCCTTATTGATTCAACTGTTTATATGGTTCTATGTTGTACCCAACTTCCTCCCTGCTGCGATTAAAAGCTGGTGGATGAATGACCTTGGGGCAAATACGACCGCCTTAATTTCCGCAAGTGTCGGCTTGGGTCTTTTTACAGCTGCACGGGTCTGTGAGCAAGTCAGGACAGGTATTGAAGCGCTTCCTTTGGGGCAAACCAATGCAGGTTATGCCATGGGATTTAGCACGGCTCAACTATACCGCTATGTGATCTTACCGCAGTCGTTCCGCACGATTTTGCCACCTCTCAGCTCTGAGTTGACCAACTGTGTCAAAAACACCTCAGTTGCGTCTTTGGTCGGTGTTGCAGAAATCATTTCACAGATGAAAACCATCAGTGAATACACGCAAAACACCATCGAAATTTATACCTACGTCACCATTATTTTCATCGTGATCAACATCTGTTTAATTGGTTTCATGAATTTTCTGGAAAAACGCCTACGCGTTCCTGGCTTAATTGCAGGAGATAAATAATGGAATGGCTCACTTCTTTTATTCAAGACCTCCAAGCGTCTGGCCCTGCGCTATGGCATGGTTTCAGTATCACACTCAAAGTGGTGATCACGGCAACCATTGGTGGTGTCTTTATTGGGACTTTATTGGCGTTGATGCGCCTGTCCTCGATTAAGGCATTTAATATTTTTGCTAAAGGCTATGTGAACCTCTTTCGTTCTATTCCTTTGCTCTTGGTGCTGATGTGGTTCTACTTTGCAGTACCCTTTATCTACACAGGAATCACCGGTAACTATCTAACGATTGATACTGCCCTTGTGTCGAGTATCGTGGCCTTCATGCTATTTGAAGCAGCTTACTTTTCAGAGATTGTCCGTGCAGGGATTCAATCAATTCCTAAAGGTCAAACTTCTGCAGCTTATGCTCTCGGTATGAGCTATAGCCAAGCGATGCGCTTAATTATTTTGCCGCAATCTTTTCGCAAAATGACGCCACTGCTTTTACAGCAAACCATCATTCTGTTCCAAGATTCAACCATGGTTTATGCCATCGGACTGTTAGACTTTTTCCGCACCAACTATGTTCGAGGCGACCTCATGTCATTGTTAACTCAATACATTCTGTTTGCCGGTCTGGTGTATTTCACTATTAGTATGATCGCTACCTATGCAGTTAAAAAATTACAACGGAGGTTAAGTGTATGACCGATCAAAAAACGATGATTGACCTCCAAAATGTCAGTAAATGGTATAAAGATTTTCAAGTGCTTACCGATTGCACGACTCAAATTAAACAAGGTGAAGTGGTTGTAGTGTGTGGACCTTCAGGTTCAGGTAAATCAACGCTCATTAAAACCGTTAATGGACTTGAGCCTTTTCAGGCCGGTACGATTTTAGTCGACGGTATTTCCATTAATGACCCAAAAACCGATTTAAATAAATTGCGTAGTCGTGTCGGCATGGTGTTCCAGCACTTTGAATTGTTTCCACATTTATCCATTACCGAAAACCTGACCATTGCGCAGGTTAAAGTCTTGGGTCGATCAGAAGCCGAAGCCAAGAAAAAAGGTTTGGCTTATTTAGACCGTGTGGGTTTAAGTGCGCATGCCGCTAAATTCCCTGCACAGTTATCAGGTGGACAACAACAACGTGTTGCGATTGCACGTGCGCTCAGTATGGACCCGATTGCCATGCTGTTTGATGAACCGACTTCGGCACTTGATCCAGAGATGATTAACGAAGTGCTTGATGTGATGGTGGGTCTTGCCAAAGAAGGTATGACCATGATGTGTGTAACCCATGAGATGGGCTTCGCGCGTCAGGTTGCGGACCGTGTGATCTTTATGGATCAAGGAAAAATTATGGAAGACTGCAGTAAAGATGATTTCTTTAATGCCCCTCGTGGTGAACGAGCGCAGCAGTTCTTAAATAAAATTCTGCATTAACAACAAAACGTATTTAATTTCCGAAAATAAAAAAGCTCATCCATCGATGAGCTTTTTTTCATGGCAGATTACCAATAATTTTCTACAGCAATATTTCCTTCACCACGACGGTTCATAGTCAAACCACGCGCCTTTAATGCTGCTTTGGTATCATCAACCATTTGTGGATTACCACACAACATGACATGCGTCGTTTCCACATTAAACGCTAAGCCCGCCGCCTGTTCTAACTCGCCATTTTCAATTAAAACTGGTAGACGGTCATGCAATGGTGCATTTGGATCACGTGTCACAATAGGAATAAATTTGAAGCCCGTATGCCCTTCACCAAAGGTCTCGGCGATTTCTTGAATCCGCTCTACATAAGCCAGTTCTGATACGGTGCGCACACTGTAGACTAGATTAATTTTTTCGTATTTAGACCACGTTTCAAAGTCTTGTAGCATTGATAAAAATGGTGCAAGACCCGTTCCTGTCCCCAACAGCCATAAGTCCTTCGGCAATGGCAACTGATAACGCGCCAAGGTAAGGAAGCCATATGGTATTTTTTCTAAATACAGCTCATCGCCCACTTGTAGATGCTGCAAATTTGAAGTAAACGCACCATCTGGAACGACGATAGAGAAAAATTCTAAAGTTTCATCAAAAGGTGACGACACCACAGAATAGGCACGAACCACCAATTCATCGCCCACTTTCAAACCAATTCGTGCGAACTGACCAGCGGTGAATTTAAAATGTGCAGGGCGTGTCATGGTAAAACTGAACAAAGTATTGGTCCAACGGTGTACAGATAAAACCTTTTCTAAGCTAAATTTTTCAATTGACATGATTTGAACGTGGCGTGACAGACTGTGCTCATGTTAGCATGACAGCATAATTTATTAATATTTTTTAAATGTTAAGGCCTGATTCATGCGCATGACTTTACGCCAGTTGGCTGTTTTTGTAGCAGTCGCTCAAGAAGGTACCGTTACCAAAGCCAGTGATGCTGTCAAACTTACTCAAAGTGCAGCAAGTATGGCATTGGCAGACCTCGAAGATGGTCTCGGTGCTCCACTGTTTGACCGACTTGGTAAACGCTTGCAATTGAATGACTTGGGTCGTTTTTTATTGCCACAAGCTTTGGAAATTTTAGGGCGCTGTGAAGCTTTTGAACAAGCAGCGAAAGGCGAACTACAAAGTATTGATCTGCGTTTAGGTGCGACCCTAACTATCAGTGACTACTTGATGCCAGACCTCATGGCAGATTTCCTACAGATTCAACCTCAAGCACATTTACAACTTCAAGTCGGCAATACCCGCCAAATGATTGAAGCGGTAAACCAATTTCAGTTGGATTTGGCCTTAATTGAAGGTTCATGCCACCTGCCACAGTTGCAATGTATTCACTGGCGTGACGATGAACTTGCGGTGTGCTGTTCACCAGAGCATCCCTTAGCGAAGCTGGATCGTGCGCTAACTGCGGCTGACTTTGATAACGTGGAATGGATCTTACGTGAAGAAGGGTCAGGCACACGTGAAGTATTTGACAACGCAATTTTAAAAGACCTGCCAGATGCCAATATACGTTTAACCTTGGGTCATAACGAAGCCATTCTAAAAATCGTGGCAGGTGGTCTTGGTATGTCATGTATTTCTAAACTTGCGATTGAGCCTTTACGTGAAAAAGGTCAATTGGTGGTTTTAGATACGCCGTTTTGGCAACTTGCCCGTCCATTATTTATGTTGGTACATCGTCAGAAATACCAAGGACCGGGTCTCAAAGCCTTTATGCAATTTTGTGAAAAATCTGTTTAAACTAAAAAGCGCCTAATGGCGCTTTTTTTATTTATTAAATTGGCGTTCGCAAGGTATTCCGTCGTTGTTTCCGTCCATTTTCGTACCTGGACAATGTTGTAGAAAATACACCGCTTCTTCATAAGATTTCATCTGACTACAATGTGTACGCCCATCACAACTAAACTGTGCTTTCTCTGCCGCCCATGGCGTATCACTTGAAGCATGAGCTGGCACAGTGTCTCGAACAACAGACTGAGCCTGCGTTGAAGCTGTGCCGTATAGATTTTTTTCACCTTGCTCAGACAGCACCCGATCGGGTAAATCCCCCTGTGCTTTTCGTTGTTCTTTTACAATATTTTCATTTTCTTGCATGAGCTGTTGTAAATGCAGCTGCTTCTGTTCTTGGTACTGCTGATATTTCCCATATACAGCCACAGCTAATACTACAATTACAATGAGTCCAATCATGCTGAAGATTTTACTGCCCCAGACTGTGCCTTTGGCTATATCGTGACGAGTAACTTGATCATTCACTCGATCTGTCATTGATTCAAATGACGGATTTATCTGTTCATGAGTGGACTGCTCTTTTTTCAAATCTAAACGGATGATATTTACCGCTTTAAATTTACCTTGATCTGCTTCAATCCTGTATTTGAGATTTTCTCCAACACGTGGTTCGATGTGTCGGCTAGGAAAATCACGAATATGAAAAAAATAAATCCTGTGCTTGATCTTGTTGTATAAATCCAAAGCCGCGCTCAACGTTATAGCTTTTGATTTTCCCCTCTTTAAACATAAAAATTGTCTCTCATCTTTTCTTTTAATACTCTTATGATAATAAAAAAAGAGGCCCTATAGACCTCTTTTTCAATTTCAAAGATTTCCATGAAATCTTACAATCACATTATTTACGCAAATTCGAAAGCAAAGCTGAAGTAATTGACTGGTTATTTGCTACGACTTTAGATTTTTTAGCTTTTGCAGATTTGTCTTCTTCACGCTCAATGTTTATGGCTTTATAACGATCACCATTTTTCACCACATTAAATTTCACACGATCATTACGTTTTGGCTCGACACCATCTGCGGGAAAGTCAGAGATATGGAAAAATACATCACCTTCTTCACATGAAAGAAAGCCAAAGCCCTTTTCAGGATTGTACTGCTTCACTTTACCTTTATATTGTTCGGACTTCATAAAGTACCCTATTCCATTTATGCCAATGTCTTTAGTATATAAAAAAGAGGCTATAAAAGCCCCTTTTCTGTTCATGATGCAAAAATTAGTCTTTTTGAACTGAACCGAAAATTTTATCGCCTGCATCACCAAGACCAGGAACGATATAACCGTTTTCATTTAAACCTTGGTCTACAGATGCTGTGTAAATGATCACATCTGGGTGAGTTTCATTCACACGTTTAATGCCTTCTGGAGCGGCAACAAGCACCATGACACGAATATCTTTACAACCACTGGCTTTTAGAACGTCAATAGCAGCAACGAGCGATGAACCTGTTGCAAGCATTGGGTCAATAATCATCGCTAAACGGTTTTGTACGTCTGGTACTAATTTTTTGTAGTAAGTACGCGCTTCTAAAGTTTCTTCATCACGCTCTAAACCCAATACAGATACTTTCGCACTTGGAATCAGGTTTAAGAAACCATCCAACATACCAATACCTGCACGTAAAATCGGTACAACTGTTATTTTTTTACCGGCAATACGATCTACAGTTACTTTACCATTCCAACCATCAATTTCATGATCGACCATTGGTAAATCTTTCGTTGCTTCATAAGTCAGAAGCATAGTCACTTCTTGAGCAAGCTCACGGAAGTTTTTAGTACTAATGTCTGCACGACGAAGTAAGCCGAGTTTATGTCGAATAAGCGGATGACGGATTTCATGGATAGCCACGGGAGAACACCTAAAAGGTTAAGATAAAATTTCAACCATTATAAAGCTATTTAACAAATGATAAAAATAAAAAAGCCCCCTTTACAGGAGGCTTTTTTGTAATAAGCAAATTAATTGCTTAATTCATTAGTTAAAACCACTTTGAATTAAGCTAAAAATGAACTGTTGTAATTCAGGTGAGATTGCAAAGTATGCCACTTGAGAAACTGCAATGATTGGATCTGGATATACACCGATCAACAACACAAGAGCAGCTGCGCCAAGCACCATAATACCACCCACTTTTTGACCCCAATGATCGACAGCGTCGATACGTGGGTTATCTGGTGGAGTCATGTACATCACAACCATCACACGTAGGTAGTAGTACAAACCGATACCTGAACCAAGGATCACCATCGCAGCTAAGAACCATGAACCACCAGCAACTGCTGTTTTAATCACAAGGAACTTACCAATAAAGCCCGCTGTTAATGGGATACCTGCAAGAGATAACATCATGACAGTGAGTGTTGCAGTCAACACTGGACGACGCCAGAACAAACCACGGTACTCAGCAAGGCTACCTGCTTCGTCTTTGTTGTTGTAAGGGCTAGACATCAGTGTCACAACACCGAACGCACCAATCGTTGTTAATACATAAGTAATCACATAAACGTTGACGCTGCTAAATGTTGCAAAGCCTTGTACTTGAACAAAGTCAGTATTACGTGCACTGACAATCGCAACAAGTAAGTAACCAAAGTGAGCGATTGAAGAGTATGCAAGGATACGTTTCAAGTTCACTTGACGTACTGCTAGTAAGTTACCCGCAAGGATAGACAATACTGCAATGATGGTCACGATCGTGATGAAGCTGTCAGAAAGGATTAAGCCAGAAGCTAAGAAGTAACGAACGAATAGACCGATCATTGCCACTTTAGCCACAGTCGCTAAGAATGTCGCGATTGGCGCTGGCGCACCTGCATACACGTCTGGTGTCCATTTGTGGAATGGCGCAAGAGACAATTTAAATGCAACAGCAAATACAATCAGTGCAAGACCAAGGACTACACCCGGTTGGCTGAATGTTGTGAACATTTTGCCTGGTTCAGCAACGAATGCCATTGTACCTGTATACGCATATACATAAGCCATACCCATCAACAACATCGCAGAAGCGGTTGCTGAAAGCACCAAGTATTTCACACCCGCTTCAAGCGACTGTGAACGTTGGTGTGTATAAGCCAATAGGCCGTATACAGGAATCGACATTAACTCAAGGCTGATAAAGAATGACGCATAGTGAGAACTTGCAACCATTAACAATGCACCTGTTACAGAGCACAGCATCAAGATATAAAGTTCTTCACGGTTATCTTTATAGGTTTCGATATACGCATGTGACAATGTGCAGCAAGCAAGTGCTGCAATCAAAATCACGAATTGGTACAACATCGTAAATGGATCTACGATGAACAAATTCATTACATTTGCAGGTGCATACTGCCCTGCAACGAAAACAAAAATAATATAAAAGGCTGCAAGGTTCAGACCGATAACGGAAGTCGTTGCAACTAAATTGTGGTTACGCTTGATTGCAATTAGCAACATCACGACGATCGCAGTTAAAGCCACGATCATCACAGGAGCTAATGGCATAAGCTCAGAAAATGACATTGTGAAGTCCATGGCTTATTGCATCTCCACATTTTCAGGTTGTACAGCAATCTGCTGCACAACATCAACGACTTCTTGAACTGGGATATAGCTATTTGCAATCCACGCCATGCTTGAATTTGAAATATCAAGGAAGCTTTGTGGGAATAGACCAAGCCATACTAGACCAAGAGCACAGATTAAAAGAATCACAACTTCACGCGCATTTAAGTCTTTCAACGGATTTGCGTAATGCTGTTTTTGTTCTTCGTTTGGTGTACCAAACAACGCTTTGTGGATCAGGATTAAACCGTAAAGACCGGCAAATACTAAGCTTACTGCAGCAAGGATTGTATACACAGGGAACTTGTCATAAGAACCCATCAAGATCAGGAATTCACCGATGAAGTTACCTAGACCCGGAATACCTACAAGTGCCGCAACAAAGAACATTAAGAAGAATGAAAGGTATTGGAACTGACCACGAATACCGCCCATCAAACGCATGTCACGTGTATGCAGACGTTCGTAAACCTGACCACACATAATGAACAATGCAGCAGAAGATAGACCGTGAGCCAGCATCATAATCATCAAGCCTTGGAATGTCAGGATGTTACCTGCATACAAGGCAAGAAGTACGAAGCCCATGTGCGAAATAGATGTGTACGCAAGCAGACGTTTCATGTCTGTTTGTTGGAATGCACACCATGCACCGTAGAAAATACCGATTAGACCAAGAATGATCGCGATGTCAGCAAACTGAGCAGATGCTACCGGGAAGAATGGAATAACGAAACGTAAAAGACCATAAGCCGCAGTTTTAATCAAGATACCTGCAAGGTCGACAGAACCCGCTGTAGGTGCTTGTGCATGTGCATCTGGTAACCAGCCGTGTAATGGGAAAACTGGAAGTTTTACCGCAAAACCAATGAACATACAGATCATGAATGCATACGCAAGTGCTGGAGCTTTCGCCTCAACAGTGTGTGCAACACTCATCAAGAAGTCATAGTTAAAGCTGATTTGACCGTGAAGTTGGAAGCCAACAACCACTAGACCCAAGATACCGATCAACATGATCAGACCCGCAACCTGAGTATAGATAAAGAATTTAGTTGCAGCGTAAACGCGTGACTTACCTTCTGCCCCTTTATGACCCCAAAGTGCGATCAAGAAATAGATTGGTACCAGCATCATCTCCCAGAAGAAGAAGAATAGGAACATGTCAATCGCTAAGAATACACCGATCACACCACCTAAAGACCACAGTAGGTTTAAGTGGAAGAAACCAACATTCTTTTGAATCTCACCCCATGAACAGCCAACTGCAAGTACACCCAGTAATGCAGTTAAACCTACCATAAGCAGTGAAAGACCATCGACCGCAAGGTGAATGTTAATGCCTAAAGTGGTAATCCACGGTAGGTTAAATTGAGCAGCCCACTGTGGAGCTTGTGTACCCAACTCGTAGTTATAAGTACCGCTTTGCCATAAAACGACGGTTAACACCAACGTTAATAGCATACCAATTAAGGCAATATAGCGTGGTAAGTGCTTGTCGAGTTTATCGACAAGCCAGCATACAAAACCTGCAATGAACGGAATAAGGATCAGAGCGGGTAGAATTAAATTGTTTGGAGTTTCCATTTTATTTCCCCACGACCTGAATCACGACCAGGATCAATAGTAATGCAAACGTACCGAATGCCATACTAGATGCGTATTCACGCAATGAACCTGTTTGACGTGAACTTGTAAAGCTATTACCGCCTTTAACAAGTGCAGGCAATACAAGCCATAAGCCGTCAATTGGATCACGACCAAAGATTTTAGCCAGTAGCAAATAAGGCTTAACGAAAACAATGTTGTACAAAGCATCGAAACCAAGTGCATTACGACAGATATTTGCCAGACCCGCGCCCAGTGAAGTTTTCGCGAACGATTTCACTGCACCATAAGCAAAGGCAAATAACACCACACCAACTGCAAGACCTGCAAGTGCAATACCAACAGCTGTGTATTCAGCGCTATGCATACCATGTTCTAGCGCTTCTGGAATATTAAACGCTGGGATTTGTGCAGCATTTAAAATATTCGTTACTGGTGCTTTTAATACATAAGCTAAACCAGTTGAAAGCACTGCAAGAATCGCCAATGGACCCCAGTAAGTAACACCTTTGATTTCGTGGTAAGGCGTGTTTTCTTTACCAAAGAATACAACCCAAATAAGACGGAATGTATAAATTGAAGTTAAGAACGCACCTGCTACACCAGTCCAGTACAAGCAGTCATAAACTGCAATCGCTTGACCTTTCACCCATACCGCACCAAGAATCGCATCTTTCGAGAAGAAGCCGATCGTGATGAATGGAATCGCAGCCAATGCACCGCCACCAATCGCGAAACAAGCAAACAAGAATTTGTTTTTGTGGAATAGACCACCCATCTTGAAGATGTTTTGTTCATGATGGTAAGCCAAAATCACAGCACCAGAAGACAAGAATAATAATGCCTTGAAGAATGCGTGAGTCAGCATGTGGAATAGACCAGCTTGGTAAGCTTCAGCACCTACAGCCATAAACATATAACCCAACTGACTCATAGTAGAGTAAGCAAGAATACGTTTGATGTCTGTTTGTACCAATGCAGCAAAGCCTGCTACTAACAATGTCACTGCACCCGTGATTGAGATGAACATCATCACTTCTGGCGCTTGTTCAAACACGCTGAACATACGGCTACATAGGTAAACACCCGCTGTTACCATTGTTGCTGCGTGGATCAATGCAGATACTGGTGTAGGACCAGCCATCGCATCTGCCAACCATGTTTGTAATGGGATCTGAGCAGATTTACCTGCAGCACCCAAGAACAACATCAATGCAGTCCAAATCGCAATCGAAGAACTCTGAGCCAAAACTGTTGGCGCAGCAGCTACAACTTCTGCAATGTTTAAAGTGCCGAATTGTTGGTAGATCAAGAACAATGCGATCAGTAGGAATACGTCACCCACACGTGTCACAGTGAATGCTTTAATTGCAGCAAAACCGTTTGCAGGTGTTTGGTAGTAGTAACCAATCAATAGGTATGAACATAGACCTACACCTTCCCAACCCAAGAATAACAACGCTAAGTTGTCACCCAACACTAAAAGCAGCATGCTTGCCACGAATAGGTTGAAATATGAGAAGAAACGTGCAAAGTCTTCTTCGCCACGCATGTACCATGTTGCAAAGATGTGAATTAAGAAACCCACACCTGTAATCATGCCCATCATCAATAATGATAAGCCATCTAAATGAAGCGTGAAGCCCGGTGCTAAGTTACCTGCACTGAACCAAGTCCAAAGATGCTGAGTTGTTGCAACTGAACCATTATTAACAAAGTCGATACCGGCAATTAATGCAAATAAAGCTGAAAGACCAACTGAACCTGCACCAATAATTGCAGCAACTGATTCAGGAAGGCTTTTACGACCTGCCGCCAACAGGATAAAACCAATTAGCGGGAAAAGTACTGTTAAATATAAATAACTCATCCGCGCATCTCACTAGCAGCATCCACATCCAGATGATGGAAGCGATGATAGAACTGAAGGACGATCGCAAGACCGATACAAGCCTCTGCTGCAGCAAGCGTTAAGATCAAGATAAACATCACTTGACCGTCTGGCTGTGCCCATGCGCTTCCTGCCAAAACGAACGCTAATGCAGCAGCGTTCATCATGATTTCAAGGCTCATTAAAATAAATAGTAGGTTGCGTCGAACCATCACACCGTAAAAACCCAGTGCAAAAAGAATGGTTGCAACGATCAAACCATGTTCTAAAGGGATGTTGCCCATTATTCTTTGTCCTCTTCTGCACCTGGCTCACGTTTGCCAAGATGGAATGCAGCGACAAGTGCGCCAAGCAATAACATCGCAGCAACTTCAACCAGCAATAAGTACTGAGTAAAGAGTGAAGTACCCACTTCTTTCGGACCGACAACTTGAGCACCCATGACAGTGCCAGCAGTTGTGTAGTCTGACTTCAACATCCAAACAAGGATTAGACCCATCAGGAAGCTCATCAACGCAGGATATGCCCACGCTGAAGAAGTCAGCCATTTGCTTTCTTGTTCAACTGTATTTTGACCAAGATTCAGCATCATCACGACGAATACGAATAGCACCATGATTGCGCCAGCGTAAACGATAATTTCGAGGGCACCGGCAAACGGCGCACCCACGATCATGAAGATACCTGCAACTGCAAGTAAAGAGATAATCAAGCTTAATAAAGCGTGTACTGGGTTCGTGTTAGTTACAACACGAACGGTAGAGACGATGGCCACAAGCGCCATCAAATAAAATGGCCACATCATGGTAATAGACTCCGTACATCAACTGGTGTGCTTTCGCGTTGAGCCTGACCTTTATCTTTACCGGCAACAGCCATACCTGTTACGCGGTAGAAGTTATAGTCTGGGTATTTACCAGGACCTGAGATAAGAAGGTTTTCTTTCTCATATACTAAGTCCTGACGAACATACTCACCTAACTCAAAGTCAGGTGTCATTTGAATCGCAGTCGTAGGACATGCTTCTTCACACATACCGCAGAAAATACAACGTGAGAAGTTGATACGGAAAAATTCCGGATACCAACGACCATCTTCTTTTTCAGCTTTTTGTAGTGAAATACAACCGACTGGACATGCAACCGCACAAAGGTTACATGCAACGCAGCGCTCTTCACCATCAGGGTCACGCGTTAACACGATACGACCACGGAAACGTGGTGGTACGATGTCTTCCGCTTTAACCTCTGGATATAAAATGGTGTCACGTTTACGTGTCGCGTGTGAGAATACCATCCACAACGAACGTACAATTGACCCAAATCCAGCTAGAAATTTAAACATTTTATTCTCCCTGCTGTCTTAGGCCTGATTCATCAGAATCACAGCACCAGTTACCAGAAGGTTAACCAACGCCAATGGCAAGCAAATTTTCCAACCAAAGTTCATGACTTGGTCATAACGTGGACGCATTAAAGAACCACGAGCCAAGACAAACATCATGACAAAGAATGCTGTTTTAATAATGAACCAGAACGCAGCTGGAATGAATGGAATATCTAGGTTGAAAGGCGCTAACCAACCACCGAAGAATAAAGTCACGATTAATGCAGAGATCAGTACGACGTTGACGTATTCCGCAACGAAGAACATACCCCATTTCATACCGCCGTATTCGACATGGTAACCTTCCGCCAATTCTTGTTCTGCTTCTGGTTGGTCAAATGGATGACGGTGAGTTACCGCAACACCCGCAACCACGAAGATCAAGAAGCCTAAGAACTGAGGAATAACAAACCAAACATCACGTTGAGCTTCAACAATTTCACGCATATTGAATGAGCCTGCAATCGCAACCACACCCATCAGTGAAATACCCAAGAACACTTCATAAGAAATGGTTTGAGCAGCAGAACGTAAACCACCAAGTAATGCGTATTTGTTATTTGATGACCAACCACCGAACAATACTGCGTATACCGCAATACCAGCCATTGCCATAAAGAACAATAGACCGATGCTCATGTCTGAAACACCTAGATAAGGTGAAACAGGAATAACCATGAACGATAGCACCGCAGTTGCCATCGCAACTGCTGGAGCCATACGGAAAGTCAATTTGTCAGCAAATTTTGGTGTCCAGTCTTCTTTGAACATGATTTTCAGCATGTCGGCAACAATCTGGAACATACCGCCCGGACCTACACGGTTCGGACCGTAACGGTCTTGCCACAAGCCGAGTAAACGACGTTCAATAAAAGACATCAACGCAGCGATCAATACCACAACCAGTAAGATCACAATCGCTTGAAGAACTGAATAGGCGATTGGCCAGTTTTCAGCCCACAGCGGCGTTTGACGGATTAATTCTTGTTCCATGAATTACACTCCTACCGCGACTGAAACAGGTTCTGCAAGCGATACTGTAGGTGCTAGACCCACTGGGTAACCGATATAACCTGTCGGTAAATATTCAATTACTTGAACTGGAAGGACGATTTCAGCATCCCCTGCTTTCACAGCGATACGTTGACCATCTTGAACATTTAAGCGTGCTGCATCTTGCTCACCCACAGCAAACATTGCTTCAGGAATACGCGACTCCATCGCAGGTGTTTTCACTGTAAATTCACCAGAAGCGAAGATGTGATGCATCGGTACAAGACGGAAGCTTTCACCATTAACCGCAACTGGTGCAGGTGCAACGAATGTACGTGCTGGACGTTTCGCTAAACGATCGAATAAACGAACGCCTGCATCACCACCTTTTAAGTGACCACCCACGTTGTCTTGGAATTTGTTCCAAGCTTGTGGAGAGTTCCAACCTGCAGACCAAGCAAATGGTACAAGTGAAGCTGGAGTTTGGTTACCTACATAACCTTCCATAGAGAACGTCAACGCAGAGTCTTTATCGACTGGTTGTTTTGGTTCATGAATAGAAAGTGGTGCGCGCATCGCAGTACGACCTGAGTAACGACGTGGTTCACGTGCCACTTTCAGACCATGTACACGGAAGCCAGCATCTGGTGCTACGTCTTGAATTGCTTCAAGTGCAGGAACGTTTTTCGCTACTGACTCGATAACATCATCAAGAACTGTCCAAGAAATCGCTTTGCCTTTCACGCCAGTTTCAATGGCATGTAACCAGCGCCAAGATTCTTTGATCGCAAGTTCTGGTTTGTAGTAGCTTGGGTCATACACTTGGTAGAAACGTTGTGCACGGCCTTCCTGAGAGACAACAGTACCATCACCTTCAGCAAATGAAGCAGCAGAAAGTACGATGTTGGCTTTTTTCACAGTTTCAGTTTCAGAATGATCAAGTACGATCACTTCTTTACCAGAAAGTGCAGCATTCACCTGCGCGGCTGGTAAGCGACGATAAAGGTCATTTTCCACCACGATCACGGTATCGTAATCTTGTGCAAATGCTTGTTCTAGGCTTTGACCACCAAAGATCGCTAAGCCCATTGAGTTCACTTCAGGAACAGTCAATGTTAAGCCCGCATTACCAAGGTTCTGTGCAACTTGTGCAGCAGCCTCCATGATTGATGCGTCTTGTAAGCTTGTACCAGAGATGATTAATGGTTTTTTCGCAGCTTTTAAAGTGTCAGCAATCGTTTGTGCAAATGCTTTTGCATCGTCATCCAAACCTAAGATCACTTCACCTTTGACAGCAGCAGCGACCGCAAAACCTAAACGTGCAATGTCGTTAGGTGATGCAACAACTTCACCTGTTGCAACATCAGCTAAACGTGTTTGTGTTGCCGCTAAGATGTAAATCGGAGATTTCGCATCTTGAGCAATACGTTGTACAGGTTCAGCCAACCACTCTTGCGTACGGCGCTCTGCAGCCATTTCTTTCGCTTTATTTTTCGCAGCTTGGCGAACAGATAGAGCCATACGTGGTGCAGTTTGAGTTAAGTCTTCACCCAAAATCAACACAGCATCGTAGCTTTCGATTTCACGCATACCAGGGTTATAAACACCTTCGGTTTGCATAATAGAAGCTACAAGTTCAACAAGTTTTTGCTCTTTTTGAGCCATACCGGTTGAGAAGTTGTCTTGACCTACAAGTTCGCGAAGCGCGAAGTTAGATTCAAGTGACGCACGTGGTGAACCGATACCCAATACTTTTTTGCCTTGGATATTTTCAATTACGGTATCCAATGCTTGGTCTACAGAAACTGTAGTCACATTTGCACCAGAGCGGAATTGTGGTTGACGTGGACGATCTTCACGGTTCACATAACCTGTACCGAAACGACCTTTATCGCAAAGGAAGTATTGGTTCACGTCACCGTTAAAGCGGTTTTCTACACGACGTAGTTCGCCATAACGTTCACCCGGAGAGATGTTACAACCTGAAGAACAGCCTTGACATACGCTTGGCGCATACTGCATGTCCCATTTACGGTTATAACGTTCAGAGTGAGTTTTATCTGTGAATACACCTGTTGGGCAAACTTCAGTCAAGTTACCAGAGAATTCAGATTCTAAAGCACCTGATTCTGGACGACCAAAGTAAACACGCGAAGCGTTTGCATACACACCAAAGTCCGTACCACCTGCATAATCTTTGTAGTAACGCACACAACGGTAGCACGCGATACAACGGTTCATTTCATGAGAAATGAAAGAGCCTAGCTCTTGGTTGTAATGCGTACGTTTTGTGAAGCGGTAACGACGACGATCATGCTGAGTCATTACAGTCATATCTTGTAAATGACAGTGACCACCCTCTTCACAGACTGGACAGTCGTGTGGGTGGTTGGTCATCAAGAATTCAACAACAGAAGCACGGAAATTTTTTGCTTCGTCATCTTCAATCGAGATGTAGGTATTGTCAGATGCAGGCGTCATACATGACATAACTAAACGACCGCGAGTATCTTCAGGATTCGCGTATTGAGTCACAGCACATTGACGGCAAGAACCGACAGAACCTAAGGATGGATGCCAACAAAAGTATGGGATGTCGATGCCAAGGCTAAGACATGCTTGTAGCAAGTTCTCTGAGCCGTTGACTTCATACGATTTTCCATCGACATGAATTGTAGCCATAGTCGAATTCCTTAAGCTTGTTCTACGTTGCTAGTTTGAGCTGCCGCATTTACGACTTTAGCTTCAAACTCGCCACGGAAATGTTTGAGTGCGCCCATTAACGGTTCCATCGCACCTGGAGCATGCGCACAGAAAGTTTTACCAATCCAAAGCTTACGAGTCAGTTCTTGTAAGTGATCGATATCTTCTTTCTTACCTGTGCCATCTTCCAAGGCTTTAAGCGCTTTAACCGCCCAAGGTAAGCCATCACGGCATGGTGTACACCAACCGCAAGATTCACGCGCAAAGAATTCTTCTAAGTTACGGGTTGCTGAAACCATACACTGAGTTTCATCGACTACCATGAGCAAACACGTACCTAAACGTGAACCTGCTTTCATGATGCTTTCAGCATCCATAGGAAGGTCAATATGTTCAGCAGCAAGGAAGTCTGTAGAAGCACCACCCGGTAACCATGCTTTGAGTTTTAAACCATCACGCATACCACCAGCATGATCTTCAATCACTTCACGCGCAGTTGTACCAAATGGAAGCTCCCAAAGACCTGGGAATTTTACTTTGCCTGAAGCGCCATAAATTTTAGTACCTGGATCTTTCGACTTACCTTCAGATAAACCGATATACCATTCAGGACCACGAAGCATAATTGCGGGTAAGTTGTTGTAAGTCTCTACGTTGTTAACAATCGTAGGACGACCCCAAGCACCTGCAACTTGTGGGAATGGCGGTTTAGTACGAGGGTTCGCACGGCGACCTTCAAGCGAGTTAATCAATGCAGTTTCTTCACCACAGATATAACGACCCGCACCGGTATGCACGTGTAACTCGAAGTTCCAACCTGTACCTAAGATGTTTTCACCCAAGTAACCTTTGGCACGAATTTGGTCCAATGCTTCATTTAAGTATTGAGCCGCTTCGACGTATTCACCACGGATGAAGATATAACCCTGTGTTGCTTCTAATGTATAAGCAGCAATCAACATACCTTCGATCAACTGATGAGGAAGTTTTTCCATCAACAGACGGTCTTTGAAGGTACCAGGTTCCATTTCATCGGCATTACAGATGAGGTAACGAGGGCCTGAGTTATCATTTGGCGCCATAAGCGACCATTTGATCCCTGCAGGGAAGCCCGCACCACCACGACCTTTTACAGTCGCAGCTTTGATCACTTCAAGCACTTCTTTCGGTTGCATGCCAACAGCTTTCTTAAAGCCTGCATAACCTTCAAGTGCTTCGTAATCATCTGCACTGCGAACGTGTTCCTGTTTACTCAAACGCCAAGTTAATGGGTGAGTTTCTGGGTTACCGTCGCCATAAATTGGTTTTGGTTCAGTATTCATACATACTTCTCCAATAACTGTTTAATTGAAGTCACTTCAACTAGACCGTGAGTGTCTTCGTCAATCATTAACGTCGGACCTTTGTCACAGTTACCTAGGCAGCAAATTGGCAATAAAGTAAAGCGACCATCTGCAGTCGTTTGACCAAATGAAATGCCTAATTCACGCTGGAATGCTTCAGCAAGTGTTTCCGCACCCATCAAGAAACAAGCAATCGAGTCACATAATAAAATTACGTGGCGACCAACTGGTTGACGGTAAATACGGTTATAGAAAGTTGCAACACCTTCTAGGTCTGCAAGGCTCATGCTAAGCAATTGCGCAATAGCATTCATCTGTGCATCATCTACCCAGCCATTACGGCGTTGTACACACTTCAAAGCATCAAGACATGCTGCGCGTGGGTACGGATAGTGACCAATGTGATGTTCGATATCGTGGATTTCTTCCGCAGTTAAAATCCCTTCAACATTCACACGTGGTTTTTTGTCAGTCAAAATCATCATAATGCGATTACCCCTTAGCGATCCACGTCAGCCATTACGACGTCAATTGTCGCTAAATAAATGATTAAGTCAGACATTAAGCTGCCGTTAATCACAGAAGGCATTTGCTGTAAGTGCGTGAAGGTTGGTGTACGGATACGTGTACGGTAACTCATCGTTGACTTGTCTGAAGTCAAGTAGTAGTTCGACGCACCTTTTACCACTTCCGCCATTACAGAGCTTTCGCCTGCTGGCATTACAGGACCCCATGACACGCTCAAGAAGTGCGTAATCAATGTTTCGATGTCTTGTAAAGTTTTATCTTTTGGTGGTGGAACAGCCAGTGGATGGTCTGCTTTGTATGCACCAGAAGGCATGTTGTCTAAACATTGCTTGATGATTTTCAGCGATTCTTCAATTTCACGGAAGTGAACAAGAACACGTGCATAAGCATCGCCTTCGTACTCTAAAGGCACATCAAAGTCGTAGTTTTCGTAGCCGCTATAAGGACGGTATTTACGAACGTCGAAATCAATACCTGTAGCACGTAGACCAGTACCCGTTACACCCCAAGCCAATGCAGATTTAGCATCATACTGAGCAACATTACGGGTACGACCGATAAACACTGAGTTTTTCAGTGCTGCAGTGTAGTACTCGTTCATACGCTTCGGCATCCAATCTAGGATTTCGCGAATGAGGTGCTGCCAGTTGTTTGGCAAGTCATGCGCTGTACCACCGATACGGAACCATGCTGGGTGCATACGGTAACCCGTGATCGCTTCGATCGCGTCATAGATTTTTTGACGGTCAGCGAACATATAGAATACTGGGGTCATACCGCCGGCATCCTGAATCGCAGTACCAATGAACAATAAGTGGTTATTGATACGGAACAATTCAGACATCATGACACGGATACATTGTGCACGATCAGGAACGGTAATCCCTGCCATTTGCTCTACGCCAAGAACGTAAGGCATGTTTTGCGCACAACCACCTAAGTAGTCAACACGGTCTGTATACGGGATGAATGAGTGCCATGTTTGACGCTCAGCCATTTTTTCCACGCCACGGTGGTGATAGCCGATGTCAGGAACACAGTCTTTCACTTCTTCGCCGTCCAACTGCAAGATCACACGGAAGGCACCGTGCGCAGATGGATGGTTAGGACCCAAGTTTAGGAACATGAAGTCTTCATCATCGTTCCCACGCTTCATACCCCAATCTTCAGGTACGAAACGAAGATGTTCTTGTTCGTAATCCTGTTTCGCTTGGTTTTGGCGATAAGGCGTGTATTCGGTCGCACGTGCAGAATATTCTTTACGTAACGGGTGACCTTCCCAATATGTTGGCAACAAGATACGACGGAGCATTGGATGCCCTTCGAAGTTGATACCAAACATGTCGTAAGCTTCACGTTCGTACCAGTTGGCATTTGGCCAAATGTTGGTTGCCGTTGGAATGTTCAAATCTGACTCATTCAATGCAACTTTAATACGAATATCACTGTTACGCTCAAGCGATAACAGATGATAGAACACAGTGAAGTCAGATGCAGGCAGACCATCGCGGTGTGTACGTAAACGCTCATCAACCGCAGACAAGTCAAACAGCATCACGTATGGACGTGACACCGTACGCAAGAACATTAAAACGTCTTGTACACGTGCGCGCTCAACCCAGACTGTTGGAAAGTCTTCAAAAGTCGTTTGCACGTAGAAGTTCTCACCAAATTTGGTTTTGAGCTCTTCTACAATTGCAAATGCAGGGCGGGAATCAACTGGAGTTGATTCTGGCATAGCAATGTCAGTTTCAGCCATTGGCTTGGCTTCCTATTTAATACAAATTCAGTCAATCAAAACGACAATTACACCCAGTCCGGGTGTATCAATATTTCGTCGCAGTGATTATTTAATTTCATCCATTGAGCGTAAGTTTTTCACTGCAATACGCTGTGCGTTCTTACGGTCACGTTCTGGCATCATCTTTGGCTTATACACTGGCTTAAGATCATCACCAATCACGGCCGATAAAGGACGGCGCTCAAGTTGAATCTGGTCTTGCAATAACATCAATGCCTGAATTAAAGCTTCAGGACGTGGTGGGCAACCCGGGATATACACATCGACAGGGATGATTTTATCCACACCTTGTACAACTGAATAAATGTCGTACATACCACCAGAGTTTGCACATGCGCCCATTGAGATTACCCATTTAGGCTCAAGCATTTGCTCGTACAAACGTTGAATTACAGGCGCCATTTTCATGAAGCATGTACCTGCAACAATCATCAAGTCAGCCTGACGTGGTGAAGCACGAATAACCTCGGCACCGAAACGTGACAAGTCATGCACGCCTGTTAAAGTCGTTGCATACTCTACGTAGCAGCAAGATGTACCAAAGTTGAACGGCCAAACTGAGTTTTTACGACCCCAGTTTACTGCTGTATGTGCAACATCCTCTAAACGAGTCATGAACACATTTTTATTCACTTCTTCTTCAAGCGGATCGGTAACGATTTGACGCTCTTGAAGTGGATATTGATCAGCATCCGGATTCGCACGGGTTAATGTATATTTCATCCCGTCTTACTCCTTGTCAGATGATGCAGTCGGTGACTTAGATTTCACACGACCAGATGATTGCGCTGGAATTTGACCTGTAGGGTCCATAACCAACTCTTCAATAGAGTTAAAGCGTGTGATTTCTGCGATATCCATATTTGGCGAACCAATTTTAGGTTTAATTCCCGCCGCTTTACGCTTGTCAGAAGGTGACCAATTCAAACCACCAGAAGACAATTCATAAACCAAACCAGCAAGTAAAACTAAAATAAAGACTGCTGCAGCTGCAAAACCAACCCACCCAGTTTCACGAACAGAAGATGCCCATGCATAAAGGTAAAGTGCTTCGATATCGAACACCACGAAGAAGATCGCAACTAAATAGAATTTCGCAGACAAGCGAATACGTGCACCACCAGCACCTACTACACCTGACTCAAACTGCTCTTGCTTAGCACGACCCCATGATTTACCCCCAAGGAGTAAAGGGACGGTCAGCATAAAGACGCAAAGGAATGTAACGCCGATCACGAAGGCAATAATTGCCCAATCGTATGGAGTAATGGCACTCATGCGGGGATAACTCCTGGCAGGCCTATTTATTAACAAAGAATGTATGTATTGGCCTTCAAATACACCAAACACAAAATTAATCCCGCCAATTGTACCTGATTGAGGAGGCTTCTTGCTAGCTTATCGATATTCGTCTTTAGGATGATTTTTTAATCATTTCAGCATTTAAATTGGGTTTACTCCCTTAAATTTAGGATTAATCGTTTAATTAGATTAGATCTTATTTTTTTATTAATTATTACATTTATGCGATTTTAACAGAAAACTATGACTGTTCAGTTTCATGAACAAATCCTTCAACTTTTAGCTCATGTATTAAATTTTCATGGCCGTATCATTTATTAAATAAATTCCATCTTGTTTCAAATTGGTTGCCTGTTTGATTCCATCTATTAGCTTTGATCTTACCCCTAAAATGAAAAACAAGTTGAATTAGCACAAAGAAAAAAGGCTTTTTTTAGCTTCTTGTGACTTTTTTGCAATTCTTTGACACGACCCACAAAGAGTGTGATATTTGTAGTTAAAACACAAAAAGCAATCACAACGGAGAGACAATAATGACTTTAGAATTTACGCATAAACCCGATTATTTTCTATCTGCACAATTGGTGATTCACCATATTAAAAGCTACTTAGATAAGCATCCTGATGCTCAAAATGCCATTTTTGATTTACGTGATATTTATGAGTTGTTACGACAAGATTTAGCTTCTGCAACAACCAACCTTAACGGGATTATGAATATTGCAGATGAATATAAACTTGAGACTTTAAACGGTGATCAAAAACTCATTAGCAATTATTCTATCGATGCTAAAAACAACTCCTTACTCATCGATTTTAATGCAGATGCTCTTGCCGCATTAAAAAATGGCAAACCTATTATTGAACCCGATGCAACAATTACGGAATAAGTAGAAAACTGATATCAAAAAGCCATTCAAATTAAATGGCTTTTTATACTTATCATTCACTAAAATCAGCTTAGCTACATATCTAAGCTTACTTAATTTTCATTGGTACTCGGCTCTTTAATATCTAACTTCGGTTTATTTTTCTTAAAACGAGTTGCAGGCCATGTCATGGTGAAACGCGCTCCACCTAATATTGGACTTTCATCAATATCAATAGTCCCGCCAAACCAATATGCAATACGACTAACAATCGATAAGCCTAAACCATAGCCCCCTGAAGCACGGGTACGACTATCATCTAAACGCGCAAAGGCATCAAAAATACGCTTACGATCTTCTTCTGGAATACCGGGGCCATCATCTTCAACACAGATATAAGCCATACCTTCATCATTCACACCACCACTAATCAGCACTTTATCATCACAATATCGCACTGCATTCCCCACCAAGTTTTGTACAACACGGTGTAAATAGCGACGCTCGGTTTCCACAACTACTCCAATTGGTGGTGCTTGCAATTCCAAGGTTTTCCCAGTCTTTAAGGCTTCAGTTTCAATCAGGACCTGATCTAAAACTTCAAACAAGCTAACATCTTCAAACTCCAAAGATGGCATGCCCTGCTCAAGTTTGGCATAAGTCATGATTTCATCAATTAAAGTATTTAGAGCCTCAATATCTTTATCAATCTGTTCGACTTGCTGCTGACGGTAGTCATAATCATCTTCATCCGCCATCATTTCTACACCAAAGCGAATACGTGCCACGGGTGTCCGCAGTTCATGCGATACCGCGCGCATTAACTCACGCTGAGCTTCAATTAAACGCTCAATATGATCTGACATGGAGTTATAGCTCGATGCTAAAGTACCAAACTCATCCGTGCTTTCGACAGGCAGACGTACAGATAAGTCCCCGCCCTTCATTTTATTTAACGCATAATTTACAGCACGCAGCTTACGTTGCATCGGCACCAATAGACCATAAACACCCAAGCTCAAGACAAACAAGCTCAGTAGCGTAATACCCGCTGCCAACTGGAAAGGCATCCAATTAAATAATGGTACCGGCCCCATGACCAAGACTTCTGAAGTTGAACTTGGAATTGGCGATACAATCGAAATGGTCGTGCCGCGCTCCGTCGCACTGTCACGATACAAAATAATGCTGTGATCTAAGCGTAATCGGCCGATTTGCTCAGAATCTAAAGGTAAACTCTGAACATTTTGAATTGAAATTGGATATGAAAAATGATGCTGAATTTTTTCAAGATATTGTTTTTCTTGACCTGGGTAATAAACCAAATAATCCAGTATAAAGACAGGCAACGCCTTCATTTGGCGTTCTGAAATATTATCGGCTTTGATATACAGTAGATGTGCAGGGTCATCTTTTAAGCCAATAATAATATAAGCTGCTGTGGTTTGTGCGTCCCAACGCACTACAGCTTTACGCTCTTCTATACGTTTTGTTTCCGCTCGGGTTAAATCAACCTGATTAGCTTTTACATAATAAATAGGCAACTCAAGTAGATCGGATGCATCTGACACCCAATCTGACTTTTGTTGTTCATTTGGCTGACGTGCAATACCTTCACTTATAATGAAAGCCAAACCGTCAGTAAGCGATTCACGATATTCTTGCGCACGCTGGTAGTTAATGATTTGCACCAGCAAATAGCCAAATGTAGCGACTAAAAAGACTAAAATCAGTAGTCCCGCATAAACGCGCAAAAATATACTGTGTTTAAACACGTAAAAGTGTCCTACTTTGCCAAACTAAGGGACGGTATTTTACATTAAATGCCGTTGGTTTCTTTTACGAATAAATAACCTTTACTACGTACGGTCTTAATACGTTTCGGGTTTTCTGGATCATCACCAATTTTTGGACGAATACGTGAAATACGCACGTCGATTGAACGGTCTTGACCATCGTATTCAATACCACGAAGACGCTCAAAGATATCTTCACGAGAAAGAATGCGACCCGCATTAGATGCCAATAACCATAAAAGGTCATATTCCGCACTGGTAAAGTCAACCAACTCATTATTGAGCGTGACAGAACGACCACCGTTATCAATCACAAGGTCATCAAATTCGATGCGCTGTGCAACTTCATCTTCTGGTGCTTTGTCTGTACGACGTAATAATGCACGAATACGCGCAAGTAGAACGCGAGGTTGAACAGGTTTTGCAACGTAGTCATCTGCACCCATCTCTAGACCCAAAACTTGGTCCATGTCTTCGGTACGTGCAGTCAACATTAAAATTGGTTGATGGTAGTGTGGACGAACTTCACGACAAATGGTTAAACCATCGGCACCCGGAAGCATCACGTCGAGTAATACCATATCTGGTTGTTCAGCGATAATACGGCGAATCGCACGATTACCGTCTGGTTCTACCCCAACTTCAAGTCCGTTACGGATTAAGTATTCTTGAGTTAAACGAGCAAGACGCTCATCGTCTTCAACAATTAAAATTTTAGGTAACTTTTCTTCTTGGCTCATTGATTGCCCCTTATTTGATTGGGCGTATCCTATTTGAAATCCGATAGATACGCTTAAACATAGTTTGCAATATACACACGTTTACATTGTAAACAAGATGGCATTCACCAAACTGATACATCAATATCGTATTTTGTAATAAATTTTAACCTGCTACATTTTTGCAGCCGTATTTACCAATCATTTCCATGCCCTATTGCTCACAATACCAACAATTATAAATTTGGATACATTTTCATCGAATAAAAACTGACTGATTAATTCACAACTTTTTAGGCTTTCTGAAGTTATCCACAATGTTATCTATAAGCACTCTTTTTCGACTTTGCTATGCTATGCCCTTGTCGGATAAGGCATATATAACAAAGATAAAAAATAGGGATTTTTACGCAATGGAAGGCAGTTCGGACTGACCGAAATTTTTAAATAAATGTCAATATTGATATACCCTGAATTTTCCCGTATCTTGTGTTCAATAAATTTTTAAACCACTAGGTCTTGTGTTTAAACCTCAAACACTGTGGCATAAAAATTGCCCAGTTCAAACGGTCCTAACATAAAAATAGATGACAAATGGAGCTATGCTAGCATGAGCGTAACGAATTCAACCCCTGGTCAAATTCAGGTGATTAAACGCACCGGTGACGTTGCACCTTTTGATGCAGAAAAAATCTCTGTGGCGATTGGTAAAGCGTTCTTGGCCGTTGAAGGCCAGCAAAGCGCTGACTCCAGCCGTATTCATGACCGTATCTCTCAATTAACTGAGATGGTATTGAATACCTTTAACCGTCGTTTACCTTCTGGCGGTACCATTCATATTGAAGAAATTCAGGATCAGGTTGAACTTGCGCTTATGCGTACAGGTGAGCAAAAAGTTGCTCGCTCTTACGTGATTTACCGCGAACAACGTGCCGAAGCTCGTAAACAAACTGGTGCTCACCACCACCCTACTTTACAAGTGACAGGTTCAAACGGTCAGCTTAAACCGCTTGATCTTGGCGCACTTGAGGCAAATATTGTTAAAGCAGCTGAAGGTTTAGAAGGCATCGATGTTCGAGCGATTATCGATGAGACTGTAAAAAACCTTTATAACGGCGTAAAAGAGTCAGACATATCAACGACCATGATGATGGCTACTCGTACACGTATCGAACAAGAACCAAACTATACATATGTGACTGCGCGTTTATTGCGTAACGACCTTGTTGCTACAGGGTTAGAGTTCTTAGGTTTAGATAGTGACACGAATGAAGGCGACGCTTTAGAAACTTTCTTGAAGAAAGGTATCGAGCTTGATCTTCTTTCTCCAGAACTACTTAACTTTGACCTTGCAAAATTGGCTGCTGCGATTCAACCAGAACGCTCAAACCAATTTACTTATTTAGGTCTACAAACTTTATTTGACCGTTACTTCATCCACTCAGATGGCGTACGTTTCGAATTACCACAATTATTCTTCATGCGTGTTTCAATGGGTCTTTCATTGAACGAAGAAAACCGTGAAGAACGTGCAATCGAATTCTATAATTTATTGTCTAGCTTCGATTACATGGCATCTACGCCTACTCTATTTAACTCTGGTACTTTACGTCCACAGTTATCTAGCTGTTACTTAACAACGATTTCAGATGACCTTTACAACATTTATGGCGCAATGCGTGATAACGCAATGTTGTCTAAATGGGCTGGCGGTTTAGGTAATGACTGGACTCCAGTTCGTGCGCTTAACTCGTACATCAAAGGTACGAATGGTAAGTCACAAGGTGTTGTACCGTTCCTTAAAGTTGCCAACGATACTGCTGTTGCAGTCAACCAAGGTGGTAAACGTAAAGGTGCAGTATGTGCATATCTTGAAACTTGGCACTTGGACATCGAAGAATTCCTAGAACTTCGTAAGAACACAGGTGATGACCGTCGTCGTACACACGACATGAACACAGCGAACTGGGTTCCTGACTTGTTTATGCAACGTGTATTCGAAGATGCTGAATGGACTCTGTTCACACCATCTGAAACACCTGATTTGCATGACCTAACAGGTGCAGAATTTGCTGAACGCTATGCTTACTACGAAGGCATTGCGAAAGAAACCAACATGCTACATAAAAAAGTCCGTGCGAAAGACTTATGGCGCAAAATGTTGTCTATGTTGTTTGAAACTGGTCACCCTTGGATCACATTCAAAGACGTATGTAACTTACGTTCACCACAACAACACGTTGGTGTAGTTCACTCTTCTAACTTGTGTACAGAAATTACGCTGAACACTAACGAAGATGAAATCGCAGTATGTAACTTAGGTTCAATCAACCTTGTACAACACGTTCAAGGTGGTGTGTTAGATCGTGAAAAGCTTGCTCGTACAGTTAAAACTGCTGTTCGAATGCTCGACAACGTAATTGACATCAACTACTACGCTGTTCCACAAGCTCGTAACTCGAACTTGAAACACCGTCCAGTGGGTATGGGTATCATGGGCTTCCAAGATGCTTTATACGAAATGAAATTGGCTTATGGTTCTGATGCTGCGGTTGAGTTCGCTGACGAATCTATGGAAGTGATTTCTTACTACGCAATTCAAACATCTAGCGACTTGGCACTTGAACGTGGTACTTACGAGACATTTAAAGGTTCACTTTGGGATCAAGGTATCTTGCCAATTGACTCTTTAGATATCGTACAAAAAGCACGTCCTGACCGTATGTTCGAAGTTGACCGTACAACACGTTTGGACTGGGATGCTTTACGCACTAAAGTTCAAAAAGACGGTATGCGTAACTCAAACGTGATGGCGATTGCACCGACTGCAACAATTTCGAACATTTGTGGCGTGTCTCAATCAATCGAACCAACTTTCCAAAACTTGTATGTGAAATCTAACCTTTCTGGTGAATTCACTGTGATCAACCCGTACCTAGTACGTGCGTTAAAAGATCGCGGTCTTTGGGATTCTGTAATGGTCAACGACCTGAAACACTTCGAAGGTTCGGTTCAAAAAATTGCACGTATTCCTGAAGAGCTTAAAGCAATCTTCGCGACTGCGTTCGAAGTTGAGCCACGTTGGATTGTGGATGCTGCATCACGTCGTCAAAAATGGATCGACCAAGCTCAGTCTCTTAACCTTTACATCTCTGGTGCAAATGGTAAGAAACTCGACATGACCTACAAAATGGCATGGTTACGTGGTCTAAAAACGACTTACTACCTACGTGCATTAGGTGCGACTTCTGCTGAGAAATCAACCATTAACACTGGCGCATTGAACGCAGTTAAGCCTGCTACTGTTGCAGCACCTGTAACTGCTGTTGCGAAAGAAGAACCTAAAGCTGAAGTTGCTGCTGAAGAAGAAGGTTTTGGTCAAGCAGCTCCAGTGCCTATGGCATGTTCAATTGACAACCCTGATTGTGAAGCTTGTCAGTAATTAACTAAAGGTATCGAAATCAGAAATTAGGCTACTCACGTGGCCTCTCTGAAAATCTCTATAACGTTGGCCGCGTATAGCGTAATTATTCTGAAAGGAACGATTATGAAAAAAAGAAAAGATATCTTTGGAAGAAAAATTGATTTAACCACTGAAGAACGTAAGTCTCTTCAAGCGGTTGTAAGTTTTACAATAACAATACTGTGGGCATTGAGATTCAGAGAGTCTTATGTAGCACATGTTTTGTTGAAGTGTATTAGTTTAATTTGCTCTAAAATATTCAAATTAATCAAAACACTATGGGATATATGTATTTTGACAGCTATACCATACTTGGTATTTAAGCTATCAATTTACTTACAAAATATAGCTAATCCGTTCATTTGAATGGATTAGCAATAATTAGGAAATCACCATGCCACATATGACGCATAACTATCAGTTAGGGCTTATCGCCTTGGTGGTTTCCTTTATTTTGACTTTTTATGTCCCGATCGCCTATTTCTGGTTCAAGGCATATAAATCGCGTAATCAAAATAAGTAGTGGGGATATTTGCTCTACCGAACACTTTTAGAGCAGTGATCGACAAAACTTAATTTTGCTTACACAAATTGAGCGTATAGTAGGACATCTCAGCGACGCTGGATGTCTATAAAAGATATAAAGCAACGAAGAGAGAACTGTTATGTCTATCCTAAGTTGGGACGATTTCGAAGATGATGAACCGAAACAAGCTGCACAAGCTCACCAGCCTGCGCCCGTCGAACCGCAAAAAACGACTGATTCGCAAGTGGTATCTAATGCACAGCACTCATCGCCGAATTTGGCAGCTGCACAACCCGCTCGAACCAGTACAAATCGACCAACAGATCCAACCGATCCGTTGGCAAGAGCATCTAACGCTCTAGAAAATCTAGACGTTGCACCTGGCTTAGAAGAGCTAGAAATGGGTGCTCAGCGTGTTCAAGTTGACGATAAAGCGATGATCAACTGCCGCGCTGACTTAAACCAACTTGTACCGTTCAAATACGAATGGGCTTGGCAAAAATATCTAGACGGTTGTGCAAACCACTGGATGCCGCAAGAAGTGAACATGAACCATGACATCGCACTTTGGAAGTCTGAAAATGGCTTAACCGAAGATGAGCGTACCATTGTTATGCGTTCTTTAGGTTTCTTCTCGACTGCGGATTCATTGGTTGCAAACAATTTGGTTCTTGCAATCTACCGTCACATTACCAACCCTGAATGCCGTCAGTACATCTTACGTCAATCATTTGAAGAAGCGATTCACACGCACGCTTACCAATACTGTATCGAATCTTTAGGCATGGACGAAGGCGAAGTCTTCAATATGTACCGTGAAATTCCTTCAGTGGCTCGTAAAGCAGCTTGGGGTCTAAAATATACACAATCTTTAAGTGATCCTACGTTCAAAACAGGTACACCTGAAAACGACCAAATCTTGCTTCGCAACTTGATCGCGTTCTACTGCGTACTTGAAGGTATCTTCTTCTACTGTGGTTTCAGCCAAATCTTGTCTATGGGTCGTCGTAACAAGATGAATGGTGTTGCTGAGCAATTCCAATACATCTTACGTGATGAATCTATGCACTTGAACTTTGGTATCGACATGATCAACCAAATCAAGATCGAGAACCCTCACCTATGGACTGCTGAGTTCCAAGAAGAAATCATTCAAATGATTCTTGAAGGTACAATGCTTGAAATCGAATATGCACGTGACACTATGCCACGCGGTGTATTGGGTATGAATGCAGGCATGATGGAAGAATACTTGAAGTTCATCTGTAACCGTCGTTTGAGCCAATTAGGTTTACCGGAACAATTTGCTGGTGTGAATAACCCATTCCAGTGGATGTCAGAAATGATGGACTTACGTAAAGAGAAGAACTTCTTTGAAACTCGCGTAACGGATTACCAAACTGGTGGTGCGTTAAGCTGGTAAGATAATATTGTTGTTCACCTTTTTCTAAAGGGAGGGATCATTCCCTCCTTTTTTTTTACTTTATAAAAATATTAATATAGAGGTAACAATGAATACATCCGTAGATATTGAAGAACTAAATAATCAAGCTAATGAACTAAATACCAAAGAAATTAGTGATGAACTATTTATACAGATTTACACAGCAAAAGATCTCGCTTGCACTGAAACAGCAAGCAATAATCAATTAGTTAAATTATTAAAAAATCAGGTCGATGAATACAAACTATCTAATCAAACAGGTAAAATAATTTTTGATGAATTTATATTTATTAATACAATAGGCTTCAAACCTGCGCATGAAGGTAAATTTGAACTTAGCTATACAAATCTAGCCAACAACTCTGTAAAAACAATTAAATCTCAAATCAATGATAAAGGACGAATAGTTTTTATTATTAAAGATACTGTTTCAAGTATTAGTATAAAATATGACCGAGATAATTTATTTTCTTCCAAAAGTGTAAAAATTACAGATTTTTGGATATTTGGTTTAAATCTTGAAGCATTTAATCAAGAGGTTAGCTATCTAAAAAAACTATTTGATGATAGAGCCGAATTCACAAAAGAATTTGAATATATCAAAGCACAAATTCAAAAAGGTAAAAATGAAATCAATCAGAAGAAAGAGGAGATTGATCAATATATAATAGAAAAAGAATCATTAATTGCGGAGCTAAACAAAAAAACTGAAGAGTTGGAATCAACTAAGGATGATATCAAATCAGTAATACAAAATTTAGATACAAAAAAGGAGACTTTAGAATCACAAATTTCAGCTAAAAATACAGAGTTAGACAGATTAAAAACAAATAATGAAGACTTGAAAAAAACAAATATTAAAATTGAAGCCAATATTACAGAGTTAGAATTCAAAAAAGATAACTTAGCAAAAGAAGTCAATTTAGTCCCTGATAATTTAATTGGGTTTAATAAAAGGACAAATGACTCCAAACACACTTATTATTGGTTAAGTGTAATTCCATTATTAATTTTAAGTATTCTCTTTTTTTGCGCGTGGTCAAATATTACATCACTAGCAAATTCAGATACAGTCGACACACTAGAACAAGCTTATATTTTACTTATTAAGCGCCTACCATTAACCTTTTTAATATTAACCCTTGTATCTATTCTGATCGCCCTACTTTATAAAATGCTTAGGCATCTAATGGAAATTCAGCAACAAGAATTGAGCCTTTCTAAAATTAGTGTTCTAGCGCGTGATATTGCAGATAGCGAATATCTACATCTATCAGAAGACGAAAAACAAGAGTATCGCATACAATACAAAATGCAATTAATTAGAGAATTCTTCAATTCTGAATTTAAAAGATATCAAGAATTTATAAAAGTTGAAAAAACTGATGAAGATGAGAGCAGTAAAAACTTCTCAACTACTACACACCAACTTAAAAAACTGATTCAAGATAGAAAAAAGTGACTTTATATAGAAAACCGCCATAAATGGCGGTTTTTTCTTGCTGGAGAATCAGCCCTTCAAATAACACGTCGATAGAATCAGCCTTAGTGCATATACCACTGCCATCGCAAATATTGCATAACCTGCGGGTGTGATAAACAACGGAATACACAAAACAATCACTACGGTTAAAGGATATAAAAGTTTTCTAAAACCACTTTGATGATGCAATTCATGGAGTAAATATAAACTTGTCGTATAAATCACAAGGCTGATCGCCACAAAGTAGCTTTCTTTTTCAGAACTAATCAGTGCCTCATGCGAAACTACATCAACTGCGGCAGCTAAACCTGCACCAATCGCCGCGATACTAATAAAGACAAAGAAATGTCCATACCCCCAAGTAAATGCCATTTTTCGGCTATTTAAACGCTCTGCAATACTGGTATCAAAATAAGACCACCACATGGTGAACATCATCATCAGGCCGCCTACCATCAAAAAGATCAGTTCAGTACTAAAACGCTGATTCGTTAAAGCATCGGTTATGGCAATCGAGCATCCAACAATAGATTCGCCTAAAACGATAATGGTGAGCAGTGAATATCGCTCTGCAATATGATGCGCATGCCAAGGTGTACGGCTTGCAGCCTCTGCAAAAACTGGCACAGACAGTTCAGCAATTGCGAGCAAAATGAAAAGATAAACGGTGAAATGCAGCGGCGAAAAATGAAAGAACAGCCACCCCACTTGTACCAGTATGATTCCAAACGCATAGCGTAATGCAGTGTTCCGACGGGACAGATCATGCTTAGCAACGCGAAACCACTGCGTAACTAAGCCGAGACGCATAATGGCATAGCCAATCACAATTACGTCAAAATCCTGCTTTTGAAAAGCGCTTGGAATACCAGCAGCAATGACCAAAGAGCCAATGATCTGTACGAAAGTTAAGATTCGATAGAGCGCATCATCATTATCATATGCCGAGGCAAACCAACTAAAGTTCATCCACGCCCACCACAAAGCAAAAAACACCATGCCATACAGCGTTAAACCCTGAGCCAAATGATTTTCAACAATGGCATGATGCAGTTGCTGCCCTGCTGTTGCGATCGCGACCACAAAGATCAAGTCAAAAAGCAATTCTAAAGAGGTCGCGACACGATGATGCTCATGTGGATCACGTGGGTGCAAAGGTTTGAGCCACTGAGTAGGGAATAAAAATGATTTGGACATAGCATTCAGCTTTATTGTTTTCTGTCTGAATTTTTTCAAAAGCCTGAAATAGTTACAAGGTCGATTACATAAATCAGATGAGAAACAGTTTTCTAGAAAAAGGATAATGGTTTTAAAAACCTACTTAAGCGTTAGATATTTCAATCGTGGAAGTTAAAAATTCAAAGTGACAAAACTGCGAAAGACATTTTAAAACAAAAACTCGATAGATCGATGTGTTTTTTTATATCTCAGCTATATTTTTCTCTAAATTTTAATGACATACTGCTAGTAATTAAAAAAATAATGAAATCTAAAAGTGATGTTAAAAGAAAAATTAGCGTCTTTTCCTGACGCAGTTTGGGTACAGATCCATAATGATCAAATGCAAGTTTTAACGCGTGATCATCAAATGGTAGCCGAACAAAACTGCCCTCTGGCGTTTATAGAACGCGGAAGTTTTGTCCGAAACTATCATGTTGCAGAACAGTGCTTCAACCAACTCATACAACAGATCCACTTCAAGTGGTATGAGTTTGGACAACCGGTTATTTTTATTCAGTTAAAAGAACGCTTATGTGAAGAAGTCAGCGCGCTCGAGCTACGAGCCATTCAAGAAATGGCACTAAGCGCAAATGCACATTTTGTATTTGTTTACGACAAACATGGTATCGCACTCGAAGCAGAAACCATCAAAAATGATGAGTCACCTTTGCTCAAATGGTTTTTCTGTGGGCTGATTTTTCTGATTTTGCTGATTATCTTTAAATAATCAGCATCATTCATTAGGTTCGGTGCAACTACGACACTTTCTGCTGCTGCAATTGCTCAATACTCGAAATCAAATCGCTAAAACGATCAATCACCAAAGCCGGTGCAGCCGTTTGAATTTCTTCTGCACTACCATAACCATAGTTCACAGCAATACTCGGCACTGCATTACGGCGTGCGCCTAAAATATCGTACTCACGGTCTCCCACCATCACACATTCCTTCGCATCCAACTGTTCTTGCTGCAAAATGTATTCAATTAAATCTCCTTTGTTGGTGCGCTCACCGTTCAGTTCACTGCCATAGATCACAGTAAAATATTGTGCCAAATCAAAATGTTCTAAAATTTGGCGAGCATAGACCGTCGGCTTTGCTGTAGCAACATACAAGCGAAAACCTTGCTGTTGTAAAGTTGCTAAAGTTTCGGCAACGGCAGGATAGACTTTATTTTCAAATAAACCGGTAACGCCAAAGCGCTCGCGATAACCTAGTAAAGCCTGATCTGCAAGTACATTATGTACATCGACATTGAGGATTTTTGCCAAAGAGGCTTTTAAAGGCGGCCCAATGATCCAATCGATATTGGTCTCATCCGAAATGGGATGTCCAATTTTCGCCAGTCCATAGCGTGCTGAAGTGGTAATGCCTACTTTTGGATCTGTTAATGTTCCATCGAGATCGATCAATATATTCTTAATCACAGCTTTTACCTTATCCATTCACTTCTGCAAAAATACTATCGAGTGTTCGCTCAAAGTTGCCTATACTATCGTAAATTTTGTGTAATAAGGACATCATTGTGCGCCCTACTGTACTGTGCTTTTCAGGTCTTGACCCTTCAGGTGGTGCAGGACTGCAAGCGGACATTGAAGCCATTGGTCAAAGTGGTGCACATGCTGCCATTGCGTGTACAGCATTAACCGTTCAAAACTCACAACAAGTGTATTCGTTTGAAGCAACCTCTCGCGAGTTATTGTTGGCTCAAGCACATGCTGTCGTCGGCGACCTCCCTATTCGCTGTGTAAAATCAGGAATGTTAGGAACGACTGAAAATATCGCGGCTCTCGCTGAGTTTTTACGTGAACATCCCGAATATCATTATGTTCTCGACCCCGTTTTAGTTGCCAATAGTGGTGGTTCTTTGGGCGATCAAGCAACGTTGGTCAAAGCCTTTGCGGAATTGACTCCGCTTGCCACTGTGCTTACACCTAATACCGTAGAATTACGCGCACTCACAGGTGAAGACGACATATCTAAAGCTACAGCAAAACTTTTTGCGATGGGCGCTCAAGCGGTATTAGTAAAAGGTGGCCATGAAAATACGCCAGACTATATCCAAAACTCGTTGTACATTCAGGGTGAATTAGTTTCTGAAACCCGTTGTCCACGACTAGATGGGGAATATCACGGCTCAGGCTGCTCATTGGCGAGTTTTATAGCTGGGCGATTAGCCTTAGGTGATGAGCTCAAAGCAGCTGTTCATCATGCCGAAACATGGCTATTTGGTGTGTTGAAAAGCGCTGAATCACCTGTTGTGGGCGGACAAAAAATTCCAAAACGTTTTTAGTATTGTTGGTTATTCATGTTAAGCCGATAAAAACTACTTTATATGATTTAAAAGCCCTGTATATCAGGGCTTTTTGTAATTAAGAGTCGAGTTGAACGCGATAGACCAAGGTTGGAATTTCCCATGCACCGCCAGCAAATCCTTTGCACTGTGTGGTTTTTGCCATATAAGTTTGGATAAAGCGCTGACCGTTCCACGACCATTCCCCTTTACTTTGACAATCGCCAATGCCTCGTCCACGTTGGTTGGAGAAAATTTGTCCTTCACTAAACCCACTTCCAGAAAAGGTCACGGATTGTTTGATTTGCTTTAAGTTACGATCCATCAGCCAATAGCCATTACCACTGTTATATGCCCCACGCCAACATGGCACTTCGACCAAGGCATTTTTTCCATTGATTGGAAACACCACGACTCGATCATCCTCTAAGAAATTTGCATCAAAGAGTTGAGGACAATCTTCCACTATGGTTTTTTTCTTAATCAAGCCAAATAATTGTTTGGCTGTGGGCGCATTGACGGCATACCGTGTTTGTAAGCCCTTACTATAATTTTGAATATACACTTTCGGAATACTTTTCGGTTTGAGTACATTGGCCGAACTGCTATTGGCTTTACGCAATAATGCCGAATTTGTCCCTATGCGCTTTTGAAAATCATCCATACGGAGCAAAACCGCACTAGCGCCCTGCACAGACAATAACCATGTTTTGTTGTTGCCTTTCCACACAATCGGTTGATTGGCTTGTAAGGCTTGAATCAGTTTTTGAGTTTGAGCTGCACTTAACTGACCTTCCGCAGTTTTGGCATCAAGCTGCACAGTTCCCTGATTTTTACCTAAAGTGTAAAGTTGAAGCGGTTTATTTGCCGCACTTAACGTTTCAGGATCGAGTTTCACTCGTGCGCTGACTTGCGCTTGAGCGCCCGCAGCACGTTGTAATAATACAGAAATAGCGGGCTGATTACCCTCCGCTTGATAACCTGCAACGCGACAAGTCCCCGTATTATCACAAGCGATTTCCCAATCCTTATGTGAAAAATAATTTCCTTGAATTTGAGCAAAACTCACACTACAACCCAATGCAGCAACGTAGCCCAATAAAAGTTGCCAGATGACATTATTTTTGTTCATGTCTTTGGCTCGAATAATTATATTAGAGCCATCTTAGAATGCTTTTCACTGAAACTCCAGTTTAAATGGATCTGCTACATGATTTAAATTTATAGAGATGAATCATTCAGTTGCTGTATCTCTTCACATTTTTTTCGTTTCGCATTTTCATCACTGAGCGTATTCATCAAATCTGCCGCTAGGTCTTTTAAAAGACTCATATCATCATCGGTCATTTGATTCGGCTGCCGATCTAAAACACAGAAACTTCCCAATGCCACCCCATTACGGTCTCTAAGTGCAACGCCTGCATAAAAGCGAATGCGGTTATGCATCAATTCAGGTAAATGCGCAAAGCGTGGGTCACGTTGTAAGTCTTCAATAATCAAGCGTTCATTTTGATACACCAAATGGCTGCAGATTGAGTCTTGTTTCGACTGGCGCACCTGCATCGGTTGCTCGGTAGCCTGAGCCAAAGGGCTACCTGGAGTATAGACCCAGTCTTGCTTGACCCAAGAAATTTGTGCATATTTCACATCGAAGGCTTGTCGAGCTTCTTCAATATATTGTTCAAAGATCGGTAAATTCCGCTCATCCAAAACATTCAGTTCTTCTAATGCTTTTAAGCGCTGCGCTTCAACACTAGGATCAGGCTCATCCAACCAAGATTCACCCTGCTTCAATTGAAAAGCTTCAATGGTTAATAACAAGTCATTCATATTATTGACCACTGCATCGACGGTGAAATTTTCTTTGATCGCATCTAATTGGGATATCTCATCACAGCTCCACAGTGCAAAAATCAGTTTTTTATCTGGAAACTGTGCCTTAAAAACATGGCTTAAAAGGCGAATTTGAGTTTCTGGTGCTGTATGGAAAATCGAAATACATACGATCTGAATATCCTCTTGGATATCATCTATACTTTGATGCTGATTTTGTATCAATACGTCGCTAAAAGCCTGAGCCGGAATACCGCTTAAGCTTAGGCTATGCGCCAACATAGCCGATACTTGAACATCAATTTCCCAACGTGCCCCGATACATAACACCGCTGCTTTCTGATCCTGCTGTGCCACTGGATATGCCCGTTGAAAACTATGATTAAACAGTTTTAATCCCTGATGTAAACGTAGTCGATGTTCAGCACTGGCCTCGGTGTTGTGGCCTCTCGAAAAAATCCGTATGGCTGGAATCGCGACTTTGGCATAAAACGCATTAACCCGACGTGCCTTGATTTCATCCGTCGCATCCTTCGGTAACTTTTCAGCAATAAAAGTCTGTGCAACATCCATGGCATCTTGCACATCATCAGCGACTAATCTTTGATAGAAGCGCTCATGCGGTGCCAATGCAGGTGTACTACCGATCAGGGTTTTAATAAAACCTAAGGATGGTACATAGCTCGAAAGCACCAATAAACATGCGGTTAAAGGCGTCGATAAAATTAAACCAATCGGCCCCCACACAGCCGTCCAAAACATGGCGGCAATAATAATGGCTAAGGTTGAAAGTCCGGTACTTTCCCCATATAACCAAGGCTCAATAATATTATTACTGACCAATTCCAAGAGCAAAATTAAACCCACTGTCCATAGCACCATATTCCATGTGGGATCTACCGCAAAAGCCAATGCAATGGGGAAAATCGCAGAAATCATTGGGCCGACATAGGGAACAAAGCGCATCACAATCGCCACCATTCCCCACATAATTGCTGCCGGCACCCCAATAAACCAAAGTCCCAAGGCCATCGGAATACCGTAGGTCACATTGACCATCAGCTGCATACGTAAATATTTACCGATACGATTGGCGGCTTCATCTAGTGCGTCTGTTCCGATATTTAAATTGCCGCCCAGCAGCTTAAGGAAACGGTCATGCAAATCTTTCCGATTGACCAAAATCAGAATCACAAATAAAAATACAATACCTGCGGTTGCCAAGGGATTGAGCACCCGCTCACTCCAAGCCATGACCGCTTCAGCCGTGGTTTGTTGTTGTCCAACCACTTCCACTTGCTGCACTTTAGGATTTTTCTCTTCAGGCACCACATCATCTATCGAGTTTTCAACAGTATCTATGGTGGTTTTTGCGCCATCCCAAACACTCGGGCCGCGTGCAAATTGACGAATAGAATCCATTTTCTTTTGAATCGTACCGTGATATTGCGGTAACTCTTGGCTTAATTGCCCCAGTTGATAACCCAAATAAGAGGCCGCGCCGGACAAAATCGCCAAAGCCAAACCGACCACAATAAATATCGATGGCATCTGTGGTAGTCCCCAACCTCGGAGTTTCATCACCAAAGGGTCAACTAAAAAAGCCAATAAGATTGCGAGTGCCAATGGAATAAAAATATCTTTACCAAGATATAAGGCCGCAATCAGCAAACTGCCGATGATGAATCCTGCCGTGATTCGAATCACTTTATGTAAATCTGCAGGGGGCATTTGCTTCGAGGCGTTCAGGTCTTGCAAGCCTTGCTTTTGACCTGATGGTGATGATTCAAAATCTTGCGCTAATTTATTATTTTTATGATCCATTTTCTTATCCTGAACGATGGTCATTATTTTTTAATTTAGGCTGAAGTTTTAGAACTGCATACGCATTTCATGTAATGATTTGCAAAGAAAAAAAATAGAGCGACATGGCTCTGTTTTCATACTGTGTTTTGAGATGAATTAAAAGATAATTACTTTACTTTGATGAGTCACAATATCCACTGGAACAGAAATATGTTGATGAACGATCTTCCATAGAGACTGCGTTTTTTTCATCCCAATGGTGTTACGACACCACGAGATCCCTGGCGTTGGTATCCCACTCTTATCATCAATTTTGGAATAACAGTGCAGAAAGGCAATATCAGGTTCTGCATGGATGACCAGTTCCCGCCTAAACACCTTTAAACCTTCACGAAAATACTCCCGATAAAATTCCCACATTTTTTGATATGCCATTAAGCCGCGCATTTCACAACTGGCATCAAAAAAGTTCACATCTGCTGCGCAGGATTCAGCAATATTCTCAATTTTCAATTGGCAGATAACCTCATCCCAATTGGCTAAAAATTGCAGAATTTCGTCAGCGGCCTGTTGGTCACCGACTATTTTGATTTTATCTTGCATCTCTGGCACCTATTTCTTTTATTTTTTATGAAGCATTATTCTGTGAGGCGTTTGGAAGTTGAATTTCAACGATCTTCCAGCTCCAACCTCGGCGTTGCATACTAAATACGGTATATGTTGCTTCGCTAAGGCCTTGGAGCGGCACATACAGATCAAATCGATTCCAAGCACTATAGCTTGCTTTGGGTTCAAGGGACTGGCTTTGTTTTAAAGCGACAGTAGTTGGAGTTGCATCCTTTTTGGATGATGTTGATGTATGAGGTTGTTCTGCGACCTTATTTTCAGCATGAGTGAATAGTTCAATCCCTGAGCTAATCATGCTCGGATTGGTTAGTTGGGTTATTTCTGGTAATTGGATCGACTCTTTTAATGCTTTGCCTTGTAAAAGCAGCATGATACTGTTTGGATTGACCAGACTGTCGACCAGCGTTGCACTGAGGACTGTGCTGAGCTGCCCACCCCACGACTGAGCGAATTCGGGTAAATGCTGTAGCCCAGTTTTCTGTTGAATGAGGTCTTTAACTTGTGGTTTTAGACTCGATTTGACTACGGCAAAATCGATATATTGAGCAATTTTTTCAGGTTGATTGTGCTCATAGGCTTGACGTATTTGGTACAGCACCCAATACGGAGACGCAATCATCCAACCCAAGACGATGATCAAGATCGCAATGAGCCCAGAATACAAAATATGATTCTGCTTATTCATCGTTCACCACTCTAGCCAGTGAAGTTGTGGTACTTCCTTGTACCGTCAAATAAGCCTGATCTAGATTGAATAGCATCCAACCTAACAGCGCTTATCTGAGAACCATATAGCTTTTGATCTTGTGATTTTGACGAGCCTTCAGGTTTGTTCATCTCGCTTTGGCTGTCTTAATCAGGTTGTTTCAAATTTAAGCTGTTAATTCTCTAATTTGGGTATTCGCACCATGGGTTTTAACTGACTAAATGCCTTTATCGCGCGATTGCTCACTGGCATAAAATTGGCTGATCCCAATAATATGATGGTTTGCCGCTTTCAGATTGAAATATGGTTTACCATTATTAACATTCAGTCGTTCAAAGCGACTATCATCTGCGCTGTTGTTTTGTACAGACTCAATCCCGTTTTGTGATGATGCTTACACTTTATATAATTCACTCGTTAAAATGATTTCACCGTTCCATGCTTTTGATACAAAACGAAACTGCTGATCATTAGAATGACTGATCTCGTACCATCCCGACATATGTTACCCCTTCATTTTCATTGTTTTATCTATTATTCGATCAGGATTTGTTGTTGGAAATTCAACCTGATCTACAGAATATAAATGAACTCGGTCACATTTTTCAATGTCTTTTTTGATCAGTGTCAAGGCTTAAAATTTAATCACTAAGAAAATGATTTTCAATAAATAATTCCAATAAAAAATAATCCGACCGAAGTCGGATTTCATCATTCTTTCATCATGATGTATTTGTGAATAGAGGCGCATTACTCAACGCATTGAATAAAGGCCTTAAGGACTGACGATCTGCTTTGAATATGTTGCTTTATTCATTTCTAATATTTCCACACAAAGTTGCACTTCTACTGCTGAAGCTGTGACATGTTGTTTCAACACGTCCAATAACAACAATGAAATTTGCTTTTGAACTTCAACCGTTCTACCCGTCAATAATGAAACTTTGGCATGCATATACGCATGTTGAGCGTGTTCATCCAAACCCACAACAAAATCTTCCTGAGCGACAGCTCGGCTCTTAATATCATTAATGGCACTGACATGACCCGATTCAAATAAGGCAGCGTTCAGCGCTTTAAGTAAAGGACGAGGCTCCAGCTCAAGGTTATTGGAATATTCCAAATGAATATGCGGCATAGTAAAGACATTTCAAACCCGTAATGCGTCTATTATGCAGGCTGAAAAATAAAATCTATAGCGGATTAGTTATCTATTTCATCTTTAAGTAGACATCCCAAGCCAAGTGTGGCCTTCGCTTAGGATGATTGAAGATTGCTTTAAAGCGAACAATAACGAAACTTAAACTTTTTTCACGTATTCAGATTTGAGTTTCATAGCCCCAATACCATCAATTTTACAATCAATGTCATGACCATCTGTTGCATCGGCTAAAAGACGGATATTTTTAACTTTGGTGCCAACTTTCACCACTGAGGATGAGCCTTTAATTTTAAGGTCTTTCACCACAGTAACCGTGTCACCATCGGTCAATACATTGCCATTGGCGTCTTTAATCACTAACTGTTCATCTGCAGCGCTTTCGCCTTCACGCCATTCATGTGAACATTCGGGACAAATCAGTAAATCACCATCATTATAGGTATATTCAGAATTACATTGGGGACAATTGGGTAAAGACATAAAAGACCTCAAAAAAAGATGGACGCAAAAATCCATAAAAACTTAATATAACATTTTTATGTATTTCATAAACTTAAAAACCATAAATTTCGTATGGTTTAATCACCTTGTGAAGGTCGTAAATTTCACAACGCTACAGCACTTGAAGGTTTAAATTTTAGATCTCTAATGAGGTATTTAATATTAACGCTTTTAAGATATGCGCATGATTTTTATCCGTATGTTTAGCCGCTGTGAGTAAGGTTATTGGCTCCTCTTTTTCCCATGCCCGCAGTTGTTCCAACTCGGCTTGATGTGGCTGTATTTCTTGTAAATAGCGCTGCTTAAACTCGACCCAACGAGAAGCCATTGCCTCATCTTGATGATACCAACGACGTAAATCTGTAGATGGCGTCAATGCCTTCGGCCACAAATCTAGCTCTGCGCTCACTTTACTGATACCACGCGGCCACAAGCGATCGACCAATATGCGTTTACCGTCATCTGGGCTTATCTCATCATAAATACGTTTAATGTGTACAGTCATTAAGCCCTCCTTCGCCTATTTGCAGTTTTTCAATCATTCGTCAGATTATTCATCGGGGATCGCTGGATTCACTAAAAAAGCCAGCAACTGTAAAGACTCCTGCCAACCCAAATAACAGGCATCAGGTGGAATAACGCTCGGCAACCCTGCCTGTACAATCGTCACTTCGGTTCCTACTGATACCGCTTTAAACTCAACAGTGACCTCGATTTCACCGGCCAACTCTGGCATATCAAATTGGTCTGTATAGCGCAGTAAATGATTCGGCACGACTTCATGATAATCACCATGGAAAGCGTGTGTGGTTCCCGTTGAAAAATTTTGAAACGACATGCGGTACGAGCCACCTACACGCACATCAGAATGTTCCACATGGGCAGTAAATCCATGCGGTGCCATCCATTTAACTAAAGCATCTGGCTCCACAAAGGCACGATAAACGCGCTCTACAGGCGCACTAAAAACACGATGTAATCGAACAGTATTGCTCATGATGATGTCCTTTTGTCATTGTTTTCACTGAATCATCCACATGCATTCACCCTCGCTTTATCGTCAATTTTTATCATACTGAAACGTTCTAAATGAAACAGCTTTGAGACGTGCGAGAAAGGTCATTGCTGTTCAATACTATAGCGAATCCTACAGATTGATCCCATCACTTTAACGCAATGCCGTGTTATGTTTTGTGAGCTGCATTCATATTAACTTAAATTTAAACTGTTTAAAAATAAATACTTAACCCAACATCCCTACAATTTAAAAAATAAAAACCCAGTTGAATCACTGGGTTCTTGTTGCTAAAGATGCAATAGTGAGACTTAGCTCAATTGTGCTTCATCTTCATCCAGATCATCATCTTCATAGATATAAGCCATACAACCCCAGCCGTCATATTCGCCCGAATGTTGTTCCGCAATTTTAATAAACCATTGCTCTAAATCAACGATATCTTCATAATCAGGTTCCATATAAACATAGACCGTGATAATCCATTCCACGCGATCTGATTCTTCATCTTGGAACAATGAAATTTTTTGCTCTTCTTTCAATAAGTACAATGCACACTGTTCAGCCTGCTCTTGAGTCGAAAAGGCAATTGAATATTCGATTTCGTGCGGCACAGATAGATCGTCACCATCTTGCTGCATCTGCCACAGCACATTGCCATTATCATCATCTGGAAATTGTTTAAAATCACGAGTCATTGTACTTTCCCTTATCGTTTATGAATTTTATTCTGTTGACTTAGATTAACGGATAATTGTTGCAATTTGCATTAGCGAAATCTCTTTCATCATAAAAAAAGACCGCCGAAGCGATCTTTCTTATAACAATTCAAATTAAACCACAACGTCCATATTGGCCTGAGTTTCTTTGAAATGTAAAACCAAAGCTGCCATTTTCAATTCTTCTAAGCGTAATTGTAGATAACTGTCGAGTACCCGTGCCTGACTAAAATGTACACCATGCGCATTGAGCAAGGTGAAATCATCCGCCAAAGCCTGCAATAACTCACCTAAGTTTTTGGTATTTAATTGGGCTAAATACAAATCAGCACGACTATTAAACACCAATGTAAATAATTGCATCGCAGCCAAACGACGTTCTTCATCAACATAATTACATTTTGCAGTCGATTGCTGCTCCATTGCATCAATCATTTTGCAACGTACCGCAGTCAAATTTTGCTTTGCCGCAGATTCATTCATGCCATCCATCAGCTGATCTAAAATACTCTGTAAAGGTAAAAAGAATGCTGACTGATAGCCCCGTATTTTGTTGTCCAAAGCACGGTTAATGTTTTCCAAATGCTGCTGATCCAGCGCTTGGCTATACAAACCCTTTAACTCGGCACGGGCTTGTTCCTGTATTTGTGATTTAGCTTTTTCTTGATATTTGCTCAAATACTGACGCACTTGTTCGATCTGTGCGCGAATATCATTCAACATGATATCGGCATTGGCTTTGGTGACTTCCACCAAACCATCAGCCTGTAAAGTTCGATACTCAACATATTGTTCAATATCCACAATATGTTGATATTTCGCTACTTTATCGACTTGGATTTTTAAGCCACTGTTTTGAATGCGTAATTGACTGATTTCATAATTCAGTTCATCTTGCTGAGACTCAGTTTCAGCCAGTTTTAACCGCGCACGATCGAAGTTTTCCTGCAGTGAACGTAGGGTTTTATCATTTTTCAATTTGCGGTTATATACAAAAAGGAGAGCCACAATTAATAGGATGATAAGGACGATTAAAGCAATATTGATCATTTACCAATCCTCAAAATAAGCTTCAATAATTTAAGTTTATTCCCCCCAGAAAAAACCTAAGTTACAAAAGTTAAAATCTATAATTCATTTCATATTAGCAGAACAAATGCAAAAAACCGTATTTATCTGACCAAATACACACTTGCACACAATTCAACTAAAATACTGTTTTAAATCAATTTAATAAAAAATTTTCATATTAAAAAACAATCAATCAATATTCTTTAGAAAATATAATAAAACTTTAGAAATGTTATTTATTTACTAAAAGATACAAAGAAACTTAATATTAATCTTTGTAAATATTTCACACACTTTATAGAGATATTTAAATCATTTATATATCCCCAGAATTGGGGATACAGTGTATATCATGATTTATTTTTAAGCAGAAAAACCTATTTAAAGCTGTAATTTTTCTTAGCTTGCTAAGCTGCATAAAATTTTCAATGCAACACAGCAGATTTTATGAACAGTGAGCATTCACATGAATATGCTTTAAAATTCTGCCGCGCAATGAATATGAACAGCTTGTTGGGTTAATGGCTGGGTAAATGCCAGATCGCAAGCATGTAACGCCATCCGTCCGAGTGAGCTCTGTTTGGCATTCGGGTGATACAGTTGATCCCCTGTAATTGGGTGCCCAATATGCATCATGTGTACACGTAGCTGATGAGAACGCCCTGTCACTGGTGTTAATAATACTCGGCTAATATCCTTGCTTGCGTCATAGCTAATGGCTTGATACAAGGTTTTTGAAGGTTTGCCTAATTCAAAATGCACCATCTGACGTGGGCGATTTTCCCAGTCCGTAATGAGGGGCACTTCAACACTGCCCTCACCTTCTAGCTTGCCCTGAACCAAAGCTACATATTGCTTTTGAACCGTTCGCGCTTGGAACATTTTACTCACCGCCACTTCTGCATCGCGGTGTTTCGCAAACATCAAAATGCCTGATGTTGCCATGTCTAAACGATGGGTAATTTTTGCAGCAGGATACTGCTCCAAAACACGAAGATAGGCACTGTCATGATGCTCAGGCAAACGTCCCGGAACCGACAGCAATTCCGCCGGTTTTTCGATGACAACCAAGTCTGCATCTTCATACAAAATACGTAGAGGACCTTGAGGCGGCGCATAGACAAAGTTGGGATCTAAAGGCATGGATAGACTGTGTACTGAGAGAATGTCGGCAAAATAACAACTGACTAATTCGCTGTCAATCGACTTTAACCGATCAGATCTAACCCTAACGATTATTGCTCCCCAATTTACCAAAGGCTGGTGCTAATGAATGAGACAAATCATCCTCCAGTAACTGTAAGATGCTTGCACTTGTGGTTAAAGGATACTGATGTAGTGTGATGCGATATTTGCCCTGAAACCACTGTGACAAATGCAAGGCATAAGTTTGTTTAGGCCCAAGACCTAGATGTTGTTTTAAACGGTTCTTTATACCTGTCCGTGATGATCCGACATACAGAATGTGATTGGGTTGATTTAACTTGGCGCAAGCATGGGTTTTCAATGCCTTAAATGCGGCATAATCCTGATATGTCTGCTGTATATCGCCACCAACCTGCTGTATCACATAAATATAATGTGCGTGTTGAGTAAGATCATCAAAACTTGAAAACTCAAATATACGCTCAGCTTTAGTCTGCTGTGCCTGCAGACAATCCTGTATCAATTGATCAAGATAACCCATAATAAAATTATTTAAAATTTAGATAGTTAAGCATAACAACTTTGTGAAAAAGGACAATCCGAAGCTTAGATTAAGTTTGAGTTGTTCTGCGTGATATTTATTACATCAGCAGTGATCAAAGTTTGTCTGGAATGAATGCGAAGTTTGGAATTTTGAAAAAGATGGAAGGATTTATTATTGATTGAATTCTTAAAAATTTTTTAGGGTGTAAGAGAAAACAGTGTTGTTTACTTCAACTATCATCACTTTGTAAGTCATGATCTTATAGCCTATAAACTTCTGGTTTATAGCGTCCTAAGCTGAATCGAGACCTTTTGGGTGAGTACTGTACTCGTGTTTTGCACCACTGACAGCATGCTACTCTTTTCAATCTCTATCACACCCTTGAGATATATAGTAGTGGTATCGATGAGGGATTGTTTCCCTGAAAATTACTGTTTTTGACTTATTTTAAAAATATTTTTCACATTTAAAGATATATTGAAAATATTTTCTTCTTGTATCATGTTTTAGCATTTTTTCCATCTGATAAATGACTTTTCCCGAGAATTTTCGCCATAGTTTATCACTCAAACCATCGGGATCATTTGAATTCTAGACAGGACTTTTAACCAATGAGAACTTGTATTGAAATGAGTTCTCCAACTGGATTAAGAGTCAATAATGCATACCACAGCGAGATTTGAAAATTGAGGTGTGCTTGAAAAAAGTAGCAAAAAGCACAGAAGCTATTCAATGCGATGAAAATGAAATTCGTTCAGATTTAACACTTGGCTTAGGACTATTTTTACGGGAGATGCCTGATGATCTTTAAGCTTATGGTGATTAAACGGGTGTGGTTTGTTTTATGCGGATTAAAGGAGTAATGATTCATTATTCTTTTTTATTTTGGCTTAAATTTTTGGGGTGGTATAAGAGAAAACAATATTGTTTACTTCAACTATCATCACTTTGTAAGTCATGATCTTATAGCCTATAAACTTCTGGTTTATAGCGTCCTAAGCTGAATCGAGACCTTTTGGGTGAGTACTGTACACGTGTTTTGCACCACTGACAGCATGCTACTCTTTTCAATCTCTATCACACCCTTGAGATATACTTTAACCAAAGAGGATCGGGATTAATTTCCTAAGTTTTTCTAATTTTCTACAAATTCAGCAAATTTTTTCAGCCATTTTAGGTTTAGCAGGATATTTTATCTTTTCAGCTCATTTCAGCGTTTTTTATCTGCAGATTTACCCAATTATAAGAAAATTTTCTTTTACAACAGACAAAACGTCCAAGCACAGCGTCAAATTTAAAAATATATCGCCGCTGAACATTCATCCCTTAACTTCATACAAAACTCCGCCCTTTGAGTAGAGCTCTAAGCCTATCCATGTTCTGCAGATATTAGGGTTGATCTTTTCAACGCATGATTGGTCATTGAGCTAAATAGCTTTGTACCCACTGTGCGCTAAACCACCAACCACTATATGCCGCCATACCACAAAGTAAATTGGCCAAAATTTTATTCATTCGACTGAGGTCTGATGCATATATTTTGAGATTGATCAAATAAGCAATCACAGCATATACCAGTCCAATCGCACCACCAATGATGATCAGGATCAAAGGCCATGCTGCATAGGCATGTGCCTGTGCTGGATATTTTGTAGAACGGATGGTTTCTGTGGTCATGCTGCATATCCTATTCATAACGCGATTACCTGCTTTAGTGAGCAATTTCTGCGCCATTTTTCTTGGATATACAGCGTTATTTCAAGGTTAATGCATGTTGAATTTCTAGCTTTGACTACAGCATTTATCGCAACCAACAACTTTTTCTGTTGGCCAGCTCATTCGTGCACGCTTATAAGCGAGTTCGAAATTGGCAAAATAACCAATCAATATTTGCTGGTCAAATTGCGGCATGTCTATGCACCCCTGCGTACCATTGTGAATTAAATGCGAGCCATTCGTTAAGGCATTTTCATCCACTATAAATTTAATCATCTACCATTCCCCTCATTATTTTTTATAAAATTCAAAAGATTAATAAATCCATATAAAAATTATGTGATTTATAATCACATAATAAAATTATGCCTTTATTGTTCAAAAATCAATCGGTATTTAAAGATTTTTTTAGCCGTCTCTTGGATGACTTAAACGCATAATGATGTGCTCTTTTAGGACGGATAGGTGCGATTGCTCGATAGTATTTTTTTCGCTTAAGCCGAGTGCTTTGAATGTTGAGTAAAGGTATTTTTCACTCGAACTGACATCAACAAATACGGCGTCCAAATCAGACAACCCATAGTACTCGTCGCTAACTGCATGATGGTCTCTGTATCAAATGCATTTTTATCAGTGAATAGCACACTCAAAATGGCACTATCACATAACTGTACCAATAAAAAACTTGCCATAAACGCAATATAGAATGTTGGAAAGTAAAGATGCTTACTAAAAAATAAGTAGACAGCACAAACTGAAAGTAAGAAAAATACAATATTTAAGATGCTTTCTATATAGAGTAAATACATCAGAGTTGGATAATAAAGTTCCGATTTTTGATCACTTATTTGACTTAACGCCTCATTTTGAAAAAGTTGATATAGGCTATAAATATTAAATGAAAGCAATAGTACTGATAGGAAAATTTTTATCCCCAACACAATAAGCCACCCGCCCAAACCTTTTAAATTCCTCTGATTGTTCATTTTTTTGTATCACTTCTTATAATTTTAATAATCTTTATCAAACGCTGAAAAACTCGGTTTCGGATTTTTATTTTTATATTTATTAAACAAAATGCAGATCATTCACTCTAAAAGATGGATTCATTTTAGAGTGAAATGTTGATTGGTTTATAAAGGGGTATCGACCTGTACAGTTCGTTTTTGGCGAATGCGGCGAACCAACCAGATCACGATTGCAATCACTAAGATCACCACGAAAAATGGGACTAAAAAGGCCAATACTGACAAGACTGCAGCGCCAATCCATTCCCCTGTAGATAAGATCGGATTTGCAACGCCACCTGTGGTTGCGGTAGATACGCCACGCGCAGCGACGGTACTCATTTGCACTGCTGTTGCTGTACCACCACCGACAATAATTGCTGCCGCCCAACTGGCAAACTGTGACATTTCACCTGAGCTTACTGCCATTGTGGCGATGGTCCCTGCAATCATGGCTGCAGGTGTTGAAATGGTGTCGAGGGCATTATCTACCCAAGGAATATAGTATGCGGCGATTTCACAAACCGTCGCAATTGCTAAGCCGATACATACTGCAGGCATAGACAACCATTCGAATCCTTTCATCGGTTCGAATAGTCCTAAAATTGAAGCAACACTCATCACTAATAAAGGTACAAAGACACGGAAGCCACAGGCAGCACTTAAGCCAATACCAATACACAGTCCTAATATTGTTTCCATGGGCTTCTCCGAATGGTCAAACGTACAATTTGTTTTTATGTATGCTGTGTTATACGTTAGCAAAAAGCCCTATCGAGTGATAGGGCTTTTCTTTCTAAACAGCGGATAACTGTTAGTGTTTTGCAGCTTAGGCATTCTTATTGTTAAATTGATTGCCTTGGCATTTGGTACACGGTGGTAAACGATCAGTACCAATTTCTAAGTAGACGCGGTGTCCGCATTGAACACAAAAATAGAAGCCTGTTCCGGGTTTTTGACCAGCAGTAACCATTTTTGTTCTCCATGTGTTTTTAGAAATGGTAGATTCAGTATAACTCTCTTGTGATGAATGTCTATTGGTCATTTCGACAATTGATAATGGCATTTAGGCAAAGCATAATTTCGATTGGAAATTTTGGCTGTATCTTAATTTCAAACACTCCTTATATTAAATTAGAATGAAAATATTAATCTATATGAAATTCTTAATTATTTTTGGATACACCAACTTGTAAATTCATTAATGTGAGTTGGATCTAGTACGACTTCTTCTAGGCTTTTCTCATCCAAATCCTGTTTAAACTTATACCATTCATTAGTTTTTTTTGTTTCAAGACAAAGATGCGGTTCTATTGCACCCGACCTCCACAACCAAATCGAATGTGTTATGAAATGCTTTCTTAACTTCTCAATCGGTTCATGTGCATTTGGTTGTTGGGCTAAAAGCTCATAAATTTCAGCCGCTTTAAATCCATCACCTCCTGATGGATAACGACCATTCAATTTAAAACCATGAATTGGCTGTATTTCACTAACAATATCAAGGCATTTACTTATATTGTGATTATCTTTATCAATTAGATGAAACTTTTGAGCTGAAAAAGCAAAATCCAAATCAGCTAATGCTTTCACTGGAATATTCATTTCTTTTAAAATATTAATCATACCTGAAATACTTTGTGAACCATTTGCTATAACTAAAGCTAGTTTCAGCTCACCCAAAGACTTACCTGTAACTTTTTTTATTAATGCTGGAAGAACTTGTTTTTCGGTCTCTCCTTCTGCGATTAGCACAGTGTCAGAAAATAAAATTTGACCTAAATTATAAGTTTCAAATAATAATCTTGCTTGTGCATCATGAGTATTTAAAACCTTAGTTATAGCCTCTTTTAACCGAACTTCAACTCTAGTTCCATTTGCATCTTTTCTTACAATATTTGTATAAGGAATATCATCATGTTCAATCATAAATGGCGAATGAGTTGTAAATACCACTTGATAGCCTTTTTTTGAAAGACTTTTCAAAGATGCTCTTAATAATTCAATTGCTTGAGGGTGTAAAAATAATTCAGGTTCATCAATCAGTAATAGATTTGTTTTTCCCTCTTTAGAAACATCTTTTGTGATTTCAGCTAAATGCCTAATTAATGTCATTTGGATAGCTCTTTGAGCTCCATGCCCCATATCACTAAAATCAGTTTTCCTATGATTTCCTTCTTCAGTTACTTTTATCTTTCCTTGTTTAAATAAATCATTAACATCAGGCGTTGGAATATCTATATTCAATTTTAACCCCGGGAAAAAATCTTCTATTTTATTGTTTATAGAATTATCAAACTCCTCAAAGTCTTTTAATCTTTCCTCACCATCAACATTAAGTTTTGAACCAATTACCTTTAATGCATCATTAATTACATCTACTTTTGTTGCTATAATTTCTTTTTGTAAAATGGCTATTAATTTTCCAATTGTATTACCTGCTTTAAATTTTGAAACATCTTCAGCTGAATCTTCCATAGAATTTATAAAAGTTGGCTCAGGGAATAAAGTTGTTATTGCTTGCGGTAATCCATTCGGATTGTTCCACTCATCATCATTTTGATTCGGAAGTTGTACCCCCATTACTACTGCATTTTTACCTGCACCAGGTCTTTCTTGTAAAAATCTAATTCTTATTTTTTCATCGTCTAAATATGGTTCTAAGCTTTTAAATTGTGTTTCAGATAAATGAGCCAAACTTTGCTCATTCAATCCATCTAATAAAGCAATTATTTGTATAGGTTTACTGCAATCATAAAAGCTACTCTCATCTTGCGCTTTCCCTCTCACAAGAATATCTATGCATTTTAATAAATTGGACTTACCAGCATTGTTATATCCTACTAATGCTGTAAACGATTCTAATTTTAAAATAGTCTCTTTACATGATCTAAAATTATTAATTTTAATTTCTGTAATACGATGCATTAAAATCCCCCGAAATTAAGCAAGAAAAACCCCACATAAATGTAGGGTCTTTTTTAAACAATATCAATAACTTTAATCTCCCCTAACCCCTCTTTATAAAAGAGGGGCTGGGGTGGATTTAAAGAATTACATTAAGCCACATTCCCTTCCAAAAAGTCCTGTGCAAAGCGCTGCAACACACCACCCGCTTCATACACATGAACTTCTTCTTCAGTATCCAAACGGCAAGTCACAGGCACTTTAATGATTTCATTTTTGCCATCAGTCGTAGAACGTTCAATCACTAAAGTTAAATCAGAACGCGGTGCAATATTACCAATCACGCTATAAAGCTCAGTACCATCCAGCTTCAAAGTTTTACGGTCAGTCCCTGCTTTAAACTCAAGCGGTAACACGCCCATACCGACCAAGTTAGTACGGTGAATACGCTCAAAACCTTCTGCCACAATTACTTCTACACCCGCAAGGCGCACACCTTTGGCAGCCCAGTCACGGCTCGAACCTTGACCGTAGTCCTTACCTGCAATGATGATCAGCGGCTGCTTACGGTTCATATAAGTTTCAATCGCTTCCCACATACGCATCACTTCGCCTTCAGGCTCTACACGCGCTTTTGAACCTTGCTTGATCGTACCGTCAGAGCGAACCACCATTTCATTGAACAATTTCGGGTTGGCAAATGTTGCACGCTGTGCCGTCAAATGGTCACCACGGTGGGTTGCGTATGAGTTAAAGTCTTCTTCTGGCACGCCCATTTTATGCAGGTACTCACCCGCAGCCGAATCCATCATGATCGCATTCGATGGCGATAAATGGTCTGTGGTGATGTTGTCAGGCAGAATCGCAAGCGGACGCATATTCGCAAGTGTACGCGGTGCAGCCAAAGCCCCTTCCCAATACGGCGGACGGCGGATATAAGTACTTTGCGGACGCCAGTCGTATAGTGGGCTTGCCGCTTTTTCACGCTCACCCAGGTCAAACATTGGGATATACACTTTCTTAAACTGTTCAGGCTTCACCGCTTCTTTTACCAACGCATCAATTTCAGCATCAGACGGCCAAATGTCTTTTAAGTAAATTGGATTACCGTCTTTGTCATTGCCGAGTGAATCAGTTTCGATATCAAAACGAATCGTCCCTGCAATGGCATACGCCACAACGAGTGGAGGCGAAGCCAAGAACGCTTGTTTTGCATAAGGATGGATACGGCCGTCAAAGTTACGGTTACCTGAAAGTACCGCAGTTGCGTACAAATCACGATCAATAATTTCTTGTTGAATTTTTGGATCTAAAGCACCTGACATACCATTACACGTGGTACATGCATATGCCACGATACCAAAACCCAGCTTTTCTAAATCACCGAGTACACCTGCTTCTTCTAGGTATAAAGCTGCTGCTTTAGAACCTGGTGCAAATGATGATTTCACCCAAGGTTTACGCACAAGTCCTAACTCATTAGCTTTACGTGCAAGTAAGCCTGCTGCCACGGTATTACGTGGGTTAGAAGTGTTTGTACATGAGGTGATTGCTGCAATGATGATTGCGCCATCAGGCATTAAACCTTCAGCTTCCTGAGCTTTAGCCGCTTCTAAGTTACCTGCAATGCCTTTCGCTTTTAAGTCAGCCGTTGATACACGTGCATGTGGATTCGATGGACCTGCAATATTACGAGTGACTTGTGATAAATCAAAACGTAGTACACGCGGGTATTCTGCCGCTGTCATATCCGACGCCCAAAGACCAATTTCTTTGGCATAGGTTTCAACCAATTTCACTTGATCCGCTTCACGGCCTGTCAATGTCAGGTAATCAATGGTGTTTTGGTCAATGTAGAACATCGCAGCCGTTGCACCATATTCAGGGGTCATATTCGAGATCGTTGCACGGTCACCTACAGACATGCTGTCTGCACCTTCACCGAAGAACTCTAAATAAGCACCAACCACACGTTCTTTACGCAAGAATTCAGTTAAAGCCAATACGATGTCAGTTGCGGTGATGCCTGCTTTACGCTGACCGACAAGCTCTACACCAATGATGTCTGGCAGACGCATCCAAGATGCTCGGCCAAGCATCACATTTTCAGCTTCGAGTCCTCCGACACCAACAGAAATTACACCCAATGCATCAGTATGCGGCGTATGTGAGTCTGTACCCACGCAGGTATCAGGAAATGCCAGACCATCACGGTTTTGAATCACTGGAGACATTTTCTCCAAGTTGATTTGATGCATGATACCGTTACCCGCAGGGATCACATCGACATTTTCAAATGCTGTTTTGGTCCATTCAATGAAATGGAAACGGTCTTCGTTACGACGGTCTTCAATCGCGCGGTTTTTCTCAAATGCATCAGGATCAAAACCGCCAAACTCTACAGCTAGAGAATGGTCAACAATCAGCTGCGTTGGAACAACAGGATTGACTTTTGACGGGTCGCCACCTTGGTCAGCAATCGCATCACGCAAGCCTGCAAGGTCAACCAATGCGGTTTGGCCGAGGATGTCATGGCACACCACACGTGCAGGGTACCAAGGGAAATCGTGGTCTTGTTTGCGGTTAATCAGTTCTTTTAAAGACTGTTCTAAGATTGCAGGGTCGCATTTACGAACCAACTGCTCTGCAAGGACTTTAGATGTATATGGGAGTTTTGCGTATGCGCCTGGCTGAATATCTTCTACGGCTTGGCGTACATCGAAGTATTCTAGCTGGGTGCCTTGCAGCGGTTTACGGTAGTTGTTGTTCATAGCGTTCCTGCCCTCGGTCTTTCATTTTTTTGCGTTGTCTTTTTCATAGACAATTCATCTTTGTTCGATAGGCATACTACACTGCCGAAAACCCATTTCCCAAATCTCATATATTTCATAGAGTTAAATATAAAAACAGGGGTTTTTGAAATATTTAGTTACACTAACTTTGGAATATTCGCTCTAAATGTGAATTTTTTTGAAAAATAGCTGCAAATCTGCCTCATTCTTTAGTCTAAGGAAAATTGCACTGCATAATATTTAATCTAAATATCAACCAAATTGATTAAAAATCAGTCTTATCAATTTTAGTATTTAATAATCAAGGCATTAAATTATTTTATTAGCTCATTGTGCCTCAAAGTCATAATGTGAATCAAAACACGGTTTTATTATTTATTTTATCTTAATTCTCAATTTATCCCTATTTGCAGGGATAGCGTCGAATCACCCCTCTCTCAGATAATAAAAGCACGACATACAAGCACAGTAATTCACTGTATTCGCCAAAATAATCACAATATTTACAAAACCTTAGCTAAATAAATCTGCGATTACTGTTCTACCGTCATTATGCTTTGGGGAAAGATCATGACAAAATTTAAAACCATCATTGGGGCTGGCTGCCTCTTAAGCTGTCTCAGCTTCATTGCCTGTGGCGACAACGACCAATCGACAACAGATTCGACGATTCAAGAAGAGGAAGTAGACTCACCGACTGTCGTCTCGAATCCACCACGTTTGAAAGCCAATGCACAAGGTGAACATGAACTGCTGATAGCGTATAAACGCCAAGCCTTATACGACCCTGAAACCGGTGAAAATGACCTATTACAGGTCAGAGGCTATCTGACTAAACCTGAACTATGGAACTCGAAAAATAGCGATGGCAGTGTCTCTGATGTACTGGTCGGCCCACAAATTCGTGCGAAACAAGGTGACAATTTAAAAATTCATCTGGTCAATCACCTCCCTGTTGAATCGACGGAGACCTGTCCAAGTCCAGTGACCAATATTAACCAAGGGAACTGTTTTAACACCACAAATTTACATACACATGGTCTTTGGGTTAGCCCGCAAGGAAATAGTGACAACGTATTTTTGAGCTTAAAACCTCAGCAAGATTTTCATTACGAATTTAAGATCGAACCGAATCATCCTGCGGGAACATTTTGGTATCACTCGCATGTGCATGGTTCAACCGCGATTCAGGTCTCAAGTGGCATGGCTGGCCCTTTGATTATTGAGGGAGAGCGGAAACCTGTCATTCGTCAGGGGCAAATTCAGCAGACTGGAGATTTGGACATCTTATGGAAAAATCAAAAAACCCAGCAGTATGACCATGAAAAAATCATGCTGTTCCAGCAGATTCAATACAATGAAGATTGCGACAGCAATTTAAGCCAAGTGAATGGTACACCCTGCATCTATAGCTTAGAAGATTATTCAAAACTCGATATACCAACCTCATGGGCGGATGAAAATCGTTTTACCAGTATCAATGGCAAAATGTTTGGTGAAATTAAGGTGGATCAGAACCAATACCACCGCTGGCGCATGATTCACGGCGGTATCCGTGACACCATTGCTTTGACCATCAAAGAACTACCTGATTCTGCGCTCTTTACCGCAGAGCAAACCCTGAGCGAATGTCAAAAGTATCAAAGCAAGTCGATGTCTTCACAGTTTAAAACGCTGAAAACATTACCGTTGTATACCCATGCACAAGACGGCTTGACCATGGGAAAAATCCAAAAGCAAGGGGTTGAAATTTTTCAACCGGGTTATCGCTTTGATGCCATGCTCTCCTTCCCGACCACCAATAAATACTGTGTATACGATGCCAAGCTGAATCTGGAAGATGAAATTAATGCGCCTGAATCAAGTCCATTACTTCGTCGCGCACCAGAAGAAAAACTCAATACACAGCTCCTCGGTTGGGTCAATGTGCAAGCAACTCAACTACCGCAGCAAACGCCGTTTAACTTCTTAAAAAGTCAGGCCACCCAACTAAAACTGGCACCAGAAGTGATTGCACAGCTCGAACAGGGTGATTTATCAGCCTTTATCTCGCATGCGAGTTTAATGACTGCTGAAGTCGATGAAATGCTCAAAACGATGGCGAAGCAAATCACCAACTTTGACATTCTGTTCAATACAGATGGCAGCTTTAAATTTGGTATTCGTCATGCCGAAGAAGGTACCTTGATCAGCTTTGGCGATGCCTACCATGATGAAGACCATACCCACCATAGCTATGTCCGCAAGCTTCCAATCGGGCAAACTCAAGAGTGGGAGTTAAGCAGTAATGTTGCCAGTCATCCCTTCCATATTCATGTCAATCCATTCCAAGTCGTGAAAATATTGAATGAAAATGGTGTCGATGTCAGTGCGATCGGCAGCTCAGATAAAGATGGTGCAGGAAATATTGACTCGCAATATCATGGAATGAAAGGCGTTTGGAAAGATACGCTCTTCGTCAAACAGGGCTATAAAATCTTTGTACGCAGTAAATACGAAAAATTTGAAGGCGACTTTGTGCTGCACTGCCATATTTTAGACCATGAAGATCAAGGCATGATGGAAACCGTGCGTATTTGTGGCGATCAATATGATTGTAATAGTGAACCGCCTTCACATCATTCCACTATGGATATGACTGCAAGCGATATGCCGACACACAATCACTAAGACAGATCTCTGCTGTACAAAAGCCCATATCAATATGGGCTTTTTGTTTGCCTAACACTGCGGCTTGCTGCAAAATAACATGATTAATGATATCTAAAATTTATACTGAGGCTGGTCATGACAACGTCTATGGCATTCACATCTTTTTCTCTCAACGGTGTCGATGCACAAAAATTTTTACAAGGGCAAGTGACTTTGCATGTTGAACGCCTTGAAGAAAATGCAACACGTTATACCGCAATCTGCGACCTCAAAGGCCGTATTCATTTTGGTTTATGGCTCACCAAACACAGTGCTGAAAGTTTTTCTATTGTCACTACAGCAGATCAAGCCGAAGAATTTGCCAAACATATTAAAAAATATGGTGCATTTTCTAAGATGAAACTTGAAGAAACTGGTACAGTTTTTCCAAGTTTAGTCGGTGATGACACGACTTTTGCTTCAGCGCCGACGGATATTGCAGCATGGGAAGTTCAAGCCATTCAAGCGGGTCAGGCCTATATTGACCAAGCGATTGAACATGTGTTCCAACCGCAAGAGTTACGTCTACATCAGCGTGAAGGCGTCCACTATGACAAAGGCTGTTATTTGGGTCAGGAAGTGATTGCACGTTTATGGTTTAAAGCCAAACCGAAAGCTTGGTTGCATGCGATTTCAGGTACAGGCGCTGCTCCTGCACAAGGCGAACAGCTGAATAAAGGCGTACAAGTCGTCAATAGCGCGGCTGTAGATAATGGTTATGTAGCATTGGTTGTTGCTCGTCCAGAAGCTTTAGAAGAGTTAGATGTAACTGTTTTAGCCTTGCCTGAAGCTTTGAATGGTGATGTGGCACGTCCGCAGTCAGCTTAAATAAATTCAGAAGATAGCTACATTTAGCTATCTTCTTTTATAATAAATCTAAGTTTTAAATTTTAAAATTCATCATGTTAATTTGACTATTTTTAAACTAAAATGCACTCCGAATTTTAACAATAAACTATATAACGATGCATCAGACACAATTTCAAGACCCAAAGCACAAGATCATTGCCCTTTATTACGGAATTTTTGCCCTTCTAGGCATGGTCATACTCGGCAATCAATTGCTTTCAATTCAGCTATCTCTACTTGTTTTGATTATTATTCTTGTACTGTATGCCCAACTCTTTTTCATGCTAATGGGCGCTATCAAATATTGGAAAAGAGATGTTCTAGGCTTGAAAATACTGTTTTGGATCAGCTTAAGCCTTGTCCCGATTATTATCACACCCTTAGTCATTTACTATCCAAAAGTAACAACTGGCTTTTTTCTCTTTATGCAAAGCTCTTTTGGCTTCAGTAGCACAGGCTTCGAGTTTCATGTTGCCTACGACACCCAACTCACCCTCTTAAATACATCTTTTTGGGGAATTGGAATCAATCTTATTGAATTTTTTCTATGGTTACGCTTTAAGAATATTGCAGCAAATAATCATATTTCGATTGCCCATTTCAAGAATGAAGACTTAGAACTGAAACGCTATGATTAGCCATTTTTGACCGTATATAAACTAGAATTCGGACATCAGGTCTGACCATCTAAATCTTCTGACCATCCCTAAGCACTCAAAGCCAAAGCCTAAAAACTTTGGCTTTTTATCACTCATTTTTTCCCTCACATAATAAATCACCCCTGCCCGATCATCCGAAAAATAAAAAGATTTTTTATCGATCTTATAAATATCTGCAGGCCGCCCAATTACCGTTTTACCGAATAAAAAACCATCCATAAAGGTTTCAAGTTTTTGTCCTTTACGCATCATTGCAATTTGATAGCCATGACCAATCGCCTCATCGGTAGAGCCATGCAAGGCTACTAAAAATGCATTTTTAATGGCGGTATCAGTATGGGGGTCATCAAAATAATCAAAACCCAATGCAGATGAATGCGAAGGGAAATAAGTATAGGGCGATGGAACATTTTTACAGCCAGATGCACGTTTAAATTTAGGATCCGCTAATACTTTGCCCTGCCATGAATAACATGCGGGCCAGCCATAATCGGCATCCCGCTTTAACGCATAAAAAGTTTCATCAGGCTTTTTACTTCCCAAATGATCAGAACCTTGATTGGTCGCAAATAGAAATCTACCGATCCATTTTAATCCAACTGCATTACGCAAACCTGTCGCATAAATCCGTTGCTCTGAACCATCAGGATTCATCTCGATGACGGATGCTCGCACTTTTTCTTTTTCTACACAGGCGTTACAACTCGAGCCAACCGACACATAGATTTTTCCATTTCCACCGATAGCAATCGTCCGCGTCAGATGCCAACCACCGTATTTATAACTCAAACCATAATCTGGAAATGTCGCTAAAACTTCAGCCTTACTCGAAGGCTGAGTTTCTCCTCTACTAAATTTTTGCCGTGTCAGTTGGTCCGTTTCCGCCAAATAGAGCCAATCCTGTCCTTGAGCATCGGGATAAAACTGAACTGAATTTGGATTTCTCAAACCGGTCAGATAAGGAATGATTTTGCCAAATTTACCGGTGTCAGCATTCCAATCATCCAATATATATACAGTACCTTTTTTATTATCTGTTAGGTCATACATATCCGTGACAAGCATTCTGCGATCAGGCGCTTGCGAAAAAAAGCGTACCCGTTTGAGACCTTCAGCAGCAGGAATGATCTCGAAATTTGCAGGCAAATTTAATGAAAACTGCTTGCCATTTTTTAAATGGATTGGATGAGGTACAAGCTTGGGTTGTTGAGCCCAACTGGTCATTGAACAAACGAAACTAAGGATCAAGATGGCATTTATTTTTATCATATTTAAATACATCTCAATGAATCATGTATATCTGTATTCATCATAGATGTCTTGTATCTATTTTATTCAATTTATATTTTTAGAAAATATTATACTTTTGAAAATAAAGGATTTTTAAATCACATACGCTGTTACAGTACACAACAAACAAAAATAAGGAGGAAATTTATTCCCCCTCACTTCTTCGTTTTTAAATCATGATTTTAATCAAAATCCATGAAACAACTTATTCATGTCTTTGCATACATATTCTTTAAAATGATAGGCGCGCGCATGTTTGGCATCAAATTTAGCTTCTAAATCGCCTTTTTTGAAAATATAAACACGATCCTCTTTACTAACTAAAAACTCTGCGCCCAGTTTCATCAAAAGCGCATCGATTTTATCTTCATCTGCAATCGATTCATCTGCATTAATTTTATCGTAATTGCGTTTAATGCCTTTAATAAACATCGCGCTGCCTCTGAGAAAATAACAATGCGCGATTAAATCAGAGTCCTGCTTTTTTGCAAAGGCTTTTGATGCAATAAAGTCATGGCATTTAAAGCGCTAAGGGCAATCAACATTATTTTATAAAAACGCTTTAAATCACAATTCCTCACTTTACATTTACGTAAATCTACCTATGATGTAAAAACCGACAAAAATAACCACCAAAACACATAAACGGAATTATGTGTATGATTTACAAAAGGTTTTAAGATGAAAAAAATCCTACTCGCAAGCATTTTGGCAATGAGCGCTCAATTCGCTTTTGCTGAAACCAAAACAGATGCCGTCGATCCTGAATTTGCTAAAGTGGAAGCTATGGTCAAGGCCAAAGATATGAATGGCGCCTACCAAACACTGAGCAAGCTTGCAGCAAAAGGTAATGCTCAGGCTATTTATAATTTGGGCTATCTTACTCAAACAGGTCAAGGCGTAGCGAAGGATGAGAAAAAAGCCATCCAACTCTATGAACAGGCTGCAGCCAAAGGGTACCCAGTTGCAAACTATGTTTTAGGTAAAAATTATGCAACGGGCACACTGGGCTTAAAACAAGATACCAACAAGGCCAAACAATATTTAGAACGCGCATCTTCGGCAGGGTTTGACGATGCCTCCATCGACTATGCCATTTTACTTTTTGCAGAAAATAAACCTGAGTCAGATAAATTGGCACTCAGCAAACTTGATCCGCTGATTAAAAAAGGCAATTACCCTGCGATTCATGCCAAAGCGCTTTATGACATCAGTGCTGGCTTTAAAGCTAAAAATGAAAAGCCTATTCAGCAAGGTCTGAATAGCATTCAAGAATTAGCAAAAAAAGGCTATGTCCCTGCATTGATGGCGGTGGGCAATATGTTTGTAAATGGCAATATCATCCCGCAAAATTTGCCTGAAGCTAAAAAAATATTTAGCGCTTTAGCCAAAGAAAATATTCCACAAGCCAAAGAATCTTTAGCAACCGTGGATAAAATGATTGCTGAACAAGCCAAAGCGCCAAAAGCCAATGCGAAAAAGAGTTAATTGAGCATTAAAAAAAGCCCTGCACATGCAGGGCTTTTTTCATGGGTTTAAGCAAATCTTGAGCTGATCAAAATCACGCCCACCACAAACTGATTAATACACCTGTTACGACAAAGCCCAAGATGGTACTCATCAATAAAGGCGTTAAGGTCTTTTCATTTAAGTCATAAACTTGTCCTAGCATGGCAAAAATCGTCGGCATCGGTAATGCGGCAATAATCGTCCCTGCATATAACATCTCTTGGCTGACATCGGTCAAATAGCGTAAGCCTAAATAAGTCAGTAAAGGCATCACCAAGTTGCTTGAAATCACCAAATAGAAGCTCTGAGCATTCATATACTTTAAGCTCATACCGACAATCCCACCACCAATTGCAAACAGCGCCAGTGGTGAAGCCGTTTGACCTAACATCGCCAGTACATCATTGATTTGATGAGGCAAACGGATTTGGAAAATTGCAAACCCAATCCCTAGCATTACCCCTGCAAAGAGTGGATTTTTTAACAGGGTCATTAAGGTATTTTTGATGATGTCGCCAATATTGGCTTTTTGCTGTGAACTTCCTAAATGTGCAAGGACCAGCACCGTTGGAATCAGTAGCATACTTTCAATAATGACGATCAGTGAGGTATAGGTCATCGCATTTTGACCGACCAACAAGCTTAGGACTGCTGTACCAATTAAACCTGTATTTGACATGCCAGCGCCTAGTGACAGTACCGCTGTTTGCGACATTTTATTTTTAAAATGTGTCGACAATAACCAATAGGCCATGCCATACAACAAAAATGTGACTCCGGTATAAACAAAGAAATAGCCGGGATACCAAATTTGATGCAAATCTTTAGAAGCTAATGACTGAAAAAACAAAGCCGGCAGTGCAATTTTAATCACAAATGCACCAATGGTTCCAACTTGTTCTTTGCTCAATAAACTGCATTTTACCGACAGATATCCCAAGGCCAAAAGAAAAAAGATTGGACCAATCACCTCAAAGACCATACGAAATATCCTGTGTAATAGACTCTTCTATCCACACCCTCAACCTGAGAGTGTAGATCGGACCGCTATAAATTTTGATAATTAGAAAGCCGTAAATTGACTTCTTTGTGCATGCGGCTGACAGCGTAAGTACTGCGGAGAAATTTTTAGATTTTCACCGAGTTCAGCAGCAGCATGCCATGGCCAACGCGGGTCATATTGAATTGCACGAGCAAGACCAATCGCATCTGCCATGCCATATTGTAAGATGCCTTCGGCTTGCATTGCTTCGGTAATTAAACCCACAGCAATTACGGGAACCTGAACGGCTTGCTTAATGGCTTCAGCAAAAGGCACTTGATAACTGGCTTGTAATTGAATTTTTTGCGCAACATCTAAGCCGCCACTAGAAACATGAATATAGGCTGTTCCTAGTTGTGCAAGCGCTTTTGACAAGCCAACAGCCGAGTCTAGATCCCAACTCGGTGCTTCAGTATATTCCATCCAGTCGGTTGCGGAAATACGTATCCCAATTGGATAATCTTCAGGAACGGCATTTTTCATGGCTTGGAACACTTCAAGCGTCAACCGAATGCGATTTTCCAGACTGCCACCATATTCATCGCTACGATGATTCGACAATGGTGACATAAATTGATGCAGCAAATAACCATGTGCAGCATGTAGCTCAATTAAGTCAAAGCCTGCATCTACCGCGCGTTTTGCTGAATCGGCAAAGTCTTGAATGATCTGCTGGATTTCATCTCGGCTTAAAGCATGGGGGGCATGATCTGTGGCATTAAAGGGCAAATCACTTGCTGAAACAGTTTGCCATCCTTGAGGGTGATTTGGAGGTAATTGTCCACGTCCTGCCCACGGTTTATCTGTCGATGCCTTACGACCCGCATGTGCCAGCTGTATTGCAAAAGGCATAGGTGAAAGTGATTTCACCTTGGCCAATAGTGCCTTCATCTGTGCGCGTTGCATATCATTCCAAAGGCCGAGGTCTGCATAGCTAATGCGCCCCTCTGCCTGTACAGCTGTTGCCTCGACGATACAAAGTCCGGCACCTGACAAGGCATAATTCGCCCATTGTTGCTCATGCCAATAGCTTAACTCCCCTTGCTCATTGGCTGAATATTGACACATGGGTGCAATCACGATTCGATTACTCAGCCCCAATGTTCCAAACTGAATTGGTTGAAATAACAACGCCACATCACTCTCCTTTTAGAAGGCTTTGGTCACACTTAATCCTGCACTCCAATTCACCCCATCCGCGGGTTCAAAGAAGCGTCCGTTTCCATCATTGACGATCACTGAACCGACATAGTTTTCATCAAACAAATTATCTGCACGTACATAGGTTTTAACTTTCCAATCTGCTTGTTTCCATACATAACCTGCGTTGGCAGAAACCACGGTATAGCTCGACGCAGCATCACTGTTGGCATCATCGACATAGACTTTATCCATATAGCGCACATCTAGGCCGGCATTAAAGCCAATATCTGGCTGCCAATTCAGTGCGGCAAACGCTTGGTTTTTGGCAATACCCGGAATTTTCGCACCCGATCTAATAGATGACGCTTTAGGTTTCGCTGGATCTGTAGGATTCGGTATTTCTGGAACAAAAGCATCAAATGTGGCATCGATATAACTGTAACTTGCTTGCGCACTTAAATCTCGCCATAGCTGTTTATTCCACGAAAGCTCAACACCTTCACGTAAGGTTTTATCGGCATTTCTATAGGTTGCACGCCCTTCCTCTGTCCCAGCAGAAACGATGTCATCTTGAGTTTTGCTTTGGAACACCGCTGCCGTGAAATTACCCCATGCATTTTGTGATTTAAGCCCAAGCTCGTAGTTATCGCTACTGGCCGGTTTTAAATCAAAATTCATGCCGTCATCTTTAGAATAGGCCATTTCTGTAAAGGTGGGTGTTTCAAAACCCTTGGCATAACTGACATAGGCATTCAGTTGAGGCGCAATATTCCAAGTTAATGCTGCTGAAGGTAAAACTTTGTCATAGTCAGTTTTACCGCTGTCATCCTTATTTAAACCCACGACATATTTATCGTCAGATTCATAATGAACATTGCTATATCGTAGCCCTGTATCTAAAGTCCAATTGGGTAAAAAATTCCACGAAGCTTGGACATAGGGGTCTAAATTCCACAAGGTGTTATTTTCATTTCGACGAATATTGCCTTTCTTGCCAAAATTTCCATTGGCATCAAAATTTTCATAGCCCTTACGGTCTTCATCCATATAATCAAAGGCAAGGCCTGCAGTAAAACGCGTATTCTGCAAGAGGTCTTTGCCTGTCCAGCGAATATCTGTTCCATAATAATCACGGCTAAAATCAATCACACCACCTGCATGGCGCGCATTATTTTGTGGATTTTTGGGGATGGACTGATACTGCACCACATCACGTTGCCCCATATATACCATTGCATTAAGTTCATGCTGATCATTCAATGGTTTTTTCCACGTCAACCCAGTTTGAGTTTGGCTAATTTCCTTACGTACATCATAAGTATTATTGGCATCATTAACTTGTTTCGGATTTTGACGCAATTGCTCCCGATTCAGACCTTGTGGATCATCGGCATTGATATCCACATGATTCACAATCCAATTGACCTTGGAACCATCATCCAGATCCCAAGTCAGTTTTGCATTGCTGAGTACCTTATTTGCAGCACTATGATCACGGTAACCATCAGTTTCAAAATAAGAAGAACTGACAACATAGCTAGGCTCATTGGCCCGTTCTGAGCCACCTTGCAGCACAATATCAGCACGACTTTTATGATGACTGCCGCCCGAATAGCCGAGTTCGATAGAGTCTTTTCCAGTACCTTGCTTGGTTGTTGTTAAGATTGCCCCACCCGAAGAATTACCGTATAAAGAGGAAAATGGCCCACCCAATACCTCGATATGATTTAAGCTACTCATATCGATATTTGATGTCTGTCCCTGACCATCCGGCATGGTCGCAGGGATTCCATCAACATATAAACGGATACCACGCACACCAAATGTTGAACGTGCGCCAAAGCCTCGCATAGACAGTTGCAAGTCTTGTGCATAGTTTTCACGGTTATTCAGTTGTAGTCCGGGCACACCTTTTAAGGTTTCAGACAGATTCACACCCGTATTGTTATTATTTTCAGCCTGCTGTACCCGGTATACCGATGCCGGTGTTTTTAACCATGTGGTATTGGTTCGTGGTGCTTCAATGGTAATCTCAGGAAGTAAAACAGGTTCCGTAGAACCTGTTTCTGCATACAACTGTTGGCTAATACATGCCGTCAGGCAAAGTAAATGTGTCTTAAATGATGTGACGTTAAATTTACTTTGCATAGAGCACCTATTTTGACATTAGAATATTACCTTAGAGCTTAAACCAATTAGGAAAGCATCATCAACCCGATTTGTTGAGCCTGGGTTAATCACATATTGTAAACTTGGGCGAATCATCAACCATTTCGTAGGGTTATGGCTATAGTTCAACTCGACATTATATTCTGCGCTTGCATCAAATTTTTCAGCAGAAAGTCGATCATTGACATGCACACGGTTCACGCCCAAGCCAACCATATCGTTAGGCAAACGATCGGCCAATCCAATGTATTTCAAACCTAGCTGCTGTGAGTTATCAACTTTTGTGGTGACACGATCATGCCAAGTAAAATTGGCAAAGCTATGCAAACCACGTTTGCCTTCACCTGTAGACGTTAACTGTTGCTCAATCGCGACCCAACCACCAAAGGTACGATCTTCTGCTTCGCCCGAAATAATGTCTTTTTGATTTTTGACATTATCTGCGGTGTTGTACATCGCACCAAAGCGGTAGCTCCCCGGTAAGCCATTGACCAATGATTTTGGTGTCCAAACCAATTCTACGGGAATAGTTACGCCATCAGCATGATCTGTATCTAGACTCCAACCTTGACCTTCTGCTTTGGCATTACCATTGTCAGGGTTAAATTCGTAAACACCGACTTGTGCCGCAAGTTCTGGCGTTGCTTGGTATTTCACACGTCCACCCCATTGTGAAACTGGAGTATTCATCCACATAGAACCTTGCCATTTACCCATTTGCGCTGCACAAAATGCGGTGCTGGCAAAGTCACATGCCATCACGTTAAAGTCCATACCTAGACCTAAACGACCTGCTTTTACACTAATGCCTTGTTCTTTGAAATTCTTTTCAATCGAAAGCTCGGTTAAGCGGCTGTCTTGGTTACCACGGCCAAAATTGGCTTGTGCATTTGCCAATTGAGGAACATCCCCTTGCAAATCACGAACTGAGGTACTTTGACCTTGACGAGCAGTCATTACAGCACGCACAGTCACGCCATCCCAACCTGCGAGTTTTTCCATATCAAGCTGTGTACCTAACCACAATTGGCTGGCTACCGTTGCTGAATGTCCCGGATTACGACCGCCATCGGCAAGATAGGCAGCATCAGCAGCAATATTGGCCTCAAACTTCACACCTTGTTGTGCAAGTTCGGTACGTTTACCATCCCAATCCCCGAGCATGTACTGACCTTTAGTGTCGAATGCTTCTGCGGCGTGAACATGTGTCATGGCTGCTGCAATAAACGCAGGTAGAAGAGCTAGACTGTATTTTTTCATGGTAAAACCTAAATCTGGAGAGAGTCTCTAGACAAGCCACAAGGCTTGAAATCTAATGTCACAAAAATTACATAATTTTTCACGTTCTATCTCAGCATTATTTTTATCATTCACAAAACTTTAATTTATCAATAAGTGACTTTAAATAAATCTATTGTTATGCAATATTTTTAGTGATTATTTTTCAATATCTTATATATCTATTAATTTAATTGTTTAACTTCTGATCGCTTATTCAGACTCATTATTGTGACTTGTTGGTTTATTATTCTCACAATTAATAATCAATAACCTATTCATGCACTCCCTTAGGCCGCGATGAAACTTGCATTCTGTAGGGCTAGGCCCAATAGTATGCATAACTTGAATGATCCATTGCTTCGACCTTTATGCCTGAATTACCAGAAGTAGAAACCACTAAAACCAGTTTATTGCCATTATTGAATGAAAAGGTTCTCAAAGTTGAGGTTTTTCAGTCGAGCCTGCGTTGGCCTATTCCTGACGACATTCAAAAACTCGTCGGTCAAAAGCTGCTTCAGCTCAGCCGTCGATCAAAATATATTTTGGCTGAATTTGAACATGACTGCATGCTGTGGCATTTGGGCATGTCTGGCAGTTTTCGGATTTGTGAAGGTGATGAAGCATTGCGAAAGCATGATCATCTGGTGATTCATTTTGAAGATATGCAATTACGCTATCACGATCCACGACGTTTTGGCTGTATTTTATGGTTAGATGCATCGTCTCAAAGCAAACTGATTGACACGCTTGGCCCTGAACCGCTGAGTGATGACTTTAATGCTGAATACTTATTCCAAAAATTTAAAAATAAGCAGACCAGTATCAAAGTATCGATCATGGACAATCATATTGTGGTTGGTGTCGGCAATATCTATGCAACGGAAAGCTTATTTAACTTAGGCATACACCCTGCGCAGCCTGCATCAAGTTTGAGTTTTGAACAAGTTGAAAAAATGGTCATCGAAATCAAACGTATTTTAAAACAGGCAATTGATTTAGGCGGTTCGACGTTACGTGATTACACCAATGCGATGGGCGAAAATGGTTATTTCCAACAAACTCTGCTCGCCTACGGACGTGCCGGTGAAATGTGCATCAACTGTGAAACCATCTTGCACAATATCAAACTAGGGCAACGTGCATCGGTGTTTTGCCCAGAGTGTCAGCCTTTAAAAAAGGTTAAAATGCTGACTAAGAAAACCGTGAAAGGAAATAAAGCATGAAGTCTGCGATTGTTCGCCACATATTAGTCAAAGATAAAGAACTATGTGAGCAACTGAAAAAGAAAATCAAAGGCGGTGCGGACTTTGCCAAAATTGCAAAGCAGCATTCGACATGCCCTTCGGGTAAAAAAGGCGGTGAGCTTGGCGACATTAAAAAAGGCCAACTGGTTGGTCCAATTGATAAGGCGGTATTTACCCTACCCGAACGTGAACTGCATGGTCCGATCAAAAGCCAATTTGGCTGGCATTTATTAGAAATTAAGTTTCGGATGTAACATAGCACCCACATTGAACATGCTATAACGAGTATATCGCGAATATGTGCTTTTCATCTTAAAGCACATAATCCCAGTATTTTTTTCAATCGTTCAGAACATTGGCTGGCGGTTTTCAATCATATAATATAAATCATAGCAACCAGATAACATTGCACTAAATCAATTCTACTTAATAATAAATAAAGGACATTCCATTGGGCTATTACAACTATTTTCGTCTTGGCACTGTCGATACAACAGATTTTACAATCATTCGAGGTGAACGAAAGCATGCACTTATCCAAGCATTATATGATGATCAAGATATGAACCCTCATGGTGAAGTCCAGTTGGCACTAGATTTAGATGGGAATCGTAACGATGAATCAAAATGGTATGATGCGATACAGCAAATTAGCAAATTATCCAAAAATCACCCTTTAGTCTTATTTATATTAGGTCAACAAGCCTGCGCACCCGAATCACCTGAAGAAGCAAATGAAGTATTTACAGGCATTCGAAATGGCATTGTTTTTTCGACATCAGAACCTAAGTTTATGAAAATGACGCCTCAACAAAATTCACAATAAAAAACGGCGCTTTAAGCGCCGTTTTCACTGCTAAAGGATTAACCTTTACGTTTTAATTCATCACGAATTTCACGAAGTAATTCGATATCTTCTGGAGTCGCCTCTGGAGCTGGCTCTTCAACTTTTTGACGGCGCAATTTGTTCATCAATTTCACTAACCAGAATACGACCCATGCCAAAAGCAAGAAGTTGATTAAGATGGTTAGGAAGTTACCGTAAGCCAAAACATTAAGGCCTGCATCCTGTGCTGCTTTTAGCGTGGTTAAATTGTTTGGGTTATCGCCCAATACTAAGAACCAATTTGAATAATCAACGTCACCACCAAGGATCCAAGAAATAAAAGGCATGATAATGTCTTTTACCATTGAATCGATGATTTTACCGAAAGCACCACCAATGATGACACCTACAGCCAAGTCCATCACGTTGCCTTTTACGGCAAATTCTCTAAATTCTTGAATAATACTCATGTGATCTCCAGAAATTTTTTTCAGCTTTAATTTTGTGACGAAGTATACATTATATCTATATAACTATTTCCAGCTAATTTACTTGGTTTATATTAGATTCTAAATACCATGTATAAAAATTCACACAAAACATTTTTGATTTTGGTAATACATTCTATTAAAAAGGATTTATCAAAATTATGCATGTCGAATTAAATGAATAAAGTCATTCAACTTTTGCATTTTTATTCAAAACGCCCATGCATAAAAAAACCGCTAACCTAAGTCAGCGGTTTTTTTGAAACTGTAAAATTAAACGTTACGGTTACGTTTACGTTCGTTTTCAGTCAACCAGCGTTTACGGATACGGATTGACTTAGGCGTTACTTCAACTAATTCGTCGTCTTCAATAAATTCAAGCGCTTGTTCAAGCGTAAATTCAATGTGCGGAACGAGAGTCAACGCATCATCAGTACCAGAAGCACGTACGTTAGTTAACTGTTTCGCTTTAGTTGGGTTAACAGTCATGTCGTCTGAACGTGAGTTAATACCAACGATCATACCTTCATAAACTTCTAACTGAGGTTTAGCGAATAGACGGCCACGGTCTTGTAAGCTGAATAGTGCATAGCCCAAGCAAGTACCTTGAACCATAGAAATCAACACACCGTTTTGACGTTTCGCCACAGTACCTTGTTTCATAGGACCGTAGTGCGAGAAGCTTGAAGTCATGATACCTGTACCTGAAGTCATAGTTAAGAATTCAGAACGGAAACCAATCAAACCACGTGAAGGAACTGTTGCTTCAATACGGATACGGCCTTTACCGTCAACTTCCATATTGGTCATTTCACCTTTACGGTGACCCATTTGTTCCATTACAGCGCCTTGGTGCTGCTCTTCAACGTCAAACGTTACGTTTTCGTATGGCTCTTGTTTTTCACCATCAATTTCTTTGATGATTACTTGTGGACGTGATACGCCCATTTCGAAGCCTTCACGACGCATGTTTTCAATAAGAACTGAAAGGTGAAGCTCACCACGACCAGATACTTTGAAACGGTCAGGACTGTCAGTATCTTCAACACGTAATGCTACATTGTGAATCAATTCGCGATCTAGACGTTCACGGATATTACGTGAAGTTACGAATTTACCTTCTTTACCAGCAAACGGTGAGTTGTTTACTTGGAAAGTCATCGATACTGTAGGTTCGTCTACAGAAAGTGCAGGTAAAGCTTCAACTGCTTTTGGATCACAGATTGTGTCAGAGATATGAAGTTCATCAATACCCGTTACACAAACGATGTCACCAGCAGAAGCTGATTCAACATCGATACGCTCTAAACCATGGTAACCCATGATTTTTAAGATACGACCGTTACGTGTTTTACCGTCTTTGTCGATTACAGTTACAGGAGTGTTTAATTTCACTGAACCACGTTGAATACGACCAACACCGATAACACCTACGAAGCTGTTATAGTCAAGTGAAGACACTTGCATTTGGAATGGACCGTCAACGTCAACCGCTGGTGGTTCAACGATGTCTACAATTGTTTCGAACAATGGAGTCATGTCTTCAGCAAGTTCTTCTGGAGAAGGACCAGCCACACCACGAAGACCTGAAGCATATACAACTGGGAAGTCTAACTGTTCGTCAGAACCACCAAGGTTGTCGAACAAATCGAACACTTGGTCAATTACCCAATCTGGACGAGCGTTTGGCTTGTCGACTTTGTTAATAATTACGATTGGTTTCAAACCACGTGCGAACGCTTTTTGCGTTACAAAACGAGTTTGTGGCATTGGGCCTTCTTGAGAGTCAACAAGAAGAAGTACGCAGTCAACCATTGACATTACACGTTCTACTTCACCACCGAAGTCGGCGTGTCCCGGGGTATCCACGATATTGATACGGTATTCAGTGTTAGTACGCTTGTCTAACCATTTGATTGCAGTGTTTTTTGCAAGAATGGTAATACCACGTTCACTTTCAATAGCGCCAGAATCCATTACACGTTCGATCTCGCCTGCGCGATCGCCAAGAGCACCTGATTGCTGTAAAAGTTTGTCTACAAGAGTAGTTTTACCATGGTCGACGTGCGCGATGATGGCAATGTTACGGAGAGTTTTAATATCTGACATGTGAATTCGATACGCCTAAAGTTTGAGGGCAAATTATACAGAAAAAATATAGATTTTAGTAGTGACAGTTTATTGACAATCGCATTTTTTTTGACGACTGGTACGCTTTTGGTTTTGTAAAGCTGTGTAAACAGATTAGAATAGCGCCACCTAGCCTTAATTTTCAGTGCCGCATGTCTGATTTAAACCAATCTCCCGAAGCAAAAGATCAACTCGATTTAGTCTATGGATTGAATGATCGACCAAAACCTTTTATTGCTTTTCTCGCTGCGTTCCAACATTTATTGGCCATTATTGTCCCAATTGTGACGCCGGGTCTGCTGATCTGTTTGGCACTTGGTGTGTCAAAAGAAGACACCAATATGATTCTGTCGATGTCATTGGTGATCTCTGGTATCGCAACCTTTTTACAATGTAAAAAAGTCGGTCCATTTGGTGCAGGTCTCCTGATTGTACAAGGAACCAGCTTTAACTTTATTGGTCCTATTATCGGTATTGGTTCTGCGATGGTTGCGGCAGGCACACCTGTAGAAGCAGTCATGGCATCTATCTTTGGTGTGGTGATCGCGGGTTCATTCATTGAAATGGGTGTGTCACGGATCTTACCTTGGGTGAAAAAACTGATTACCCCATTGGTAACAGGTATTGTGGTGCTATTGATTGGTCTGACTTTAATTAAAGAAGGTCTGATCAGCATGGGTGGTGGTTATCAAGCCATGGGCGATAAAACATTTGCCAATGCAGACAACCTCATCATGTCATGTACCGTTTTGGCACTGATCATTTTATTGAACCGTGTGCGTATTACATGGGTAAAAAGTTCTGCCATCCTAATTGCCTTAGTCGTGGGTTACATCCTTGCAGGCTTTATGGGTCATTTAAACTTTGATGGTTTAAAAGATGCGCCACTGGTTCAAATTCCAACACCGATGCACTTTGGCTTAAGCTTCTCTTGGAGCTTGTTTATTCCAATGGCATTTATCTACCTTGTGACATCTTTGGAAGCGATTGGCGATATTACCGCGACTTCTAAGCTTTCAAATCAAGCTGTAGATGGCCCTGAATGGATGAAGCGTATTAAAGGTGGTGTATTGGTGAATGGTGCAAACTCATTCCTTGCCGGTATCTTTAACACGTTCCCAAGTTCTGTATTTGCGCAAAACAACGGTGTTATTCAGTTAACAGGTGTTGCAAGCCGCTATGTAGGCATTTGGATTGCTGCCTTATTGGTTATTTTAGGCTTACTTCCTGCTGTTGCAGGTGTCATTCAGGCGGTTCCACAAGCCGTGCTTGGTGGTGCTGTGATGGTGATGTTCGGTGCTGTGGCTGCATCTGGTATTAATATTTTGTCAGGCATTCATTTAGACCGCCGCGCACTATTAATCATTGCGATTTCATTGGCATTGGGTCTAGGTGTTGCACAAGTACCACAAATCCTTGAACATCTTCCTGAATTGTTCCGTAATATCTTCAGTTCAGGCGTTGCCACTGGTGGTATCGCTGCCCTTATTTTGAATATTGTTCTTCCTGAAGTGAAGAAGTAAGTTCATTTGTCAAAGAACACTGCCTAGGTTCCGCCCTAGGCAGTGTTTTTTATGATGGAGAAATCTATGGATCTCACAAGTGAAGTCGTTATACGACAGATCGATTTATTACAAGATCGCGTGCTTTTCGTAAATGCACCGACAGATGACTTACTCAGTCAATTGAATGACAATATTAAGCCATCGATTTGGTGCTGGAATTTTAATGATTTTCAGTACTTTCAAAATCAACAGTCAAACGTCCATTTTGGTGTCGATTTTCCTGAAGGTCAGTTTGATCAAGCGGTTATTTTTGTTCCTAAATCAAAAGAACTGCTGAATTATTTATTACACAATGTGGCAAGTCACCTTGCTCAAGGTGCGTCTATTTTCCTCGTGGGTGAGAAAAAAGGCGGTGTTGAACGCGCAGCAAAGCAATTACAACCCTTTGGTAAAACCCTAAAAATTGATAGTGCGCGTCACTGTCAAATGTGGCAAACCCTATTGGAAAAAACTGTAGCACTGAAGCCACTGCAAGAATGGGTGCAAAAATATCCAGTAGAGACCCCAAATGGTGAGCTTACGATTTGCGCACTGCCGGGTGTATTTAGCCAGAACCGTTTAGATGTGGGTACGGCTACCTTATTGCCTTATTTATCACAGGTGACTTCGGGCAAAATTGCAGATTTTGGCTGTGGTGCGGGTGTTATCAGTGCTTATTTAGCCAAACTGAATCCTAAAAATCGTATCTTTGCCATGGATGTAGATGCCTTTGCACTAGCGTCTACACAAATGACATTTGAACAAAATTTGCTTGAACCTGAACAACTTGAGATTAAAGCGGTCACAGGAATCGAGGATGCTCCATTATTTTTACATGCCATAGTCAGCAATCCACCCTTCCATCAAGGGATTCAAACCGACTACAATGCCAGTGAAAATCTATGCAAAACTTCGCGCAGACATTTGAAGTCTGGGGGGGAGCTTTGGATTGTTGCCAACCGATTCCTCAATTATCCGACTTTAATTGAGCAACATTACGGTCAATGTACAATCAAAGCCGACCAACAAGGATTTAAAGTCTTGTTTGCGAGCACGCAAAAAAATCTTAAGGAACAATGATGAGCGAAACTCAAAAACCAGCTCAGCTTCAGCGTAAGTTGGGTGCTCGCCATCTCAACATGATTGCAATTGGTGGATCAATTGGTACAGGTTTATTCCTTGCCTCAGGTGCAACCATTGCCAATGCAGGCCCGGGTGGCGCCCTGCTTGCATACTGCTTAATTGGTATCATGATTTACTTCTTGATGACCAGTCTAGGTGAGCTTGCAACACATAATCCAACTTCGGGTGCATTCTTTACCTACGGCACCAAATATGTCGAGGGTGGTTTCGGCTTCGCTTTGGGTTGGAACTATTGGTATAACTGGGCGATTACCGTGGCATTTGAATTGGTTGCAGTCCAATTCATTATGAAATTCTGGTTTCCAGATATTCCGGGCTTTTACTGGAGCGCGATTTTCCTCGCAATCGTCTTTGCCATTAATGCGCTAACCGTAAAAGGCTTCGGTGAATCCGAATTCTTCTTCTCGCTTGTTAAAGTGCTCGCAATTGTTGCCTTTATCATTATCGGCCTGTTTATGATTGGCAAAATCATGCTGACACCGGGCGTAGAAACATTTGCCAATTGGAGCAAAGGTGAAGCCCCATTTGTTGGTGGTCTATCTGCCTTGATTGGTGTGGCCATGATTGCCGGTTTCTCTTTCCAAGGGACTGAAATGGTTGGTGTGGCTGCAGGTGAATCGAAAGATCCTGAAAAAACCATTCCTATTGCCATCAAGCAAATTTTCTGGCGTATCTTGTTGTTTTATATCGTGTGTATTTTCATTATCGGCACTCTTATTGCCTATGATGACCCACGTTTATTACAAGCAGCATCTACTGAAAATATTGCACTATCACCATTTACCTTACTGTATGAAAAAGCAGGTTTTGCCTTTGCTGCATCAGTAATGAATGCGGTGATCTTAACTGCGATTTTATCAGCGGGTAACTCTGGTATGTACTCCTCTACTCGTATGCTGTTTGATATGGCACGTAAAGGCAGTGCGCCGAAAGTCTTTGGTCGCTTAGATGCACGTGGCGTACCGATGAATGCGCTTTATGCAACAACGGCGATTGCGGCACTGTGCTTCTTAACCACATTTATCGGTGAACAAGCGGTCTTTAACTGGTTACTGAACATGTCAGGTATGTGTGGCTTTATTGTGTGGCTCGGTATTGCAGTTTCACATTATCGCTTCCGTAAAGGCTACTTGGCTCAAGGCAATAAATTGGAAGATCTTGCTTACCGTGCAAAATTCTTCCCATTTGCACCGTGGTTTGCCTTTATTTTATGTACCATCGTGGTCCTTGGTCAGAACTATCAAGCCGTTTTAGATGGTGAGTGGTTAGCCGTTGTTTCTACCTATATTGGTATTTTCTTATTCCTTGCCATTTGGTTTGGCTATAAGTGGAAACACAAAACCAAGTTGGTTTCATATCAAGAAATGGATGTAAAACCAATGAAAGTTGATCAAGAATAATGTGATCACTGAATAAAAAAAGCAGCTCCTAAGCTGCTTTTTTTATGGCTAAAATCGTATCTCAATACATTCACGCTTTAACAAAATGCTTAGTGTCTATTTAAAGTACGCTGTCTCACCTATAACCGCCAATTTATCTACTCATTCGATCATTTTTAAGCGCTCAAATAAAAACGCCCAATGCAATGCATCAGGCGTTTGTTCAAAATTAATCACCTTTTCAGGTTTGATTTTCAATACTTAAGAAGCATTATGCTGTTGTACAAATCTAATAAACTCTTCTTCGCTCATCACAGGTACACCCAACTTTTCAGCCTTTTCTAATTTAGAACCTGCCTTTTCACCTGCAACTACACATTTGGTTTTACCCGAAACACTACCACTGACACGTGCGCCTAAGGCTTGAAGCATTTGCGTCGCTTCATCACGACCCATGGTACTCAATGTCCCAGTAATCACCCAACTCTCGCCATTCAGTGGCTGACGACTTGGTGCAACGGGTGCATCCCAATGAATCCCAGCTGCCAACAAACGATCAACCACTTCAAGGTTATGCGGCGCTTGGAAAAAATCGACAATCCATTCAGCGGTAATATCACCAACGTCTGGCGTTTTTTTCAAGGATTCGAGATCTGCATGACGAATCGCATCAAAGGTTTGGAAGGTATTGGCGAGCATGCGTGCCGTGGTTTCACCCACGCCTCGAATGCCGAGTGCATAAATAAATGCACCTAGTGTCGTTTTCTTACTGTTTTCAATAGAATCGATGAGGTTTTGAACCGACTTTTCACCCATTTTTTCAATGGTCAGTAATTTTTCACGATGCTTATGCAAGCTATAAATATCAGCAACATCTTTGAGCAGATCCAAATGTAAAAGAGATTCCGCCCAACGATCGCCTAAGCCCTCAATGTCCATAGCTTTACGCGATACAAAGTGACGAATCGCCTCAATACGCTGTGCAGCACAGTACAAACCACCTGAACAACGTGCCAAGGCTTCTCCTTCGGGCATCACCACAGGTGAAGAACAGACAGGACAACATTCGGGCAATTGAACTTCAACTGTTTCTACAGGTCGAAATTCAGGCCAAACTTTTTCCACTTTGGGAATCACATCGCCACTACGGTAAACACTCACGGTATCGCCTACACGGACATCTAGGCGGTGAATTTCACCAATATTATGAAGAGTGACATTGGAAACCGTTACCCCTCCGACTGCCACAGGGTTTAAACGTGCGACTGGGGTCAAAGTGCCTGTACGCCCCACTTGCCAATCAATATTTTCAATCGTCGTCAGCGCTGCGACTGCAGGGAATTTATATGCCGTTGCCCAGCGTGGCTCACGGCTTAAAAAACCTAAAGTTTGCTGCTGTTTCAAACTATTCACTTTAATCACCATGCCATCAATTTCAACACTCAGGCTTGGTCGATCAATGATCATTTGCTCATACGCAGCTTGTACGTCCTGAATGCTGTCACATATAAAGTGACGTTCACCGACAGCAAAACCAAACTGTGTCAGCCATTCTAAGCTAGCAGACATGGTGGTTTGACCATGATGTGGTTCGCACTGTGCAATGCCATAAGCATAAAAAGCCAAGGGACGCGAAGCCGCAATTGCAGGATCGAGTTGACGTAAGCTTCCTGCTGCTGCATTTCGTGGATTGGCAAAGGTTTTTTCACCTTTGGCTTCGTTTTCAGCATTAAGCTTTTCAAAGCCTGATTTTGGCATCAGAACTTCACCACGGACTTCAAGCAGACTTGGAATTTCAGTCTGTGTAGAGGTCAGTACTTTAGGTAAATTACGAATGGTTTTTACATTTTGGGTAATGTCTTCCCCTGTTTCACCATCGCCCCGTGTCACACCACGGACTAAAATGCCATTTTCATACCAGAGAGAAATCGCCAGCCCATCAAATTTTAATTCGACATCATATTCAATTTTTTGATTCGGCAAGCGCTCTTCCGCACGACGCGCAAAGGCAAATAAATCTTCTGCATTAAACACATTCCCCAATGACAACATGGGTACTGCATGGGTTACAGATTCAAACTTAGACAAGGCCTTTCCACCCACTTTTGTAGTTGGTGTATCAGGTTGTACTAAATCAGGGTATTGCTCTTCTAAAGCTTTTAATTGGTGAAAAAGTTGATCATATTCACTGTCCTCAATTTCTGGCGTGTCCATAACATAGTAGGCATGGTTATGCTTCGCCAAGAGTTGAATCAGTTGTCGCATCTGTGCAACGACAGTGGATTGTTGTGTCATACATTCACCATAAAAAAGGGCGGTTCATGCTCCGCCCTCAAATTTCATTATCTGTTGCTATTATAGAAACCCACTCGGTGAGTTTCAATCAAAGACGCTTAGACTTCGATAGCTTGACCTTGACGATAATCAATGGCTTGATGACGCCAATGTTCACGCATCTGCGGTGTAAATTCTTGGTTATTTTGATCATACACAGTACCGTCAATTTCACGGGCAATTAGACGTGAAATGCTATCCATGGTATCAAAGGCATTTTGTACATCGCTGTGTGGCAGCGCCAAGAAGAAAGCCAAACCTTTTACTTCTTCAGTCGATAAAGTTTCAAGATCAAAACCTTGCGCAGCGCCATCATTATTCATTTGCAATACAGAGAATAATAACTTTGTACCTTCTTCATCATAGCGATGGAAACAGGCCATTTCGCCAAAACGCAGGCCATATTTGAGTAAAACTTTTAATGCTTTTTCACCTGACAATGCACGGCTATCTGGGAAAACATTTAAGGCGATATAAGTTTCCGCAGTTGCTAAAGCACTTTCTTCATCAACAATTTTTTGTTCATGTAAATGAGCATCCAAAATACTGCTTTCTTCATCAAAATCGCTGATTTCAGCTTTTTCAATTGCGCTATTTACACTAAACTCTGGCGCTTTTTCCGCAGGAACAGCGTCAGCCTGAACGTGTGTCGCAGCAGTCGCTGCGTCATTGGCATCGGCGGCTACAGATGCAACAGTTGTAGATTCAGTTGCTTCTGTAGACAATGTACTGTCTTCTGTTGCAGTTTGAGCGTTTTCAACTGAAACGGGATCTGTCGTTGTCGTCTCAGTCTTTGCCGTAGCCTCAACACTCTGCTCTGCTTGTTCCGTTGCCGTTGCTTCTGGCGTTACATTTGCTTGAACAGCTTCAACCGCTGTAACTTTTTTCTCAGCCAAAGTCGGCTCTACACGTGGCGTGGTTTCAGATGTATTTAACTGATTTCGTACATGGCGCGGAATAACAGGTTGCTGACTATCAGGATTAATATGTAATTCGGTGTCAAGTGATGGCGCTGCATCTGCAGGTTTACGAAACATCATTCGAATACCCACAACCATGATAATTACAGCGATTACAATCCCAGCTATAGTGGTGATTTCCATGTTATGCCTCCGCAGCTAAACCGTATTCTTTGGCTTGCTCTATATTCACAGTCACTAATTTTGAAGTTCCTGGTTCTGGCATGGTCACACCAAGTAAGTCAGTTGCCATTGTCATAGCCAGTTTATTGTGTGTAATGTAGATAAATTGCACTTGTTCTGAAAGCTCTTTTACAAGATTACAAAATCTTCCTACATTTGCATCGTCTAAAGGTGCATCGACTTCGTCTAAAACGCAAAATGGTGCAGGATTTAGGCGGAAAATCGCAAAAACCAAAGCCAATGCGGTCAGTGCCTTTTCACCACCTGACAATAATGCCAAAGAGCTATTTCGTTTACCCGGTGGTCGTGCCATCAGTTTTACACCCGATTGCCAACCATCTTCAAGGCTTAAACTTGCTTCACCACCATTAAATACTTTCGGAAACAACGCTTGAAGTTCTGTATTGACCTTATCAAAAGTGGTCATAAACAGCTTCCGCGTTTCCTGATCAATGCTTTTCATCGCAGCTTGCAGTTGTTCAACGGTCTTTTGCAAGTCATCAATTTGGTGGCTTAAATCATCAAAGCGTTTAGAAACTTCAGTATATTCTTCTGCCGCAGCCAAGTTGACTGCACCCAATTTATCAAACTGCTGCTGTGCTTTTTCTAGTTTTTGCTGATGGGATACCACATCAATGCTTAAGCCCGTCAGCATTTCGCTGTTCATTTCTTTCAGCTGTTCAGAATAATGCTGTAAATCAGACTGCGCGGATTGCCAAGCCAGACGCTTTTCTTCCAATTGCATACGCAATTTTTCATCTTGCTGTTGATGTGAATGGCGTTGTTCCGTCAATGTCTGTTGTTTGCTCTGAACATTATTGAGTTCAAGCTGCCAGTCATTCCAGGTTTTTTGTAAACGTTCAGTGACTTGGGCCTGTTCAGAATACTGGGACTCAAGCGCAGGCAATTCTAACTGTACCGGATCGACAAATTTCTTTGCCTGCTCCATCTGTCCAATAATTTGCTGAGTTTGCGCTTTCAAAAAGACCGTGTCTTTTTCTAATAATTCAATCTGTTGTTTCGTCTGTACAGACTGACGACGCACGATTTCCAATTCTTGCTGACTGTGTAATGCCAATTGTTGAGCACTTTCCAGCGCTAGACTCAATTCCTCAACTTGGAATTGCAAGGTCTTATAATTGGGCAAGGCTTGCTCAAGCTTCATTGTCAGCGCATGCAGATCAATTTCCAAATCGTCTTTTTGCATGGCATCTTCTTCAAGCTGTGCTTCAAGTTGCTGCAATTGATCTTCTAACTGCTGCTTTTGTAAAGCAAAAGCCTGATTGGAACTTTGTACCTTCGCAATGGCAACATCAGTATTTTGAATGTCTTTTTGCCAAGTTTTTAATTGGCTGTGTTGCTGTTGCAGACTTTGCTGTAAAGCTTGTACGGCATTTTGCAACTCAGGCAATTGGCCTTCTAGTTGCGTTAGCTTTGGCTGCTGCTCTGCAAGTAATTCATTCAATTCATCTAAGCGAATACGGTGGCTCAATGCACCTTGCCCTGCTTGGCTGTCCTCATCATAATCTAGACCAATCACCCAATCTGCACCGACATGATAACCATCGAGCGTGAGTATTGACTGACCTGCGGCCAGTTTAGCCTGATGGCTCAATGCCACCGTCAATGTTTCAGCAATCGCGACCTGCTGCCAGATCGAAAGTTGAGGGGCTTCAATCCACGTCGCCAAAGCGTCTAATCCAACGATTTGTACTGCGGTGTGGTGATTGCCTTTGACCTGACGTGCAATACTGTCTTGAAAATTATCACTGTGTCCTAAGACTTGGGCACTCAGCCATTTAGACAAAAATTTTTCGACCAGTTGTGCATGCTGTTTACCTTGTGTGCTCAACTGCAACTGCTGCATTAAATGTTGACGCTGGCTTTGCTGCTTTGGACTGGCTTTAATCATCAATTGATTTAGGTTTTTTTGCTCTGACAACAACACCTGTATTTCTGACTTTAGCTGCAGCACCATATTTTTATGCTGTGCCTGCTGTTCTTGTGCAGCTGCAAGCTGTGTCTGCGTTTCGGCAATCACCTGCTCTTGTTGCGTAATTTGTTGTTCGAGCTGTTGCTTATCTTGCTGATACTGCTCCAACTCATCTTGCTGCGCCTGATGCTGAATTTGACCTCGTTGCTGTTGCAGAGTCTCACGTTGTTGCTCAATACGACCAATATTTTTGGTCAATTGTTCACTCTGCGCCAGCATCTGTAGCTTTTGCTGTTGCTGCTTTTCAACTTGCCCACGGCATTGTTCAAATTGTTGAACCGCTTGTTGATGCTGAGCTTTCAAATCGGCTAACTGCTGGGTCTGTTCCTGACTACTGCTTTCTTGACGCTGTAATTGTTCAACAAATCCATCTTGTTGTTCTTGCAGCGTTTCCAGTTGTAACTCTAATAGCTGTAAACGTTCTTTGGTTTGCGCTTTTTGCTTTTCAAGCTCCACCAAACTTGCCGAATTTTGTGCAAATAAACTCTGCTTTTGCTCCAGCGTCATTTTCAACTCAGACAGTTTCTTTTCCGCCTGTTGCCATTCGCTTTGTAATGGCGTGGACTGTTGAATAAGCCGTTGAAATAAAGCACTGGTGGAAGATAAGTCATGCTCTAGAGTATTCAGCTCAGAACGAACCAGTTTGAAGGTTTCCCCGAGCTCATTCATCTGAAGCGTGTATTCTTGCTGTAAACGCGTGCTTTGTTCACATTGGAAAGACAACACTTCGATCTTAATGGTACGAATTTGGGTTTCTAATTCTTTGTATTGCACCGCCGTTTCAGACTGGCGTTTTAAGGTTTTCAGCTGAGATTTCAGTTCTGATGCAATGTCTTCGAGACGTTCTAAGTTTTGAGTGGTGTGTTCTAGATGCTGTAAAGTTTCACGACGACGAGCTTGATAGCGAGAAACCCCAGCGGCTTCTTCAATATACACACGCATTTCTTCAGGTTTGGCATCGACCAAACGGTTGATCATGCCCTGTTCAATAATCGCATACGAACGTGGACCTAAACCGGTACCTAAGAAAATATCGGTAATATCACGACGGCGGCATTTGGTGCCATTGAGGAAATATTCGGATTTACCATCACGATTGACCTGACGACGAACTGCTAGTTCAGTATAGGCATTATAAGCGCCACCTAGCTTGCCATAGGTATTATCAAAACGCAGTTCAACACTCGCCATCCCGACTGGTTTACGCTTTGCCGTTCCGGTAAAAATAACATCTTGCATGGTGCCACCACGCAATTGACGGGCACTGGACTCCCCCATAACCCAACGAATGGCATCAATCACATTGGATTTACCACAGCCGTTCGGTCCAACAACCGCACTACGGTTGCCTTCAAATTTTAGAGTTGTGCTATCGGCAAAAGATTTGAAGCCGGAAAGTTTTAAACTGCTTAAACGCATAATGTCCTGATCAGCGGCGTGAACGTCTCGCCCACGCTAATTCGATTTGTTTCATCCGTGTTAGTGATTCCAACACAAGGTTGCGTAAGTGTCGACAAAAATCTTCCATAAATAAAGTGGCTTGATGTGATTTTCTGATTAAAACTGCATCAGTCACTAATTTAAACAAATCAAAAGATTCTTGTATTTCACGTCGTGAAATATTCAGTGTCAGAAAATAACTACGTCTGAGTGATGGCAACAATTCTTGGTAATAACGCATCAGGTAGGTATTTCCCACCATTTCATGCTGACGAGCCATGCCCTGAAAAATCAGATCATAAAACTTTTCAGTATTGCCTTGGCGAGTTTCCACGTCTAATTGTTCAAGTAATAACTGAATACGCTCAGCTTCATGGCTGCGCCACGTTTCCGCCATACGATGCACAATTTGGCCCAACAATAATGCTGCAATATCAAATAATGAGCGCACTTGTAAAGCCGACATTTCAGAGACTAAGGCGCCACGTCGCGGGTAGATTTCAATGAGCTGGGTCCGTTCTAAAATCAATAAAGCTTCACGAACAGAGCCACGGCTCACATCCAATTCGGCCGCAATTCTGAGTTCCTGAATACGCTCGCCTTCGACCAACTCACCGCGAATGATTTGTTCACCGATGTGTTTGGCAATTTGTTCTGACAAACTGTCCGCTTCTTGTTGTTGCATACTGTTCCTATCTTTTTTTTATAAGATGCAATGTTCAGATTTACACTCAATCTATTTGCATTAGAAACGATAAGCAACCTAATTGAACATGACATTGTCTGACAATCTTGTGTCAACAAAGCCAATTTTGTCAGTCAAAACGGACAATCAAGCGCCAAAGGCTTGCACACCTTGATAAATAAAATAGCAACCAACTGTTGTTAATAAGCATGCAAAACAACGCTTTAGCATAAATGGCGACAACATATGAGCCACTTTCGCACCCAATTTCGCAGTGATAAAGCTCATTACACTAATCCCGATAAATGCATAAATATGGATATAACCAATAGTATTGGGAACCACGATATCGGCTTGATGACCAAACCACATAAAGCCGAGGGCCCCAGCAATCGCAATCGGTAAACCACATGCAGCAGACGTTGCGACCGCTTTTTGCATAATGACGCCATTTTTATTCAAATATGGGACGGTTAAGCTGCCACCACCAATACCGAAGATCGCAGAGGCAATCCCAATACCACCCCCTGCTGCCATTTGCATGGCTTGTGAGGGTAAATGTTTATTCGGATCGACTGGTGTCGCTGCACCGCGAAACATTTTAAAGGCCACCCAGACCGCAAAAAAGCCAATTAACAGTTGCAAACCCTGCCCTGATAAATAATCTGCAATGCCTGCACCGAGAAATGAACCGATCACCAAACCCGGTGCCAAATTCCGAAAGACATTCCACAGCACGGCACCTTTTTTATGATGCGCCGAAACCGAGCTAAGTGAGGTGACAATAATCGTGGCTAAAGATGTGCCCACCGCCATGTGCATAATCACACTGGGATCATACTGAAGTTGGGTAAAGACGATGAATAAAATCGGTACAATAATCAGGCCACCGCCAACACCAAATAGCCCCGCAGCAAAACCAGCGATTGCACCAATCAGTAAATATATGATTAACTCCATCAATATTATTCCACAACTCTCAGATTCAAATGGATTTAGAGACCAGACACTTACAGCAATTGCTGAGCACAGTACCTCAACCGCCTGAAGTTTTATTACTGAAGCCCATAACAACATCGACCAATGACGATGTCCGTGAGATTGCCAAAAAAGGCATTCAACATGTTTTGGTATGCAGTGAAGAGCAAACTCAGGGGCGTGGGCAACGCGATCATCAATGGGTCTCACCCGTTGGTAATATCTATTTAAGCACATTGCTGAATTTACAGACAGCTATAGATGGGCGGCTTGCACTCGAAATAGCCTTAAATATCTTACAAATGCCTAGTTTGCAAAATCTCGCATTACAAGTGAAATGGCCCAATGACCTATATAGCCCACAAGGCAAATGGGGCGGGATTTTGATTGAACCAATTTCGCCACATCAAGCGATTGTCGGCGTGGGCATGAACTTATTTCCGATTCCATCCACAGGAATTGAGCAACGCGCAACGTCGTTATATGAACTCGGACTTCATTCGCCAAACCGTTTACAGTTAATCGCTGAACTCTATGCAGCGATTCAACTTGCAGGTGAATGGTTCGATCATAACTGCTATAACCTCGCTGCAAGATTCAACCATTATGCTGCATTTATGCAACAGCCTGTTGAGCTTGAACACCTACAAGGCAAAAGCCAAGGTCTCTTTCTCGGTATTGAAAATGATGGTTCGATCAACATCCAAACTTCGCAGCGCTTAGAAAATCATTTCCAAGGTCGCTTACGTTTAGCAGATCAATCATAAACAGGATTGCAAAGGCCTACTGATGAAAAAATTATGGCTCGATGTCGGTAATACTCGGCTGAAATACTGGATTACTGAACACGATCAAATCATAGAACATGCTGCGGAACTGCATTTACAGTCGCCTGCCGAACTCCTACTCGGTTTAATCCAGCACTTTAAAAGTTTGGATTTAGATCAGGTCGGGATTTCCTCGGTACTCGACAAGAAAAATAATGATCGGATTCAAAAAATTCTTAAATTTTTAGCCGTTCCTGTCACCATTGCCAAAGTTCATGCCGAATATGCGGGCTTGCGCTGTGCCTACGAAGATACCAGTAAATTCGGGATCGACCGTTGGCTGCAAATGCTGGCTGTGGTCAAAGACCCTACACAAAAATACTGTGTGATTAGCTGTGGAACAGCACTCACCATTGACTTAACGGATGGATTACAACATTTAGGTGGCTATATTTTGCCAAATTTATATTTGCAACGTGATTCGCTCATCCAAAACACCAAAGGCATTAAAATTCCAGATGCCATCTTTGACGAGCTGTCTCCTGGTAAAAATACCATCGACGCTGTTCATCATGGCATATTGCTCAGTTTGGTCAGCACCATTGAAAAGGTGCTTGATAAATATCCCAGTCGCTTAATTTTAACTGGGGGCGATGCTGCGCTATTTGCCAAATACCTGCAGCGCTTTACGCCTGAAGTCCATAATGATCTGCTTTTAAAAGGCCTACAAAGCTATATTGGCCAACAACCGTAGATTAAGCCCGGATCAAATACGGCTCCACAGCATCCCAGACTTCGGGCAATTCGGTACAGCCTTCAGAGTCAATAAAATGCCCCTGATGACGCGCTTCAATCACCTGTGCATCTAGGCTTTTTGCCTGAGCCAAGCTGAATTCGGGTTGCACTCGCTCATCGCCTTTTGAATAGATCACTACCCGATGCTCAACCTGCTGTTTTAGCAAGTCAAAATCTATTTTAGCCGCATCTATAAAAGGATTCACCTGCTCTAGACGTCCCAAGCGGCCATTAAAACCGGCCGCAAGCACAAGAGCTTTTATGTTCTGATGCTGCAGTTTTTGCGACAGATAATGCAGTGCAGCGATACATCCCAAACTATGGGCAATTAATATAGAGTTTTCATTTAATGCGTCAATCTGCGCATCCATTTGCTTCATCCACACATTTAAGACCGGTGTTTCGGATGGATCAAGCCGAAGCACCTTTAGGCTGACGCCCGCTTTTTTTGCCTTTTGCGCGATCCACGGAAACCAATTCTCTTCAGGGCTCGCGGTATAGCCATGCACCACAATTACTTGCGCCATTTCATACTCCATTCCTCTTTTTGAATTCAGTCTGAAATAAAAATTAGAGATTGAGGGTAAACAATTGTGAATTTTTGCAAAACTTGACTATTTGCTAGAACACTTTCATGAGCTGATTCAAAATATCCAGCAATTCTGGAAACATTATGAAGCCATAAAAGTCCTGTATTTTCCCTTCAGTGTTCTACCTTTGGATCACTATTGATAACTTCAGCGTGAACGGTGGCGGAACAAAAGGATCATCACTGGACAGCATGCGCACGGCCAATGGCAAATGCTGATGCAGCATATGACGGTTCAATTTGCATTTTAAAATAAAGCTGCCTAATTCAGAAAAAAATTAAAGGAATACACAAATCCAGAAATAAAAATGTCCGCTTAAATCTTGCCTTACCGCTGGCTGAAATGCGCTGTCAAACAATGCAGCGCTGTCAGACAACCCAAACTGTGCGCAATAATAATTTTATTTTCATCGAGCTTAGGTATTTGCAGGGAAATAAACTTCTAACAATCGTCAAAATCTGGTTGTACTGCATTTGCCATATCAATGCGCCAAGAATAATGTCCTACCCCTTGCTGCTTTTGTCTCAATAAGGAAACTAATACTCATTAGGGGAAGCCTGATGAGCATGAATCAGATAGATGTTTTGGCTCTCTGGCGTATAAGGTGTATTCATTATTTGATTCTTATTTTGGGTAAAGCTTTCAATTTGCAGTTAGGCAAACTTTCACCTCTGTTTTAGACCTGTCATCTACACGGTCTCAATGTCAATTTCGCATGTTTTTGTAATGATGTAGCTCAGTTCGGTATATATCGGATCATATAGCCAAATTGCTCTAGTACTTTCTATCAAATGCACTCAATCACTTTGCTTAAGCGCACAGTCTCGTCAAATTGCAGCCATAAAAAAAGGCGCTAAATGCGCCTTTTTTAAGTCCAAATTACTTCGGATCTTTACTGCCGAACAATGGACCCATGCCACCGCCGCCAAATTGTTTTTGCATATTGCCCAATGATTTCATCATTTTTGCCATACCCGTTGGGTTGGCAAATTTCTTCATCATTTTCGCCATTTGCGCATGTTGTTTGATGAGTTTGTTCACTTCCGCAACATCCATACCACAGCCTGCTGCAATACGTTTTTTACGGCTTGGATTCATCAAGTCTGGGTTACGACGTTCTTTAATGGTCATCGATTGAATAATCGCTTCCATTTTCTTCACTTGCTTTTCAGGATTTGCTTGTGCAATTGCATCTTGAATCCCTGAGTTGCTCATGCCTGGAAGTTTATCCAAGAAGCCCATCATGCCGCCCATTTTGTTCATTTGTTCAAACTGCATAAGCATATCTTCAAAGTTGAAGCTACCGCCTTTTTGCAGTTTTTTCGCCATTTTTTCGGCTTTTTCTTTGTCGATTTTACGTTCAACTTCTTCGACCAAAGAAAGTACGTCACCCATACCCAAAATACGCTGTGCGATACGTTCAGGATGGAATGGCTCTAGGGCATCGAGTTTTTCACCCATACCCAAGAATTTAATTGGCTTGCCAGTAATGGCACGAACAGAAAGTGCCGCACCACCACGGGCGTCACCATCCGTTTTCGTTAGGATCACACCGGTTAAAGGCAAAGCATCGTTAAAGGCTTTTGCAGTATTCGCCGCATCCTGACCGGTCATGGCATCAACCACGAACAATGTTTCAGTTGGCTTAATTGCTGCATGTAGCTCTTTAATTTCATCCATCATTTCGTCGTCTACATGTAAACGACCTGCTGTATCGACAATCAAGACATCAGCAAATTGAATTTTTGCTTGCTCAATCGCACGATTTGCGATGGTAATCGGTTTTTCGTCTGCGCTTGATTCAAAGAAAATCGCGCCAACTTCACCTGCAACTGTTTGTAGCTGTTTAATCGCTGCTGGACGATAAACGTCGGCAGACACCATTGCTACTTTTTTCTTTTGACGTTCTTGTAAGAAACGTGCAAGTTTTGCCGCAGTAGTAGTTTTACCCGCACCTTGCAAACCTGCAAGAAGAACTACAACTGGTGGTTTTGCCGCTAGGTCTAGGCTTTCATTCGCCTCACCCATCATTTTGGTCAATTCGTCATGAACGATTTTGACGAAAGCCTGCCCCGGTGATAACTGAGTCATCACTTCTTGGCCCAATGCTTCTTCCTTAACTTTCGCGATGAATTCACGAGTTACAGGTAACGCAACATCGGCTTCAAGAAGTGCCATACGTACTTCGCGTAACGTATCTTTAATATTGTCTTCGGTTAGCTGCCCTGAGCCAGTAACATTTCTTAAACTCTGCGTGAGTCGTTCTGTTAAGGTATCAAACATTGCAAAATCCGCTTAAAATAGCCATGAGCAAAAAATTGTTTCTTAAAATAGAAAATTTATGCATAGAATGCTATAGGATACTTTAGTTCTTGCAGAATTTATATAAATGAATATTCAACATCCTGAAAAAGGTTTGACATGATCAGTCTCCCCTTGGTTTACACGATCCTAGCATTAATCGCTTATACCACGTCTTTTTGGTATTTATTCAGCCATTTAATGTCTAAACGTGCGCCGAACCATTGGTTTATTGGTGTTGTACTTGGTTTAGGCATGTTATTGCATGCAGGTGTTTTATATAACGACATGTTGACGCTTATGGGTGTGAACTATGACGTGTTCAACCTGATGTCTTTTACTTCAGGTCTCATGCTATTACTCAGTGTATTATTTAGTACCTATCGGCCTGTGCTTGCGATGAACCTATTGGGCATTCCTGTGGCAGCGACGGGATTGATTTTGGGCTTTGCATTTAGTCGACAAAATCAATTTATAGAACAACATTCACTGGGTTTAGACATCCATATTATTTTGTCACTTTCCGCATATGCCGTCCTGCTGATGGCAACAATTCAAGCGGTTATTTTGCGTTTACAAGACCGTGAACTAAAAAACAAGCAGAAAAAGCGTGTATGGGTGAGCCTACTTCCATCCTTCCAAGCCATGGAATCTTTGCTATTTGATTTATTGATTGCTGGATTTGCACTACTGACCGTGGCACTTGGGTTTGGTTTCTTCACCATCGATAACTTCTTTGCACAGCATTTGGCGCATAAAACTGCCTTTAGCATCATTTCATGGTTCGTCTATGGAGCTTTGCTTATTGGACACTATCGATTTGGCTGGCGTGGTCAAAAAGCTATTCGCTTTACCATTATTGGTTTTTGTCTCTTGGCAGTTGGCTTTATTGGATCTAAGTTTATTTTAGAAATGGTTTTGGGCCGCTAAGTCGACGATGAAACGATTTAATATTTTATCAAGAAGGGAGCTAAAGCTCTCTTTTTTATAGCTTGATTATTCACACAGAAATAACAGGCATAAAAAAAGCGCTATACAGCGCTTTTTTTTCATTACGTCTAAATTATAGAGCAACGATGTTTACAGCATTTGGGCCTTTTTGACCTTGAGCGATGCTGAAAGAAACCTTTTGGCCTTCTTGCAAAGTTTTGAAGCCAGAACCAGTGATTTCGCTGAAGTGAGCAAAAACGTCAGGACCGTTGTCTTGTGCAATAAAACCGAAACCTTTAGTTTCGTTGAACCATTTAACTGTACCAGTAACTGTATTAGACATAATAATACCTATTAATTTGTTGATTTAGCCATTGGATGATGACTGACTATAACTTGGAAAATAATAAAGAATTGAACTTCATTTCTGTAAAAAACGAAGGATTATGACTAACACTGCGATACTTAAAGAAAATTTACGAAACAATACTTTTTTTCTAGTTGCAGCCATCATACATGAAATCTTAAAAGATTCAAGCACAGTATATGTTGTTGATTCCATTAAAAAACAACAGTATAAGCCATCTTCTTATTATTACTATCCATATGTATTTACTCATTTTATTGTTAAAGTTTTATGTCAGTCAATACTTTACGACTTTGGTCCTAATTTCACCAAATAGTTACATAAAATCTTGTCATTTCGTATTCCGCGTCACCATAAGCACAAAACCTAGACATCCCTTTCAAAACCACGTATAACTCCGTTTTTCAATTTTTGGCTGTGTGACCGTGAAACTTGTTCTTGCGCCGATGGAAGGCTTAACCGACCCAATTATGCGAGATGTGTTGACGCATGTGGGGAGTTTTGACTGGTGTGTAACCGAGTTTATCCGTGTCACGGACTCTGTCCTGCCCGATCATATTTATCATAGCTATTGTCCTGAACTAAACAATGAAGGCAAAACTGCAGCAGGAACACCGGTTCATGTGCAGTTCTTAGGTAACAATCCCACTATGCTCGCGGCAAATGCTGTACGCGCGGTAGAACTTGGTGCCCCTGCGATTGATATGAACTTTGGTTGTCCTGCAAAAACCGTCAACCGCCACCGTGGTGGTTCAGTTCTGCTAGATGAACCTGAAGTGGTGTATGAGTTAGTCAAAGCTGTGCGTGATGCTGTTCCGAGTCATATTCCTGTATCGGCAAAAATGCGTTTGGGCTATATGGACCGTAACTTCACTATGGAAAATGCGCATGCCATCGAAGATGCCGGAGCTGCATGGGTTACAGTCCATGCGCGGACTAAAGCCGATGGTTATACCCCGCCTGCCTTTTGGGATCAGTTGCAACCCATTCGTGAAGCATTGAAAATCAATGTGATTGCCAACGGTGAAATTTGGAATAATGCCGATGCCAAACAGTGCCAACTCGAATCCGGTTGTGAAGACCTAATGATTGGTCGTGCTGCGGTGACCACTCCTGACATTACACAGTGTATCCGTCGTAATACCGATGAACCGCTAATTACATGGCATGAACTACTTGGATTACAAATTCGTTTCTTAAATGGCTCGTATAAAAAAGAAATGAATATGGTCGGTCGTTATAAACAATGGCTCGGCATGATGTCGAAGCACTATCCAGAAGCCAAACTCCTTTGGGATGAAGTAAAACGTGTCAAACCACTTGATGAAATCGTGCAAAAACTCAAAGCCGGTATGTAAGTTTTAAAGCACATCGCCCAATATGAAAACGAAAAAGTGTGAAAACACCTATCTAAGCGTAGCCGCAGAGCCTTTGATTATACCTACAGTGTTCAAAGGCTTTGTTGTTTGGCAAACTCTAAAATTGCGTCGATCTCATCTGCCAAGAACTCTTTAGGATGTTCCGAAGTCGGGTTCATCACCAAGCTTGCGCCTTTGGTAATCGCAAATAATTTTTCAGCACTGATCATGACAAACTCTGCATCTGCACCAACATCCTGTTGAAGCATCGCAAGACTCAGAAAAAATGGAATGGCTTGCTCGCCTTGCTCCGTTTCCATCAATTGAAAATGTAAATGCTGCTCTGTATCACGCTCACCCAAACAATATACTTGGCTGGCTAAAAGTTGCTGATAAAAGTCTTGGTATTGCTCAGGATGATCTAAAGTCGATTCATAAAGATGTTGAAGCGTGTCGTTCATTGTTATTGTCCGTCTATTTTTATCATTCAGATATTGTTCACAATCCACAGCATACAGGAAGTTTATGAATTATGCCGTTGATTTAAATCTTCAACGTGCTGTCGATTTGTTTTCCACGGTTTTTCTACAATTTCTTTTTCTAAACGCAATTGTATTCGTTTAAGTTTCATTTCAGAGACCACGAGTTGCTGAAAGGTTTGAACATAGTCCACCCAAGCTGTACCCCGAAATACATTCGACGGCATCTCTGTTTTAAACACTGCTTCAGGCATAAAAACAATCACAGAATGCATATTGTCTTTATCCACAATATCGCTCAACACCTATTCTAACACTTTCATATGTTTATAATTTTGGTGAATTGGATTTTGAAATTTAAAACTTTTTTTATAAATCTTTTGCGTCCATTGTTTTTGTCTCTCGCTCCCAAAAATCCAGCCCTTATAGTTTTTAGTTTCAATCACAAACACACCAAATGGGCTTAAAAGAAGATGATCAATTTGAGTTGTAGCTCCTTCGCCATCTGGTAAGGTCAAATCATTTAACAATATATAATGGTCTTTCAAATAAAGTTTGACATGAACGGCGACAGCACCCCCCCATTTTCCCCTTTAAATAAGGTTTAAATGCTTTGATTGCCCCCACAATCAGTAACAATGTAATTAGCCACCACAACGTCGAAATGAAGGGTGCAAAGATTTGATAAATATTCATTAATTTGATTCATTATTTTAAATAAGTATATTTTCTATTTTATTGTAATTTCTCAATTTTTAACAATATTTCTTTATTTTCTAGACCACCCGCAAAACCCACTAATTTTCCATTTGCGCCCACGACACGATGACAGGGTGCAATAATTGAAATTGGATTTTTACCATTGGCTGCACCGACAGCACGTACGGCTTTGACATTGCCGATCTGCTCTGCAATTTGTTTATAGCTGCGAGTTTCTCCAAAAGGAATCGTCAGTAAAGCTTGCCAAACTTGTTGCTGAAATGCGGTGCCTTCAAAGTCTAGCGGCAAGTCAAATTGCTGTCTTTTACCTGCAAAATATTCATTTAATTGCTGTGCGGTTTTGAGCAAAATCGGGTGTTGCAGATCTTCAACCAAAGCCGCCAATCGCACACGATTAGGGTTTTCATTTTCCCAAAGAACAGCCACCAATGCGGTTTCATGTGCAACAAGTTTTAATTGTCCAACGGGTGAATCTAAAAACTGATAAGAAAGTTGCATAACATACTCCAAGCTCAAAATCGCAGCACTTCATTATTCAGGAGGACGATAATTTCATCAAGACTAGTCCTGAAATAATCAGGACCGCAGCTAGCATACGCATGGCATTGGCAGGCTCACCCAATACAACGATGCCGAGGATAAATGATCCCACTGCACCAATGCCTGTCCACACGGTATAGGCTGTACCCAGCGGTAAGGATTTCATTGCATAAGACAATAAAGCAAAACTTGCGATCATGAAAACAATGGTCAAAATACTTGGCGTCAGTTTGCTAAAGCCTTCAGAGACTTTCATACAATATGCCCAGACTACCTCAAGCAATCCCGCTACAATTAATAAAACCCAAGCCATATTTTTACCCATAAAAAAAGCACAAAAGGCTTTTACCTCTGTGCTTTAGAACATATTAACTTGAAGATAATTTCATCAAGATTAGACCAGAAATGATCAGTACTGCGGCTAACATCCGCATGGCAGTTGCAGGCTCACCGAGTATAAAAATACCCACGAGGAAAGAGCCAATCGCGCCGATTCCTGTCCAAATGGTATAAGCCGTTCCTAGAGGCAACGTTTTCATGGCATAGGCCAATAAACCAAAGCTCAGGATCATAAAAAATAAAGTGACTAAACTTGGGCCAAGTTTTGTAAAGCCTTCTGAGAGCTTCATCGAATAGGCCCAAACGATTTCAAAAATACCAGCGAATACTAGAACAACCCAGGCCATGATGCCTTCCTCCATATTAGTAGAGTCAGGTCGTCCTGACGATTTTTCTTACTGGCTTTGAACAAAGATGTAAGGGAGGTCGTTCCTCCGAATATTTTCTCAGTATAGCAAATATGCTGAATTTTAGTGCAGTCTTTACATTTTTTGACCAAATTCAGGGCGTTATTCAGTTAATGAAAAACTTGCACAGATGAATTGTGCCAAAACATGGCATGTCTGTTCAAAGGATAGATTCAGACATAAAAAAAAGGCATCACCAAAACCTGTTGATGATGACCTCTTTATTTGGTCTATTTTTCTATTAGAACTTCAGACGAAAGCCTGCGCCATACCACCAGTGTTTTTCACTTCCAGTTTCAGCTTGCCATGCCGTATGCTGATTTCCTTTTTCGTAGCTGTAAGCAACATCGATAAATGGCATTAACTTTTTATTGATTTCATAGCGTGTTTCTAGCCCTAGCCATACAGAACTGAGTCCTGTTTTTTGTGCATAGGCGGAGTCATCACTCAGCACTACATCTAGGTTTAGATACGGTTTTAAAATTAGTTTTTGCGTCAGCAGCAAATCACGTTCGGTTTCTAAAGAAAAACTGACCTGTTTATCTGCACCAAGATATAAATAAGCATCGGTTTCAAAGAAATAAGGTGCCAGACCATGCAAACCCACCACAGCATCTAACTGTTCTTTTTCCGTCACTTGATGTTCATCGACCCGATAACGCGCACCAATTTGCGCATCCCAAAAGTCTGAGATCATACGGCTATACATCACTTGAGCCGCATAATCAGCGTCTTGAGATTCTGCTTTATCGGCATGTAGTTTGATAAAGAGCTCATTTTTATCGGTCCCGATTCGACTCTCAATTTCGGTCTTTAAACTTCCACTGCCATCGGCATTATTGAGCCATCGATTGTCGATCTTGGTCGCTTGATAAATCTGTCCACCATGTTCACGCTTATGATCAACAGGATGCTGCGCAGAATCAGCACGTGACGCAATAGATGATGCTTTTGCATGTTCTGCATGTTCTGCGTGTTCTGCGTGTTCTGCGTGTTCTGCAGTATGCACCATCTGGCTCGATTTAATCTCTGTTTGCATCTCTTGATGCGACGAATCATGTGAGGAATGCGACTCATGTTGAGTTAACATCGACATGCTGTGATGTGCATCTTGCGCCATGGTCATTTGAGTGACCGATGCCAAAGCTAAACTTAGAACCGTATATGTGCATGGTTTAATGATGCGCATGAGACACCTCCTTTTGCGGTACAGATGTCGTTTTCGTATTCTCTGCGACATTTGCGACCACAAGTTTATTCATCATCCCTGCAGACATGTGATACAGCAAGTGACAATGAATCGCCCATTCCCCTAATTCATTGGCCGTTAACAGAGCCGTGATAGTTTTCCCCGGCGGCACAATCACAGTATGTTTATTTGGCATTTCAGAAGACACTTGCCCATTTTCCAATTGCATGAACATGCCATGTAAATGCATCGGATGCGCCATCATGCTGTCATTGACAAATTTCAGTCGAATTCGCTCACCATATTTCACCTTTAGTGGTTCAGCTTCACTGAATTTTTTGCCATTCATGGTCCACATATAGCGTTCCATCGTTCCACCCAAATGAATGACCAAGTCTTGCGTCGGTTCACGTGTATCAGGCTGCGGGGTTAACGCTTTTAAATCACTATATTGCAGTGCCTTATCACCGACAGGTGTTGAAGCATTGGCCCAACCCATAACCGTTGCTGAATTTTCAACTGCCCGCATCTCTCCTTTAGACTGTGCATGCTCCATCGCTGTATGCATATCATGTTTCATAGATGAATCTATTGAGGAGTGGTTCATAGATGAATGATCCATCACACTATGATCCATATTGGCATGCGCTGAATCAGACATATTCTGTTTATGCATATCTGGATGCTGCATAGTAGTATGCGCAGTCACTGGAGAATGGTCCATGTCATGTCCCATAGCTGCATGATCATGAACTTGTTTCGGCTGAATATTTGACGGATTGACAGTATGCGCGCTGTGCTCATGAGCATTCGCTTGCTGGATTGCTGAAGTTTGGGTTGAACCTGTAGTCGTATGTCCCATGTTGCTATGGTCCATATCCGACATTGAACCATGGCCCATATCTTCCATGGTCAGCAAAGCGCGTGGCCGAGCTTTTGGCATGTGAATGCCTGAGTGCTGAGGCTGCGTTTCATCATGTAAAGTACCTATCGCAAATCCTGTCCGATCGATCGACTCAGCCTCTATCTGATAGTGCGCAGATTTAGGCTCTACGATCACATCGTAGGTTTCCGCAGCACCAATTCGGAATTCATCGACATTGACCGGTTTTACCGCTTGGCCGTCTGCACTGACCACCGTCATTTTGAGCTGAGGAATGCGCACATCAAAAAACGACATGGCCGCAGCATTTACAAAACGAAGTCTGACTTTTTCATTGGGCTTAAACATCCCCGTCCAGTTCTGCTGTGGTGTTTTGCCGTTTACTAAAAACGTATAACCCGTGACATCAGACAAATCCGTTTTCAGCATACGCATCTGATTCCACATCGAACGATCTTTCCAAGTGTTTTTTAAACCTGTTCGTTGAATTTGCGTCCATACATCTGAAACTGTTTCACGCTGATTTTGATAGTATTCGGCAGACTTTTTCAGATTTGCCATAATCTGAGCGCTAGATGATTCATGAAAATCCGATAGCATGACCACATAATCACGTTGTGTCTGTTCATGTGCGGCAAGTGATTGTTTACCTTTCGGATAAATCACTAAAGCGCCATACAATCCGTCTTGTTCTTGACCTTTGGAATGCGCGTGATACCAATAGGTTCCGCTTTGACGGACTTTAAATTTGTAAGTAAAGCTACCGTCGGGCTGAATTTCATTGAAACCATTAAAACCGGGTACACCATCCATTAAACCGGGCAGCAATAGACCATGCCAATGCACCGAGGTATTTTGTTTTTTGAGCTGATTATGTACATGGATGACCGCATCATCGCCTTCTTCAAACTCCAGTAAAGGCGCTGGAAACTGACCATTGACACTGATTTTTTTGACCGCTTTACCTGTCAAATTGATGGTCTTTTCATCAATATTCAGATGATATTCTTTAATGGCTGCAAATGCCCACGTTGGAGACAGCAGACATACCCCGAGCACGAGGCCTGATTTAAATAAATTAGACATGACTTAACCTTTATAAAATAACGAAAAAACGTATTTAATACTCAGGTTAAGCTTGCGGAGGTCTTAGAATTTCTTGCCAAAAGCCTTTTAAATGCTGTCCAGCAAAAATGAAACGAGGGGGTTCTGCATAGTGATGCACATGGAAGGTCTGCAATGCGACCAAGGCGCTATCGACATAAGAGGTACTGATTTGGCAATGTGCGAGTGTACAGTCCTGACAGTCTGCACTTTGTGTCGTTGAATGATGCGCTTGACCATCTTGCAGTGCAGATGTCGCATCTAAAGATTGATGACAATCCATCATTGAAATGACTTCAGGTGTCGTCTGCTTGCCATGATGTGCTGCATGCTCAGGAGCAGCTTGCCGCTGATTTTGATGGCAATTTGTCATATTTAAATGCGAAGGATCAGCATGTGCTGCACGAACTGATGCCTGATGGGCATTTGCGTTCATCATTTGTTGATGTTGAAAATTTTGCTGAGCACTGACCACACTGCTCCACCCCATGACAAACGCCATGAGCCAAGCAAAGCCAAGATGCTTACGCAAAAAATTGAACAATTTAGTATCCTAATTCAACCCAATGATGCACTGTGACAACATGTGCCTATTAATACATCTTTAGAAACATCACGCGATCAGTTCAGCCGAAATCCGCATGAAACACCATGATGATATTATTTACGATTCAAATGCAATCACATGACATTTGTATCAACATGACATGCAACTCGACCGATTTATCCATCATGAACGATACATTCAGAAATATCTAAAAGCACTATCTAGTGCGATCTATGATGTGTTTTGCCAGTCACAGCGTATCTCAATAGTTGCTAACAGCATAATTAATTGTGCAGTTATTCACAACAGTTTTAAATTTATTGCGCTGTCATAAAAAACAGTGCATATCGTCCAGTTAAAACATAAAAGTTATTTTTTAAACTGATTAATTATTTACCATAGATTAATAAACATACAGTATTTCAAACACTTTTCCCCATAAAAAAAGGACTCAATTGAGTCCTTTTTATACTTAATACGTCTAATTATTAAACCATTGATGCACAATCGTTTATAATTTATCCAAGTTATCCATATAGTTATCTACACAGATATCCATACGGTTATCCATATAGTTATCCACAATCAAGGAGTAACTTATACCCAAAGGCTTAAGCCTCTTGAGCATGCACTTTTGCCAACTCAGAACGCATGTCATCAATCACAGCTTTATAATCAGGCTTACCAAAAATCGCTGAACCTGCAACGAACATATCTGCACCAGCTTCAGCAATGTCACGGATATTGGCTGGAGTAACACCACCATCCACTTCTAAGCGAATATCACGGCCTGAAGCATCAATAATTTTTCGTGCTTGACGCAGCTTTTCCAAAGTCATTGGAATGAACTTTTGACCGCCAAAACCAGGGTTCACACTCATCAACAAGACTTGGTCAACTTTATCTAAAACATAGTCTAAATAATGCAAAGGTGTCGCAGGGTTAAACACCAAGCCCGCTTGCGCACCGCCAGATTTGATTAACTGTAAAGAGCGGTCAATGTGGTCAGTCGCTTCTGGGTGGAAAGTGATGATATCTGCGCCAGCTTCCAAGAAATCACCAATCATACGGTCTACCGGTGAAACCATTAGATGCACATCAATTGGCGCCTTAATGCCGTATTTTTTCAATGCCTTACAAACGCCCGCACCAAAAGTTAAGTTCGGCACATAATGATTATCCATGACATCAAAATGAACAACATCTGCACCTGCTTCTAGAACATTTTCAACTTCTTCACCTAAGCGCGCAAAGTCTGCTGACAAAATTGAAGGTGCGATTAAGAATGGCTTGGACATGAAAAACCTAGCTTTGAAAAGGGAGTGATTGACGCATTATAGCAAAATGTCCCCCTATTCGCTGCCCATACCCTTAGTCGTTTTTTCGATGCCAATGATTGAGATAGCCGGGATGGAGAAGTTTATGGATAAATATGGATAAAAATTTTAGTAATAGAAACACAGCGTTGCATTTTTAGACTTAACGGGCATCTATGTACTTTGCTAAGTTAAAGGACTGACAACTTAACAATAAAATTGCAACTATGAAAAGTTCAACACACATCACCACCGCTCAAGCAGCACGTGTTGCTAAGCGCTTAGTCAATCATTGGAAACATAAATTTGAAGTCAATGAACAGCTCATTGGAGAAAATACTGCATTCAAGATTCAACTGCCGTCTGCAGAAGTCAGTCTTTTACCACAAACTGCATTTTTAGATGTGGTGATTTCAGCCCAAGATCTAAGTGCAAATCTAGATCAATTGGAGCATGTAGTTTTAGATCATTTGATCCGCATGGGACAAGAAGAACTCAGTGCAACATGGCAACGTGAACCATAGTCTACGTCGCCATATTGTCAAAGCCTTTCACTCAATGCTGATGTGATTGGTAATTTCTGACTGCATCAATACGGGCTTTCGTGGCTGGATGCGACTCAAAGAAGTCTGTCCATGATCTCTGATTTTTGGCAGTTCCATCTTTGGCATCTTTCTCTTTTGCTGTTTCAGCATCAGCTTTATCTTCCATACGTTGTAAGAAATTTGCAAAATGCGAAGTTGGTATTTGATGTTTTGAAAGTTGTTTTAAGGCATATAAATCTGCTTCAGATTCAAAGTCTCGTGAGTAGCTCGCACCCACCGCAGCTACCGGTAAACTGGTGAGAATATCTGAACCATCTCCTGTTATCATCAACAAAATAATACTGATGCCTAAACCTGACAAACTTTGCTGCAAACTATGGCGTTGAACTAAATGCCCCTGCTCATGTGCAAGTACACCTATGAGCTCATAATCATTTTTCGCTAATTTAACCAACTCATCTGTCACGATAATGGTGTTATTGGGTATCGCCAATGCATTTGCACCGATGCTGCCACCACCACGGAATAACAACTTCGCAGGACGATTTTCAGCCACCAATTGTTGATATTCTTGCTTCAACTTATCTTGCCGTGCTTGTGGTAATTTTGTGGGTTCAGTTATATCGATAATATATTTTTCCGCCTGATCCCCCCAACTCGTTAAAGCTGTCTCAGGCAGTTGATTGGCCACCACATGTGATGCCGCAGGTATGCCCCATTTAATTAATACAAAAGCAAAAGCCACCACGAAAATCACACTAAAAATGATTAAGGAGGGCGAACGCTCTAATTTCCAAATCGAATGCCAACGCGACTTTACATCGAGATTAAACCACTCTGGCAAAGGTTGATGAAACTCTAAACGAGCATCGTCCTTTAACTCAATCACTGGCTGAATATCACCTAAAGCACCGATCAGCGTCATATCTTGATAGGTGTAATGCTGTGTTTGTTCTAGGTCTTGACCATAACGCACAATCACAGCATGTTCCCCATCTGCGCTGATTTGAGCAACAAAGGGTTTTGACACTTTCCCATCATAATAGGTTGCATTCACTACTGATGTTTTCATGTAATTCACCTGCGTTATAAGGAAATATCTAGGTCAAAAATATCGGATAATTCTTCAGCAATCGCATTGTGATCTTGCTGCATTTGATTTTGTAATTGGTCAGGATCATCGACCAACATTAAGTGTAAAGATTCAGTCTGATATTTATATAGTCGTACAACTGCCCATGGTGTCAGTAAACCGAGGCTAATCACTTTAGCCAACCAATTACTCAAGACAATCCATGCATAGCGCCATTGATTACAGTCCGTATGAAACTGACTGCGGCTCAACGTGGTGTTATTCCAAGTGGTAATAAAAATACGTGCAGCTGTGAGTGGCCAAATAAACATATAGCCAATCAAATACATACCAAAAATAATGAAGACATAAGATGCGTCATTTAAACCATCTGAACTACCAAACAGTATTGCAAAGATTACTGCCAGCAATGCACCAAAGCCCATAAACAGAAATAAAGGCACATACATGGCACGCATATAATCGCCCCACGTATTATTCAGATTAAATTTTAACTGACCCAGATACAAATGATTCAGACATTCACGTTTATATAGCCAGACCGCAACTGGTGTAAACAAACCAAGGGTAAAGACAACCACCGCAAGACATTTAACAAAGCACCAATACGCGCTTTTATTTGTCCCTGAAAAAAAGAATCGGCTATTACTAAATTTACTGTTGCGAGCACGGAAACGAATCGTAGATCGAATAAGCCAAGGAACCGCAAAGAAAATCAGGACAAATCCCGCTAAGAAAGCTTCCCAAGAATACTTTATAGCAAAAGAGAAACCACCATAGACCACTAACGCAATGATTCGTCCAACTAAAATTTTTGTAGGCAAACCAGTAAAATCAAAACGACGCTGAAATACCCAAGTATTACCGTAAAAATAACGTAAACGGCGGACCTTTGCCCAAGGCGCATAAAGTCCAAGCGTGACAATCGTCAGTAAGATATTCACAATCCAAATACCGAAATATTCAGACGCATTACCTTTAAACCTAAAATGATAATTTCGTCCCAAGACATCAGCCTGTTCTGTCTCACCAAATAGACTCGGTGGATTCATTACGGGCAGCTCTGGCGGAAGCGGCGTTTCCATTTGTGAATTTTGCATAAGTACCCTAAATTATTTTTTTTGGTATGTCGAATTTATTCATCTGCATGGTAATGCTCATCACCATGCTTTATTTATACGTATATTAAAGCAAGTTATGCCTCAATATTTTTAACCACTGGCTTTTAGATTAATGAACTACTGTTTGCAATTGGACAGCGTGAAATTTCAAATGATCGTCCATAAAACTTTGAATAAAATAATAACCATGATCATAGCCTGCATGTTCACGCAGTTCGAGTGGCTGCCCAACTTGCTCACACGCTTGCTGAAACAACGCCGGATTTAACTGGCTATAAAATTGATCATCAATACCTTGGTCAATCAAAATGGCTTTAAACAAAGCCCCTTTAGATTGAACTAATGCTGTTGCATCATGCTGAAGCCACTGCTGACGGTCTGAACCTAGATATTGACTAAAAGCTTTTTCGCCCCATGGACACTGACTCGGCGCACAAATCGGTGCAAAAGCAGAAACCGATTTAAACAGGTCCGGATGCTTCAACGCTAAAGTTAATGCACCATGACCGCCCATACTATGTCCGAATATGCCAATCGCAGCTTTTTGTACCAGAAATTCAGCCTGTACTAGCGAATACAATTCTTCAGTGATAAAACGTTCCATTTGATAATGCTCGGCCCACGGTTGTTCCGTTGCATTAATATAAAAACCTGCGCCTTGCCCAATATCCCAATGATCACCTTGTGCTACCTGTTCCCCACGTGGAGAAGTATCAGGGCTAATTAAAATCAGGCCGAGCTGCGCAGCTAAACGCTGTGCATGCGCTTTAATGGCAAAGGTTTCTTCAGTACAGGTTAATCCAGCCAAATAAAACAATGCAGAACACGCTTGGCCTTGCAAGGCTGCTTCTGGCAGAAAAATACCAAACTTTGTCGTGGTCTTTAGACTTGAAGAATCCAATTGATAAATGCGCTGCTCACCCGCAAAACAAGTATTTCGTTGTACTAATTCCATGATCTTTATCCTAAACTTTTTTAATCTTTTAAGGCGTAACCGTCGTAGCCGGTGCAGTAGTCGTCGGTGGGAACAATCGTTGTTCTAATTGAGGCAACATTAATGCCATATTTTTCCCCATCGACCACTGCGGTTCAGAAGGTTCGAAACCTTGCGCTGCTTCCCATTTTGCTACAGTCGCTTTGGTTTCATTAAATGCCGCTTGAATACTGGTCTGCTCACGCATCGCCTGGTCAAAGAACGCACGACCAAAATAGGTGTATTCAGCTTCATTCGAACAGCCAAAAGACTGTCGATCAGCTGCCGATGCTGTAATGATTAAAGTATTATCATTTTGTAGTGCTGGAATAAAACTGCCTGAATAACATGAAGAAATGACAATCACACGCCAACGAATTCCGGATGCATCCAAGGCTTCTTTTAACCATTTAGGATCGACTTGCGCCAAATCCAAAGGTGCATTTTCCATTTCAAAGACATTCGGTAAACCATGTGAGGTCATATATAAAAATAAGACATCACTTTCTCGGTTCATCTGCTGACCAATACGACGCAGCGCCAACTCCATACTGGTTTTAGATGCCAGCGGAATTTCAGTGCGCGTTGCAGGGTTATTGATAAGCTCAACCGAACGCCCATAGGTGCCAAAACGTGTATCAAACTGTTCTTTAATCCGTTCAATTTCCAGTTTAAAGACATCTTGATAACTCGCACCTGCCACCCCTAAGAAGTACCAATGGGATTGGGCAAATTCACCATATTCCACTGCGTCTAAAGATTTATTGAGCAAACGGCTTTGTGCATAAAATGCATCTTCAGCAAAGCTTGGAGGAACTTCTTCTACTTTCCAAATCGGCTGATCTTTGACTGAGACTTGCCACACGACCAAAGTAAATAGCGTCGCACCCATAATCAGTGCTCGCTCCCACCATGGCCATTTCAGCTCACGTGAAAACACCCAAACGACAGCCAGACTTTGCCAAACAAATAGAATAATGAATAACGTTGGAATGTAGTCATACAGAAAGTATGGAAGAAAATCGAGATCTCCCAAATATTGAATCAAACATTGAAACAACATGATGTGCGTATCAAGCACCAACCAAAGCAATGCAGGGACCAACATTAACCGTGGATTATTTACACGTTGTGATAGGAAAATCCCCACAATTAAAGCAATAAATGGCCACAATGCATAACTTATAAGACCTTGAGCGTTAAATTCACCAATACGCCCCGTGCTCAGCCAACTAAATAAACTGTTGGCACAACCACCTAAAATCCCCCAAAACACCAATTGTAAAATCGATGGACGAACGATTTGTAAAGAACGACGAGACCCAAAAAATAACCACATCCCCGCAGTTTGGTTGCTTTTAAAATCATGCCAAAAATTGATGGAGGGTTTGAAATCAATCATAGAGTTCTAATGGTGGCCTTGGCTCGCTTAATTGCACAAATAATTTTATGCCTGATGTCGTTTTTAGCAATGCTATTTTTTAACTATATAACAAATCTTTGAACAATATTGAAGCAAATATCATTTTAAGTCACAAGATCATGTTGGAAATATGCATCAAAGCGACAAGCATCACCTTGCCACTGATGTTGTGGCTCTTGATTCGCTAAAAAAACCGCCAATCGTGGACGTTTAACCACGACACGTTTAGCAATTTTTTGTGCTAAATCCAGTAAATTATCACCTAAATCCATTTCGCCATCTTCAGGCAACAACAAATGCAGTAATTGCATTTGTTTTTTGACCTGCGCTTGCTTTTTGACGGCTTGCTGGTTTTGATCTCGCTGTGGAAACATCGGATCGAGATACACCACATCAAAGATTTGATTGGTCGTCGACAAATGTTTCAAAAAGTCTGCCGAATCTGAAAAGACCAATTCAATTCGAGCTACAACCGAACTTAAAAATGCATCTTGCTGCGCACGTTGATGTGAGTCTTCCAATAGGGTAAATAAAATCGGATGACGTTCCACAAGGGTCACATGAGCACCCAAATGGGCCATCAATAGACTGTCGTGCCCTAGCCCTGCGGTTGCATCCACAAGCTGTGGCTTTTCAGCCAAATTACACGCACGTGCAATCATCTCAGACTTTAAGGATGCTCGCTTTAAACGCCCCACTTCTGCTTTCCAATCGGGTTGTATCTTCATGCCATTGGCCGCTAACCACAAACCATCTGCATCGACACACAAACTGAGTTCAGGGTTTAAACGTAAAAAACGCGCGTTTAATTTTTCAATTAATTCAATATTTACAGATACGCCACGTGAAGAAAGCACAGCAGAATACTGCTGTGCTTTCTCATGAAACTCTTGTTCTGTGTATAAGCGGATTTCGCTTACCATAATTTCCAGCCTGTAAATGCGAACAATAAAATCAATAAACCTGAAACAATTCGATACCACGCAAAAATCATAAAATCACGTTTTGCCACATAAGCGACAAGCGCACGAATTAAAATCAATGCAGAGACAAATGAAACGATTAAACCAACGGCGATCACAGTCCAATCTTGAGTGCCTTGAAATACATCATAGCTTTGATATAAATCCAGTAAACCTGCACCGACAATAACAGGAATACCCAAAAAGAATGAAAACTCAGTGGCTGCTTTACGAGAAACACCCAAGAACATAGCACCAATAATAGTTGCGCCTGAACGTGAAGTCCCTGGAATTAAAGATAAAACTTGAATTAAACCAATCCAAATCGCATCTTTAATGGTTAAATCTTCTACTTCTTTGGCACGCACCTGCGGTGGATTTTTTTCAATCCAAATAATGATCAAACCACCGATAATCAACCCCATAGCAATCGCAATGTTATTGAACAGCAGCTCTTTCACCGTCTGACCAAACGTCAAACCAATCAACACGATTGGAATCGAAGCGAGAATTAAGCCAAAACCTAAACGGCGACCTTTTTCTTCACCAGTCACCATACCGGTTGCTGCGCCCCACAGGCGGCCCCAGTATTCATAAATCACCGCCGCAATCGCACCCATTTGAATTGCGATCACGAAAACATCACTTTTTTCTTTGGTCCAAAAGTTCATTAATTCTGAAGCCAGAATTAAATGCCCTGTACTTGAAATCGGTAAAAATTCGGTAATACCTTCAACAATACCCATGATTGCCGCTTTGAGCAGCAGTAGAAGATCCATATATAACCCTAATTATGGCTTGCCTTGTTCTGAAATTTTCTTCCAGGCGTTATCTCGTAAATAAACGGGCAATGCAAGTTCAGCACTCACCCATGCTTTTCTTTGCGCCGCTTCGCGGGCAATAGTAGCAATATCTTGTGCTGTTGCACTTAAGTCTTTGTATTGTGTTTGTTCTGATTGAATGAGCTCACTACCAGAACCCACGACAGTAAATTTGATCTGTGGTGTGGCATCTGCGTAACTTAATAATTGTTCTTCATCTACAGCCTGCATAATGCCATTGGCATCGAGTTGATAGCTTGCGATATACACTTCTTGCATGCGAGCATCAAGGACTGCTGTTACTTCAGTCAAACCATGTAGACGATGCGCCGCTTGAGCCAAAGCTTGCAAAGTCGAGACTGGAACAACAGGTACGTCATTGGCCCATGCCAAAGCCTGTGTTACCGCTGCATTAATACGAACACCACTAAATGAGCCAGGCCCACGACTAAATGCAATTGCATTTAAATCCGCTAACTCAATAGCAGTTTGATTAAGCCCTTGCTCAATCATTGGGAGAATGGTTTGCGTCTGCGCTTTTGCCCGTAAATCGAGTTGAAAATAAAGCTCTTGAGTTTCATCTACAATCGAGACGGAACACTGCTCATTGGCAGTTTCCAATGCCAGTAATTTCATGCGCAACCTTAATTAAATTTAATCTTAAAAAACGTTGAATATGATACTCCACTCCATCGCAGTTCGCGAGATTTTCCACCTCAGACACAGCGCTTTCTATATTTAATCTATAAAAAAAGCCTCGACAAACGTCGAGGCTCTTTTGCTTGCCATATATAGCGTTCTAAAGTTCAGCGACTTCGAGTTGAGTAAAATTTTTAAAATGAGCGGCATAGTGCATGGCACTCATTTTTAGACGTGCTTCGGCTTGTTCATCTAAAGTCTTGACGACTTTACCCGGTGAACCCATCACAACAGAATTATCCGGAATCACCTTCCCTTCTGGAATTAAAGCATTCGCACCAATGATGCAATTTTTACCAATCACAGCATGATTTAGAACCACGGCATTGATTCCGATCAGACTATTATCACCTACGGTACATCCGTGTAGCATGGCTTGATGCCCAATCGTGACATAATCACCAATGATCATTTCAATGCCCGCATCGGTATGCAGCACCGCATTTTCTTGTACATTGGTAAAATCACCCAGTTTGATACGACTGTTGTCCCCTCGAATGACGGCTCCGAACCAGACACTCACTTCTCGGCCTAATTCAACTTGCCCAATGACCGTTGCATTTTCTGCAACCCAACCATCCCAAGGTTGATGCGTGGCTTTCGGGCTATATCCTTGAAATTTGTACAACATGATCAAACATCCTATTTTGACTTTCTAAAAATGATTTATGGCTCACGGCCCAAATGAAATGAAGGAGAATTTAATAAAAAAGGCCATTCTTTTTGATAATTCAGACCATATTGAAATAAGGAAATCAGCATCCGTGCAGTCAAGCCCCATACGATTTCGTTTTCGATTCTTAAACTGGGAAAATAAAGCGATTGCTGGGCAAAACGAACTTCATATGGCGTTGGCGGTGTTTCTAAAAGCTGTCTTAATGATGCAAAAAAAATACGGTCAATTTCAGTGGGTTGAGGTATCAAATTTACGTCAGGCGGGATCAATCCCACGATCGGTTTAACTAACATTCCATTCCGTGCTTTTTGCATTGGTAAATCACCCAAAAGTTGCACATCAAATGGATTTAGAGCGGTTTCTTCTTGAGCTTCTCTTAACGCCACCACGATATTACTGGTGTCTTGGGCATCACGTTTGCCACCGGGAAAGGACACCTCACCGGCATGATTATTCATATAGAGTGAGCGGCGGGTCAATAAAATGCGTGGATTATCTTCTTGGGTAATCGCAATCAATACAGCAGCATGCGCAGGTTGAATACGCTTAGAAAAACGTAAACTTTGCTGCAATCGCTGAGTCAATAACCCCTCATCCATCCACATTACATCCTTATAATTATCTTGTTTTCATCATAGCTGAATTTCGGCCAAGCTGGTTAGAAATGATGCCAAAGTTTTATTTTTAAGTTATTCTAACGGTTCACACAATCCATGACGATGAATATGAACTTTTGCTCAAACTGCGGACAAAAAACAAAAGAAGCGATCCCGCTTGGAGATCATCAGATACGCCGTATTTGTACCGCATGTGGGTTTATTCATTATGTGAATCCTAAAGTCATTTGTGGTGCTTTAGCCGTTTGGGACAATCAAGTTTTACTTTGCCGTCGTGCGATTGAGCCACGTTATGGGCTGTGGACATTACCCGCTGGCTATATGGAACTCTATGAGACGATGGAGCAAGGAGCAGCGCGTGAAACTCGCGAAGAAGCCGAAGCAGAAGTCAATATTGAGCAACTGTATTGCATGTATAACATTCCCCGTATTGGGCAAATTTATGCCTTGTTCAAATCTGAACTAATCAATGGAGAGTTTGGTGCGGGTGATGAAACCATTGAATCACGATTATTTAGCGAAGAAGATATTCCTTGGGATGATTTAGCCTTTCCTAGTGTGGAAAGAACGCTGCGGCATTATTTTGCTGACCGCAGAACAGGTCAGTTTGAAATGCATCTCGAAACTCTCGGTACGCGACTCGATCACACAGGTTAGTTTGCAGATCTCTTAAATAAAAAAGCCCATCACGGATGGGCTTTTTTATTTTTCCAAGATTTAAATTTTTATTTTACCTTGATGGTGTAACACGGGGCCAATTCTAAAGAAATATCACCACCGCTTAACTTCGCCGTTTGAGCCGCAGCAGTATCATTTGGATTCTTTAAGCTATAAATATAACTAAAGCTGGCCAAACTATTCCCCCACTTCACCACTTTATTATCCGAATCTGTCAAAGCAACGCCAGAGGGACGTGTGCCTGCATTGGCATTAATCATATTGTGTAACTGCACTAAGGCACCGCCTACAACCATTGATGTATCCGCTGAAGTTTTCACACTTGAGTTCATTCCAATCAGCGCGCCATCAAGCGTATGGAAATATGGGTCAGCTAAAATCATACGAATCGAAATGGTATTTGGATTGATATTTCCTTCAGGCGTAAATGTCCGTGTTGTCGTTCCAATACGGTATTGCTGTACACCTTTTTCATCTTTCATTAGCAGTGGATCGAGCACATCTTTTCCGCTACAGCCTTCCGTCGCGTGTGTAGACAAATCGACAATTTGGCTATCTTGACGAGTAAATACATCGTCTGGCACGCCAGATTTTATATTTGTGCGAATATCACCATTACGGTCAATCACCACACCCAATTTCACTGTTTTAATCGAAGTATCGGTAAATTTAAAGGTTAAATCTGCATACAACGGGAAGATATAATTTTGTCCAGCAGCAACATTTTCAACAGACTTAAAGACTTTTTTGTCTAAATACGACAGCGGATAAAGCTTGTATAAATCCATCGTGCCTTTAAATTGCACTTGGTTAATATTTTGCTCCCAAAGACCTAATTTTTTCTTATCATCGGCCGTCAGAACATAATCATCTTTTTTAGCCGTTAACGTTTTATATAAACTTCCACCTGTACCGACCACCATTTTGTCGGCAAGTAGCGTCCCTTGTTTAATAATCAAAGGGCCAGAGTTGGCTTCTTCTGCATCAAAACGGAAACCCAGAATGCCAGGTTTATCAATTTGCTTGGTAAGCGGATCGATCCAATTGTCCTGTGGCGTTGCTGTTAAACGTGTTGGTCGAACCTGCGTCAAGAGCAAGACATTCACACCACCAATGGTACTCAACTGTTGATCAACTTTGCCCTTCCACTGTAAACCGCTACCAAAGGTCATGCCTTGACGGTCCGTCATTAACATGAAATGACCAAATAAATTGACTTTTGAGCTATCGGTCGGCAAACATTCATTTTTGTCACAGCCGACCAGTCCATTTGAACCACTGGCATTGGTAATTACGCCATCAGTTGAAAATAACGCAAACTCAGGCTGATATACCGCAGCCGTTGAGATATTCATGAGTTTTGAAACTAAGGTAAATGCATTTTCATTGCTGACTTCGGACAGGTCTAGCCAAGGTGTAAACAGGTCATTAAATTCCGTATCTGAACTGATACTGAAATCTGCTGTCGCGACATTTCGAGTGATTTGATCAATCAATACTTTATCTGCATTGTTAATATAAACCGCTTGGATATCTGTAGCTGTAACTGCGCTATTATTTTTCAAAGCCAAGGCTTGAATAATTTTGGCTAAACGCATGGCCACTTTAACTGTTGCGTCGGTATTTGAAATCGTTGCAGCAGGTTTACCCGCGATGCCGGCAGCCAAATCCAATAAGGTCAAACGTGGGGGTGTCGTGCCACTGGCTACATTTGAAATTTGTTTCAAATCTACTTTACCCAAATCAATTCGACGTGATTTTTCACCTTGGACAAAGAAAGTCACCGTATCGCCAATTTTACAGGCACCTGTCGAAACACCTTCTTTTAGATCAAATAAAGTAATGTAGGTATTTTTAACGTCGCTCGAACAATTAAAATTCAGACCTTCAATTGGATAATCTAAAACGAACTCAACACAGCCTTCGGTATTACTTTTACAGGTACCATTGGTTGTACTGGTATCATAAATTTCAGGATTCACATTTGCACTTTCACCGCCACAGCCACTAAGCGCTGCAACCAATGCCGTTAAAGCAAACGGTAATAAAATTTTATTTTTCATCCTAATTCTCTTTCTTATGTCCTTAACGGATTGCTGTTAATTTAAGTTGGCCTTGATTGGTTAATACGCGGCCATCGACGTCTATTGCAGTTGCTAAAGGCGTTAAGAATAAATACTGGCTACCTTTAGGCACTTGAATCACGCCTTCAATTTTTTCATGGTAAAGATGATCCGCTTCACCTTGGTTATTTTTGAATCCACCTGCGCCTTCCATGACACATCCATTTTTGTCTAAAAATACCGCAAATGGCCAATAAAATGTAGGATTTTGTACTTTGGATGCAAATGAATGTATACGAATATTTTGTAATGGTGATTTTAGTTTTACGACTTCATAGTCAAATTCGTCAGACAATGGTGCTCGAGGCCATAAGTTAATATCTTGAGCTAAGTCGAGCTCTTTGGCTTTCTTCATTTTTTTATTCGAAAAACATTGCTGACCTAAACCTTGAATGGTGTCAGCTTGTGACACCCGATAATATGATGTGGCTAAAGTGATTGGGCCTGTATCTTCGGGTTGATTACGTTTAAATAAATTATCAATGACGGAGCGACTGACACCTTTTTCACGTTCAATGGTTTGCATCCGCGTTTGCCCCATCTTGCTATCAATAACGCCTTCGGGCATGGTGTAAAAGCGCTTTTTGCCTTCTAAGTTAAACTCTTTATCTTCAAGATATTCATTATTGACATACTTTTCACCAGCCATCGTCGAAAAGCCTTGCTCTTGTTTTGCCTTAGCCGATTGTTTTGAAGGATGATTTTCTAAGTTTTCACCTGAAGATCGTACGGATTGATCAGTACTGACTACTTTCTCAGCAAGGATGTTTTTCTCGACGACAGGTTTATCTTTTTCAGCTAGAACTTTGGACTGATACGCTTCACGAGGTTGGGTTAGCTCTGATTGCTGTAACTTTTCTGTCCATGCGGTTGAAGGTACCACTTTTGCTGTCGTATCTGCCGCTTGTGCTGACTTTTCAGATTTGCGAACTTTATCCCCTGAGACGTCTTTAATTTTATCTACTGTGACAGCTTTAATTTCATCCCGTTTTTCCGGCTCGCGCATACTTAAATGTTGAGAATTCACCGGTCCAACAGCCTGTGCTGTTGGACTCGTTTGACGTGTCATCGGTGTCTTAGTTTGAGACGGACTAATACTTACGGATGGTTGAATAATTTGTTGTACAGGTTGAGAGTCTATCGTTTTAGCAGTTGGACTTTCTTTAGGTTTCTTTGCTGGTTTTTCTTGCACTTGTACCACCATTGGGCGCCCATCTGGCCCAATAATGGTATGAAACGCTCCAGCGTTGGCATACGACACTTGCACCACAGACAGTGCAAGTAACGTTTTTATGAATAAAATCCTTTTCATTCTGTCTGCTTATCCTACCAACGAGTTCTGTAATTTAATCCTAGGATGGTGATTTTCGTATCAGTTTTTACATTCAGTCCAGCATATGGGTTTAAAAGTAAGTTATTCACACCGGTTAAGTTTGCAAGACTACTAGTATTCGCTGGAATGTTATCTTTACTGCGTAAAAAGCCGATTGATAAATCTAAATCCGTATCTGCATCAAAACGATATCCAATCCCCATACCAAAGAGCTGCGCACCATTAATTGGGACCATAGTATTTCGCTTACCATCAGGAATAGAGGTACTCCGTGGTTCATAGCCTGCACGTAATTTCAAACGATCTGTTGCAGAATATTCAATACCAATACCCCAGTTCCAAGGCGATGTAAATTTCAAAGGTAAGGCCAAAGAATTATCGGTCACATTTTCAGATAATAATTTTGCAATTTTCAGCGCTGAAATTTGACGGTCGAATTCAAAACGGAATTTGTCCCAAGCACGATAATCGGTCCAGCCCACATCAAAATTAATTTGTAAATCAGGCATAACCTTATATTTGATCCCGGCCTGTACGTGCTGTGGATATTCAAAATCCATCGAAACCAAACCCGACTCCGAGTTAGGCACGGCATTTGGGAAACCCAAAATTGCAGCTAAAATTTGACCTGTTGGTGATGACATTAATCCCTTAATCATCTCCTGAGGCGCTTTTGCATTATGAATGCGATAACGACCTTTCATGCGCATTTTCGCAGCGCTTTGGTACACCATACCAAAACTAAAATCTTCGCGTGGCTCCCACAAAACCCCTAAGTTATAACTTGGGCTCAGTGACTGCTCTAAAGCCAATTCCATCTGACCAAATTTGCCAAATGGATTCATTCCTTCTTCGGTATTACACATCCCCAATAGCAAGATGTCGGTAATAATGTCCGAATTTTCCTTGAATGGCGTACAGACGACTTCATCAATCATCCTTAACATGCCGATCAACTCATTGGGAAATCGTAGATCTGATTTCAATCCAATGGCTTGATAGGACATCCCTACACCACCACCAATCGATAACTCATCACTAACTTGATAACCCACAGTTGGCGATAGATAAGTAATACGCTCTAGAGCAACTTGTTGCCCCATGAAATTACCTGGGTTGCCATTTTCAGCACCAAAACCCGCAATCAAAGGCGCATAAACGGCGGATGCAAATGTTGCTTTAGAACCTGGTGGATTATAGGCAATCCCCATCGTTGGTGCGGCAATGGGTTGTCCAGCACCAAAATCCACCATCTTTTTTAAGACAGGTACATATAGGGATGCATATTCAACATCACCAGAAACCTTATCTTTAAAGTCCGTACATATATCTGCCGTTACTTCAGGGCCATCATTACAGACCATTGGGTCATCAGAATAACCAAAGACGTTATAACCCGCAGGGACGGTAAATTCACGTTGAATATCAAAGTTTGCAATGATCCCCTGCATATCGGTTTGCAAACCTTCAATTTTAGTTAATGCTGCAGGGTTAAAATGCACGGCACTAATCCCCGGAGGATCAGCAGTTACTGCATTCCCTAATGCAAGTGACCGTACATCAACTGAAAGATTGGTACCCAATTGTGCAAAAGCAGCACTAGAACAGCCCGTTAAAACGATCGCACTAACAAGTGGGCTGAGTCGAATTTTACGCATACGACAGCCCTCTTAACGAAGTTTTTTTCCAAAACCTAGAATATCTAACGGGAAAGAAAGCCCTAATGACACATCTGGTGCATCTTCAGTTAAACCTAGCCCCACCGTACCATTCACAATCGTATCTGGAGATACACGTACACCTAAAGAAATTGCTAGAGTTGAACTAGTTTGGTCTGCAGGTGAATAGGATTCGCCCCTGCTATACGTAAATTCTGCGCCAGTGTTGAAACTTTGTTGATATGACATGGTGAGGGAAACATCGTAGTTAAATGAGTATGCAAAACCGAATGCAAAACCACCACTAATACCCGGCTCAAATTCTTCTATCGTTCTTAAGCCGCGCTTTTGATTTAACCCTGTTTCTTTAAAACCATAATTTGCCGAAACAGAGGCGAACAACACTACGGGATCAATATATTTACGTGTACTTGCACCGATACCTACAGAGTAATATCCCTTGCCAGTGGCTAAATCTTTTGTTGCATTTACTTCGTATGGACTATCACCTGTTTTCGTAGACAAATTACCAAATAAAATCAGTGGCAAACGACCTTGCTTCAATGGGAAGGGTTCCCAACGTGCGCCTAAAGAAATATCCCCTAAACCAGCAGTTGAAGTATCTTTTAATAAATCAGTTTTTGCTACTAAAGGCACAGATGCAGAGAATGTCAAATTGTCCATTACACCGTATTGCACGGTAAATGTATTGGTCATTGAGTGTGTGGCATTCTCTTGTACACGGAGTTGATAAAGTTGGCCTTGTGCCATTTCCATATCAAGTTGAGTATCACGGTAATAGGTATAATCGATATCGTAAAAAGATGATATTTCACCTTTTTTAATCAATGAATACTGACGTTCATTCGAGCTAAATACTTCCTGTAAGTTAGCTTCTTGACTCGCATCACCCTCTTGCTGTTGAAGTGCTGTCGATGCCTTTTCAGTGGCAGTAGCACTTTCGACTTGTGGTGCCTCAGATTGTACTGGCTCTTCAACAGATTCATACTGTCCAATTTCAGGCTCGGCAGCAGCTTCTTGTGCAGTATCAGCTTGGCTTACAGTAACAGGAGATACAGACTCTTCTACGACTGTCTCTTGTTCAACTGGATCATATTCTCCAAGGCTTGGCTCTTCAGCTGCATAGGCAACCCCCATCACCACCTGAATACTCATGGCTAGTAGTGTTTTGTTCATCCATTTACGATTCATGTTCCTTCCCACCGTTGTTATTTTTTTAATCCTGACACTTTGTTATACGCTTTCATCTAATTATTTACTCTTGTAGTAAAGCCTTAGAAAGTTGTAATTCGATTTACCATAAGACTCCGACTCTTCATTCATGTTTTTATCAAGTCGTATCGTAGATGCCTTGTCTGCAATTTTTTCCATGTAAAACTGCGGATATTGAATATCAACCAATGCATAACGGTTCACGGTTGCATCTTCAACATGTCGCAAGTCTGAATCTTGCAAAGCTAATAAATTTTTACGTTGCTCAGGCGCAACGTTGATTAAGAATAATGTGTTGTTTTCCCATATTTCTTGGAATCGAACTTCATCGAAACTGATATTGCCCAGTGCTGGATCTGCAACATAAACACGCCCATCTTTATAGGCTTTAAAAACCACAAAATGTTTAAAACCAGCATATGAAATCGGAACAATCGCAGGTTGGCCTTGCTTAACTAGATCTGAAAACTCACCTTTGTAGCCCCCACTGTCTAATCCGACAGCAGCGACAAAACGTTTCATGTCTAATAAGGAGAAACTTCGACGTTCGATAATTTTTTCAGTTTCACCAAATTTCAGCAAACCATTCATGGTCTGTTGCTCAGTTAGCTGTGTCCCTACATAACCATTTAATAAAGTGGTTAAGGCCGCCGAACCACAACTGTAGTCGTATGCTTGCCGAACGATGCCTCGAAATTGATCTTCTATGGCAGGTTTAATTTTTACAGATTCACGGTGCATCCGAGTAAAGGAATCATTTCGTGAATCCAATGTTTCGGTATAGTGAACTGTTCCGACTGGCTTTTCTTTTAAATCGAAGGACTCTTTGGCAAAGTAATACATCAATGCCGAGCCTACAGCTATCTCTAACATATCTTCTAACTTTTAGTTATCGGCAATGATGTGCCTTTTTTCATTATTTTTTTAGAGCTAATGCTCTACATCCATGTATTATGCAAGATACCTTTTTTTTTATAAAAAAACAGCATTTTTTTATGCTTTATTGGGTCATTCCGCACTTTTTTGTAAAAAAAAGCGCGTGATCAACACGCGCCTTATTTTTATTCTAAATTACTTACTAGAAATTGTAATTACAGAACCTTGGTTATATACACCCATTGCTGGGCTGTAGAACGTTTGTAAGCCTTGAACTTCGATATCACCAATTGAACCAGCGTCTTTACTTCCTAAATGAATACCTTTCACATAGTTGTCAATTGGACCAGAGTTGCTTACCATTTGAATATAACCATTGTTTGTGCCTTCTTTACCATAAACACGAACATCTTGGTTAATCGTTAAGTCAGTTTTATTAGCATCAGCAACTTTGATGCTTTCGATAAAGATTTCACCTGCTTCGCGTGTAGCCGTTTTAGTTGATGCATCTAGGATACCCAGATCTTTAATTTCTAAGCCACCAACCATTGTCGTACTCAGTTTAATCATTGCACCTTGTGGAGCAGCACCCAACTGAACATTTGCAGTCATTGGACCCGTTTTTAGAGAAAGGCCAGATAAAATTGCATTGTAGTTGTTATCGTCACCACCACGGCGAATGCCTGTAGTACCCGCTGTACCAGATGCTGTTACGCCAATTTCACCGATTTTGATATCTAAACCAGAAACATCAGCTGCGATGTTAATGAATGCACCATTTGCACCAGTACCAGCATCAGTATCAATACGTAAATCAGCTAAATTGCGAGAAGCTAGAAGATAAGCCCCACCGTTATCATAGTTTGCACCAATAACGATACCTTTATTTTCTAAAGGATCACCAGCTTTCTTGTTACCTTGAATAACGATCGCACCAGCAGTACTTGTACCGCCCTTAGCTGTATCCGTTAAACCGTCGTTATCGTGAATGAAAAGTTTTTCAATTTCAATTTTAGAGATACCAATCCCGATGTTAATACCATCTTGACCAGTGGTTGAACTCAGTGCAGCATCGTCCATTGCTTGCATAGCCATAGCATTCGCACTAAATGCGATTGAAGAAACTAGAGCTAATTTAGTGAAATTTTTCATACGGTACTCTCCCAAGAGTATTTATTTTTTTTGATTTTCAACCACTCGATTTATTCAGCTGTAATATTATTTTGTGACAACTGCTAAATCTTTCCTTGAGTTGTTTGCTCGCTCGATTAAATTATATCCAAGCTGAAATTTGTTCAACTGTTGTTGGTCGCAATCTAATTCTTACCGATAAACGGTATTTGCAAACCAAATGAATTAGGAATGGTATAAAATCCATTTTAGTCTTTAAAGTTAATTTTTCTGTTGATGCAAAAACCAATTTCTTTTAAAAAATTTATTCTCAAACAAACTGTTAGTGCTCAAAAAATTTTGCAAGCGCTTGCGCCCTTGCCACATGTGATTTTTTTAGAAGATCAAAACCAACCTGTTATTTGCTTTTTGGCAAATCAATATCAACAATTGAAGAATGATGAACTTAAAGCTTATGTCCGTACCAATTTAGATCAATATGAGGAATCTGATACTCAGCCCTTGCAAAATATTGCCTTCCAAGATTTATGTTCAAACTTAGGCAGCGGGTTTTCTGGGGGCTGGGCTGGTTTTATTAGCTATGATTATGCAGCGCAGCAACAGATTTCCTTGCACGCCAAAGTACAACCTCGCTTGTTTTTAGGACAATTTTCCAGTTTTTTAAAATTAGAGAATGATGGTTGGTATTTTTATAGTTCAGATCATTCTGCAGCTAAGATTTACGACTACATTGATCAGTTCATTCAAACAGAGATCACTCAGAATCAATTTAAATTAAGACAAAAATGTACTGCAAGATGGTCTAAGTCAGACTACACGAAAGCCTTTGATCAAGTGCAGGAATATATTAAAGCGGGTGATTGCTATCAAATTAATTTAACACAAGAATTCACAGCTCAAGCAAACGGTTCACTCTTAGATACCGCTCAAGAATTTTGGTCACTGACTGATGCACCATATTCAGGCTACTTACGTATTAATGATTTTGAAATTTTAAGTTGTTCGCCTGAACTTTTTATGGATTTTAAGCCTAAACGCAAGATTATTACTAAACCAATCAAAGGCACGATGCCTCGCTATGAAGATCCAGTTTTAGATGCGCACTCAAAACAACGATTAAAATCATCTGAAAAAGATATGGCTGAGAATGTCATGATTGTCGATTTACTGCGTAATGATTTGAGTGTTTATGCTGAAACAGGCTCTGTAAAAACACCAAAACTTTTTGATATTGAAAGCTTTAATCAGGTGCATCACATGGTCAGTGAAGTAGAGGCCGTGCTGAAAACCGATGTAAACCCTTTTGAGGTTCTGATGTCAGCACTGCCGGGCGGTTCGATTACCGGCGCGCCTAAAATTCGCGCGATGCAAATCATTGATGAACTTGAAGGTGCTCCTCGCGGCGCCTATTGCGGCTCGATGGGTTATTTTAATCACGATGGCACGGGCTCTTGGAATATTTTAATCCGCTCTATTCAAAAATACCAAGATCAGGTTTCGCTGTGGGCAGGTGGCGGAATCACCATCGCGTCTGATTGCGATGCTGAATATCAAGAATGCTTTGATAAAGTCAAAGCGATGCTGGATTTGTTAAACACGTGGTATACGAAAGATTAAACAAAAAAAGCGATTCAATTGAATCGCTTTTTTATAACCCTCCCCTTGCGAAGCAGTGCTTCTCACCTTTTCGAAAGGAAGATTAGGGTAGATTTAAATTTATAGTAGCTTGCAGCAATCAAGCCAAAATATCGTTTTTAAGCGTATCCACAAGGCGCTGATTTTGTTCATCTGTACCAATGGTGATACGTAGGAATTGATTAATCCGCGGCTTATTGAAGTAACGCACAATAATCCCGCGTTCGCGTAATTCAGCAGCCAACTCACCTGCATCTTTATTTGGCAATGAGGCAAAAATAAAGTTTGCCGCAGACGGCAATACCTTAAAGCCCAGCTCAGACAGCTGACCTACAAGTTTTTCACGGCTCGCAATCACCTTGGCATTTTGCTCTTCAAAATAGGCTTGATCCTCAAATGACGCCACGGCTGCTGCAATCGCAAAACGGTCCATCGGATAAGAGTTAAAGCTGTTTTTTACCGCCTCAAGCGCTGCGATTAAATGCGGCTGCGCAATCGCGAAACCGACACGCAAACCGGCCAATGAACGCGACTTAGACGTGGTTTGACAAACCACAAGGTTTTCATATTTGGCAACCAAAGCCACAGCAGATTCCGCACCAAAATCGACATACGCCTCATCAATCACAACCACTGAATTCGGATTGGCTTGCAGGACTTCTTCAATTGCAGACAAACCTAAAGCAATGCTAGTAGGCGCATTCGGATTGGTAATGATGATGCCGCCATTCGGCTGTTTATAGTCATCCACCACAATTTCAAAGGCATCATTCAGGGGTAAAATTTTAGTATTGGCCGCAATGCCAAAAAATTGGCTATATACCGGATAAAAACTGTAGGTAATATCTGGATACAAAACCGGCAGCTCTTGCACAAAAAAGGCTTTAAAAATATGCGCCAGCACTTCGTCCGAACCATTACCAACAAAGACCTGTTCAACAGGCACATGCTGCTGTTTTGCAATCGCTTGCTTTAACTCAGACGCATCTGGATCTGGATATAAACGTAAAACATCAGCAGAATTTGCTAACACTTTTTGTACTGCGTCCACCACTTTTGGCGATGGCGGATATGGGTTTTCATTGGTATTGAGTTTTAAAATATTTTGGATTTTAGGCTGTTCACCCGGTGTGTACGGTTCTAATTCACGTACATCAGGGCTCCAAAAACGCATTTGTTCAGAGGTAATATTTGGCATTTTATTTTGCTCTTTTTCACCCTCTCCTAACCCCTCTTGCACTTCGCTTTAAAGGAATCCTTAAAGCTCGTTCAGGGAGAGGAATATTCATTTTATGAGATTTCCCCTCTCCTTTCAGGAGAGGGTTAGGGAGAGGTTTATAGTTTTGGAAAACTAAGTTTTTCACCTAGTCTATATTTTATTACTGGTAACGATATCTCGCAGATCTCGCATGCGCATCTAAGTTTTCCTGCTGCGCTAATGTATCAGCCGTTTTCGCTAAAGTTTTCACGCCATCTTCAGAACACATGATTAAACTTGAGCGCTTTTGGAAATCATAAACACCGAGCGGCGATGAGAAACGCGCTGTGCCGGAGGTTGGCAACACGTGGTTTGGACCTGCACAATAATCACCAATCGCTTCTGGTGTATAACGCCCCATGAAGATTGCGCCGGCATGGCGGATATCTTCAGCCATTTCCTGCGCTTCATCTAAGCACAGCATCAAATGTTCAGGCGCAACTTGGTTAATCAATTCGGCGCCTTCCGCTCGGTCTTTGACTAAAACCAATGCGCCGCGGTTTTCGATTGAAGTTCGCGCAATATCTGCTTTAGGCAAAGCTTCTAAATGCTTTTCAATCCATTGCTCAACTTGATCTAAAAGTTCTGCATCTGGCGTAATAAATACCGCTTGAGCCACAGTGTCATGTTCCGCTTGTGACAATAAATCCATTGCCAGCCATTCAGCATTGTTTTGACCTTCGGCATAGACCAAAATTTCGGATGGCCCTGCAATCATATCAATACCGACTTGACCAAATACTGCACGTTTTGCTGCAGCAACAAAACGGTTGCCCGGGCCAGTAATTTTGTCCACAGATGGAATAGTTTCTGTACCATAAGCCAATGCTGCAACCGCTTGCGCGCCGCCAATGGTAAATACACGGTGTACGCCGGCTAAGTAAGCTGCTGCCAAAACCAATGGATTCAAATCACCATTCGGCGCAGGCACCACCATAATAATTTCAGGCACGCCAGCAACATGCGCAGGTACAGCATTCATCAATACAGAAGAAGGATAAGAAGCTAAACCGCCCGGCACATAGATACCCACACGGTCCAGCGGTGTGACTTTTTGACCAAGCGTATTTCCTAAAGCATCAACATAGGTCCAGCCGTCTTGCTTTTGCGCTTGGTGAAATTCACGAACACGGTTCGCAGCTAGTTCTAAGGCTTCACGCACTTCTGAACTTAAACCCTCAAATGCTGCTTTCAACTGTGCTTGCGTCAGCTCTAATTCTGAGAATTGATGCGCTGGATGTCGATCGAACTGCTGTGTCAATTTAAGAACATGAGCATCACCATGCTGACGAACATCAGCAATGATTTGGTCAACGGTTTTTAAAAGTTCTGGATCATTCACAGTTTCAAAAGCCAACAAGTCAGCAAAAGCTTGCTTGAAGTTTTGATCTTGAGTCGATAAACGTCGCATCAATTTACCCACAAGGTAATCTATTGGAAAAGATTAGTTTACCTGTTTTACAGCAGCTTGTGGACATCTATCGCATGTGTTCATGTGGAGTTTTATTGAAAATAACTTTCGTTAAAATTGGTGAAATACAGTTTTAACATTATTTTTCAGTTTTCATAAAAAAACCGCCCAAATTTGAGCGGTTTGATCAGCATAGCTAGAAACTTAATAACTTATGCTTTTTTTGCTTGCTCGCGTTCTTCCACGGCTTTTTCTAGCTGTGCAAGAATTGGATTCAACAAAGTTTGTTTACGTTTAAAGCTTGCTTTGTTCACGATTAAACGTGAAGACACTTTACAGATTTCTTCCAAAGGCTCTAAACCATTGGCACGTAAAGTATTCCCGGTATCCACAACATCGACAATGTAATCACCTAAACCAACCAATGGTGCAAGTTCCATAGAACCATACAGTTTGATCACATCAACTTGTTCGCCTAAGCTTGCATAATATTGACGGGTCAAATTGACGTACTTGGTTGCAATCTTTAAACGACCTTTCGGACGAACCATGCCGACTTTACCAGCCGTCATTAACTTACAGTTGGCAATTTTTAAGTCCAATGGTTCATACACATTTTGTGCACCATGTTCCATCAGCACATCTTTACCTGCCACCCCAATATCTGCAGCACCATTTTCAACATAAGTTGGTACATCAGAAGCACGTAAAATTAAAATACGTACGTGCTTATGGGTCGTTGGAAAAATTAACTTACGAGATTTATCCGGATCTTCCAATAAGTTAATGCCAGCTGTTTCCAACAATGGCAAAGTTTCTTTTAAGATACGTCCCTTACTTAATGCTAAAGTTAAACCATGATCAAAATTGCCCATTACGTCAAAATTGGGATCATCGTTTCTCATATCGCTCATTAACTTACTCGCTTAATTTGGGCACCTAAACCTTGTAACTTCGCTTCAACATCTTCATAACCACGGTCAATATGATAGATACGGTCAATCAACGTTTCCCCATCAGCGGCAAGTGCTGCTAAAACCAATGAGAAAGAAGCTCGTAAATCAGTTGCCATCACCGGTGCAGCAGATAATTTCTCTACACCTGTAACAACAGCATCATTACCTTCAACCTGAATATTAGCACCCATACGTGCTAATTCAGGTACATGCATGAAACGGTTTTCAAAAATCGTTTCTGAAATTGTGGCAAAACCACGACCAATTGCATTCACCGCCATCAGCTGTGCTTGCATATCGGTTGGAAATTCTGGGTGTGGTAAAGTTTGGAAACTTACTGCTTTCGGGCGTTTACCCATCATATCCAGTTCAATCCAATCTTCACCGCGCGTAACTTCCGCGCCCATTTCTTCAAATTTATCTAGCACAGACTCCAACAAGTTTGGATCGGTATGTGTGGTTTTGATTTTACCACCTGTGATTGCTGCAGCAGCAAGATAAGAACCTGTCTCGATACGATCTGCAACAACGGCATATTCACAGCCATGTAGGCTTTCAACACCTGTAACAACTAAAGTATCAGTGTCCAAACCTTCGATTTTTGCACCCATCTTGATCAACATATTAGCAAGATCGGTAATTTCAGGTTCACGAGCCGCGTTACGAATGGTCGTTACACCGTCTGCAAGAACCGCAGCAGTTAGAATATTTTCAGTACCACCAACTGTGACCATATCAAAGACAACTTCGCCACCTTTTAGACGACCATCCACTTTGGCATGCACATAACCTGCTTCAACTTCAATCTCTGCACCAAGTGCTTCTAAAGCTTTTAAATGTTGATCTACAGGGCGTGAACCAATTGCACATCCACCCGGCAAAGACACTTTTGCACTACCATAGCGCGCCAATAACGGCCCAAGCACCAAAATAGATGCACGCATGGTTTTCACGAGTTCATATGGTGCAAATTGGTTATCTAAGCTAGAAGTATCTGCCTTAACCGTATCACCTTCATAACTGATTTGAACACCTAAACCTGCGATCAATTTCACTAAGGTGTTCACATCTTTTAGATTTGGAACATTGGTTAATGTAATAGGTGTATCCGCAAGGATAGTTGCAGCGAGTAATGGCAATGCAGCATTTTTCGCACCAGAAATACGAACTTCACCTTCGAGCTTAGTACCGCCCTGAATCAGAAATTTATCCATTAATTATTAAGCTCCGAATAAGCTTGCTTTGCGCCATTCTTCTTTGGTCATTGCACGAATTGTTACTGCATGTACTTCACCGCTGGCAATGTAGGAGTTCAAAGGTGCATAAACAGATTGTTGACGAGCAACAGGACGTTTGCCTTCAAATTGATCATCGACGATGCGTAGATCAAATTTGCCGCCTTGCCCACTAACTGCAACCTCAGCTTCTGGAAAAGCAGCTTTTAAAATTTCAGTGAGCTGTTCACTATTCATCACAAGACCCCATATAGGACTAACGGTGTAAAACCCGTCATTTTACTATAAATCTAAAAAATAATTCATTAGTCACATACATTATATATATAAAAAAAGAGGTTATAAAAAACCTCTTTTTGTACAATGTACAATCTAAACCGTTAAAGGCATATAAATGAGCTGCATTTTTCGATGTTTATGCAATTGTTTTTTTAATTTTTCAGACAATTTTTTGATCGAGGTATACATATCATCAGCGCAAGCTTGCGCAAAAAGTTCGGTCCCGGGTAATCGTATAATCGCTTCTGCAATGTGATTATCACTGCCTTTTTTTGAACGTTTATCAACTTGATGATCTTTAGTCAACTTAACTTGCATACTATTGACCTGATCTAAATGTTTGGTCATTTCCGCAAATTTAAGACGAATATTTTCTTCTATTGCTGGCGTAATTGTTAAATGGTGGCCACGAATTGTAATCTGCATAATTCTATCCCTCACCTTCTTTCAGGACTGGAAAAGTTCAAGCCGAATTATCCAACTCAATATGCGAAGCATACATTTACACGATCAGATCATTTCGGCTATTCCTTATATAAAAAAGAGATTCATTATTTCGTCATAATGAACCTCTAGAATAGTCAGATTTTCAAATTTAGATCAACACTTTTCGCTCTGAAGATGATGGAATATGTAACGATTCACGATACTTCGCAACCGTACGACGAGCAACATCAATACCTTCTGCATTAAGCAACACTGCAATTGCATTATCAGACAAAGGTTTACGTGTATTTTCTTCTGCAATCAACTTTTTAATTTTTGCACGGATTGCAGTCGAAGACGCTTCCCCACCCGATGACGTTCCAACATGACTTGAGAAGAAGTATTTCAACTCAAATAATCCACGTGGTGTGAGCATATATTTATTTGTAGTTACACGGGAAACTGTGGATTCATGGAGTTCAACTTCTTCCGCAATATCACGCAGTACCAAAGGCTTCATTGCCTCAGGCCCTTGTTCAAAGAATGCTCGTTGATGCTCAACAATACAAGTTGCCACTTTTAATAAAGTTTTATGTCGTTCATCAATGCTTTTAATGAAATTCTTAGCTTCAAGCATTTGATTACGTAAATATTGATTGTCATCGCTTTGATCAGCACGCTTGATCATATTAGCATAAAAAGAATTTACCCGTAGTTTTGGCATTACATCAGGATTTAATTGAACCAACCAATGTTCATTCTTTTTTAAGACCACAACATCTGGAATTTGATAGTCTGAATCTTTATCTTCAAATTCTTGCCCTGGATGTGCCTTTAATGTTTTTAACAAAGAAATGGCTAGTTTGAGCTGTTCTGTATTTAATCCTGTTTGCTTAATCAACTTGGGTAATTCATTGGTAATAAGCAACTCATAATTTTTCAATAATAAAATAGCTTCATATCGATATTCAATATGCTCAGGAAGATTTTCAACTTGTACCATTAGACATTCAGCAAGATTGCGTGAGCCTACCCCTACAGGATCTAGACGCTGAATATGCTTTAAAACCACCAAAACTTCGTCATCTTCGACTTCTTCTTCATAATCCATAGAGTCTAAAAGATGCTGAACCGATTGGGTAATTTCATTTAATTCGCAATCTAAAAAACCTTTGTTATCTAGTGCATCGACAATACAGTGCGCAATTAATTTATCGATCACAGAAAAGTGTAAAAGATTAACTTGCTCAAGCAAATGCGCTTGTAAACTTTGATGCCCCTGCCGATTATCTTCGCGCTCTTCAAATTCAGCAGCGCCTAAACTTGTTGGTTGATGGGTATATACATCATCCCATTCTGTATCCACTGGTAACTCATCAGGTAAATGATCGGCATTTAATTCATTGGTTAAGTCTTTATTTTCCCGTTCTTGTTCTTGCAAGCTATTTAAACTTTCAACGGTATTCTGCTCTTCAACTTTCTCTAATAGAGGATTACTGTCGAGTTGGATTTGAATTTCTTGTTCCAATTCCAAACTTGAAAGCTGTAATAAACGAATAGCTTGTTGTAATTGAGGTGTTAATGATAAGGAATTGGCAACCTTTAACCCCATCGCTAATTTCATTAATAACTCCCCCTATAATTAACCGCACTTTATAAGCAATTTTTATGCCGTTTTATTTTTTATAGCATAATTTTGAACAGAACGCCCGATTTTTTGTCTTTTATAGACTCATTATTCAGCTAATTTATTCTTTTATTAGGAACAATTCGCCTTATAAATGAATTATTTAATTAGATTTATTATTAATTTTACTCTAATTCCCTCTCCATTCAGCTTCCCCTTTTTCTTCCGACATAAAAAAACACCCCCTGAGATATCAGGGGGTGTTTTCGAATAATGAGCTGGCGATGACTTACTCTCACATGGGTAACCCCACACTACCATCAGCGCTAAGAGGTTTCACTTCTGAGTTCGGGAA
>NZ_VPEW01000025.1:0-21292 GCF_013416965.1 Acinetobacter sp. YH1901134 | reverse complement strand
TACCAGATATTAAGGAAGTGCGAGAAAAAACTGGTTTAAGTCAAAGCGAATTTGCAGCACGTCTCCACATTAGCCATCGTACTCTGCAAAACTGGGAACAAGGCCGACGCTATCCAACAGGACCAGCTGCAACATTGATTCGAATTTTAGATACACATCCTAATCTTATTTAAAAAATTCATTAAAAATGGGAGCTTAGCTCCCATTTTTTGACTTCGTATAACGTGTATTATTTTAATTTTCTAATTAGAATTGTAACCAAATTTCCTTGTTAATAACGTATCTTTCCACCAATTCTCTCTACCTAATATAACTTTATCATCTGTTGTCGATTTAAAAATATCTAATATCGAATATCTAAAGTTACTTTCAATGTGTTCCTTCGAAAGCTGCTTTAGTTGAACATTCCCACCATGTCTACTTTTAACATAATTTTGCCATCTATTAAGCAACATATTCTCAGCATATGCCGAACCAACATACTTTTTCCCATTCGAAATATCAGTGATTAAATACACTGCTTTTTGATTTTGTAGTGCAGTCTTCCACGACTCTTTATCAATTACTCGTGTTAATTCTTGCCATGAGACATTCACACTTTCATATCCAGGGAAAAGATCATTATCAAAAACATCAGGCAATATTTGATGAATTTCACAATCATTAATGATCGTTAGAGCATTCCGTATTAGTGTCTGTGATGAATTTTTATACTTAACAATAATTCGTCCAAAATACTTACGATATTGTTCTAAAACCTCAAACTCATAGCCTACATCATTGAACTTATTCAGATCCTTTGTAATTTTCCCAACATGAATCAATAACCATAAATCTTCATTTGGTTTGATTCGGATAAGCCCTATAGTTGTTTGACCATCTTTATATGATTTTTTGGAACTATAGTTCCAATAATGCCCCTTCAGAATCTCATCCATATTCCCATCTTTAAATACTTCTATTGGATTCCAATTTCCACCAAACATAACATTCAGTCTAATTTTTACATTATCTAAGTTTTTGATTTGTAAAATATCATTTAACATGACTTTATGCTTTGTATTCACTAATACAGCTAATTTTTCTAATGCCACTAAAACTAATCCTGAACGTAAACTATGAGAGAGAGTACCCTCTATAAAACGTTCATTACGAATAACCGAAGTTAAAAAAGCTAGGATTTTATTTTGATCAAAAGTAGCGATTATATCTTCACTTATCTCTACGTATTTTGATAAAACTTCTTGATAATTGAAAACCATCTTATCTTTCATTGCTTCAATGAAACGACTTTCAATTTTTTCTATAGGTAAGCTCTGATCTAATTTTAACTCTTCTAAATCACTTATTAATTGCAATAAAGATGTATATGTAGTCATAATCGTTTTTTCAATGTAACTAATTTTTAATAATTTATAATAAAAACAACAATATATCAGTTCAATTAATAGCCAAAACTTACATATACGTCAGAATATGTCGTTATCCATAAGATGGATTACACTTCCCCCATTTAACATAATAGAGCTTATACGAAATGCTTTTTAAAATATCCTTGTTTTTCATGTAGTTAAAATTTTTTCACCCCCCTGAAAAACAACAAAAAACCGACTTGGAAACAAGTCGGTTTCTTTTTGAGCAATTTTGATACTTCTTGCCAATAAAATTGATTAATATTTAATCAATTTGTCATTTTTCTCTGTGTTATCAAGACAGCGCTGGCTTAAATTATCCCCAATTTCTGAGGACAAGTTTAAGGATAAATAGTGGTTATTTTTGTATATCCCGATGCACATCGATTAGAGTAGTTTTATAGTTAAACAAATGAATATGGATTTTGTTTTAAATTATTAGATAATGGTCCCTATAAGAACCAAAGAACTTTATATCATGTTTAAAACATTACTATTTTCCATCTTATCTTTCTTTATTTTAACTGGTTGTACTCAAGCCAAGAATGTTGATTCTAGAGTATATGAATGTGTATCAGGCAGTACAGAACATACTAAGCGTTGTGAATTAAAAAATTATAAAAACAAATATTTAAATGAAGAAGTAAAATACTATTTTCAACAAGTTGGAAAAGGTAAGTTTGAAAAAGAGGTGCGAGAATATGCGAAGAACTATGTTCAGGCATCTGAAGAATATTGTGCTATGCATACAAGTTTCGCATTTGTAGATATTCCTCAAGACAAAAATAAAATTTATGAAGAAACAGCTTCTTGTTTACAAGATCAATATGTGCAATTAGGTAAAAACTTACATTCTATGACAGATAGGGCGACTCAGACCATTATTCAGAGAATTACTAAATCACCCTAGATAGTGAAGATTATTGCAGCATCGCAAATCGGTTTTTGTAGGTCATTTGAAGACCTGCTATGGCAGCTTGCCCTGCATCTCCAATTCGTCCATCAATATCTCCTGAGTCACGGACTTTGAAATATTTCATACGGGCATCATTTTTAGCATGCTCATAAGCCTTTCCTGCTTGATCCATTCCTATATCTTCAATGGTTCCTCTAGCATCAGGCTTTTTCCAATCTCCACCAAAAACGGCTTCGAAAATATATTGGAGTACTGAAAGTCCACCTTCATCCGCATTTATGAGTTTCCAATACATCTCAGTAGCTAGTTTTCGATGTTCTAGAGTTACAGGATTAACTTTTTGTTTAAAGCATCTGTAGAACAAAAGATTGGCCTCATGTCCTGTCAAAAGAATATCATCTTCTGTAAGTTGAGGGGGCTTAGATGGTACTTTACTAAAGTTATTACTTAATTCTGGTTGTGATATTGGAATATAACTAGGACTAGATGAGGTTGAATTACTAGAACTTCCTCCATTTGCACTTCCTGTACCATTACTACGAACAGCTAAATTCTGTTGTGGTAGAAAGGTTGCTCCACAAGAGGTGAAATCGCCTGCCATAATTATTGTTTTAGAACCAACCGTTAAGAAGCCCTTGCCTGATGATATAGCGGACACAGTAGTTCGACATTTAGGACAAAAGTGCTTCATTCCTTCTAGATGTACAGCTTTACCTTCTACCAAAAATGTAGGATCAGCTTCAGAAACAATACCACCATGGCTAGTCTTACAACCTATTGTTATTAGTGCTTTCATTTATTGTTCTTAAGTTTTCGAGTAAAAGTATAATTATAACCTCTTATGTAACCCTTATGAAAAGGTTACCAATGACATATAACTTCGTATAAGAGATTTTATGTTAAATACTTGTCGAGTTTGTGGATATACGGATGCAATTTCTTTCCCTTGGGGGAAAGATGGTAAAACACCATCTTTTGAAATTTGTGAATGTTGTAATGTTGAATTTGGTTATGAAGATTGCCAGTTAAGTTCAATTCGTAGGTACAGACAAAAGTGGTTACTATCAGAAAAGTTTAATTCTGATAGTAACCATTATAAAAATCAGCTCAAAAATATCGATCAAAAGTATCAATAATTTTGTTTATAACAATGCAATTTCGCATAATCGCCATTATGTTAAATGGAACCTTCTTTAGTTGAATATTCATACTTTCAATGGAGCAAAACTTGCAGAATCTTGTCTAATTTGTAATCCTTGCAGCCAAGGGTGTCTAGCTGAGCTAAGGCAGGTATTTGTTGTAGTCGGGCCGCTATAATATTGATAAAGAGCGCCTGTATGTTTAATTTCAAGATTTTTAATAAAGTCTCTACGGAAGTGTTGACGATAAAAAATGACCTTCAGCTTAATTCTGAAATTCAACTTATAACAAAATATAAGACCTCTACTTCTGAAGATTATAAAAAAGCAATTATTTTGATCTTTAAAGAACGTAGTTATTCAGCTTTAGAGATTGGTCAACTATTGGAAAATTAAAGTAAAAGATTTATTCTGATCAGATAGGCACCCTTATTTAAAGGTGCCTATTCATTTTAGAAATTCTTAAATTTCAATCTGACTACCTAGCTCTATCACCCGGTTAGAAGGGATTTTATAAAAATCACTGACAGGGCTGGTATTTTTTTGCATTGCGACAAATAACTTTTCACGCCATGTAGACATTTTGCTGGACAGACTTGGAATTAATCTTTCTCTAGAAACAAAGAAGCTGATATTCATTAAGTCATACTCAAGATCCAGTACTGAAAAAGCTTGTTTCAATGAATGAGGCACATTAGGCTCTTCTTTAAATCCATAATGGATCGTTATTCTGAAAAAACCATTCTCTAGTACTTCAGTAACGATTCGCTTAGCTTCATCAACATACGGGATTTCAGAAGTCTTGATTGTCACCAAAAAATTACGTTCATGCAGAACTTTATTATGCTTTAAATTATGTAAAAGCGCATGGGGTACGACTTGAGGCGTTCCAGTTAAAAATACGGCATTTCCACTCACTTTCTGACCTGTCTGTTCAATGTGCTCAAGAAACACATTCAGTGGAAGCGTGTCCTTCTGCAGTTTGTCCTGAAGAATCTCTCTGCCTTTTTTCCAGGTCATCATGAGGGTAAAAACAATAACCGCAATAACGACTGGTACCCAGCCTCCAATCAGTACTTTTAATAGGTTTGAACTCAGCAAAACCAGATCAATAAAGGCGAATGGAATAATGAACAGTAAGACTTTCCATGTTTTCCATTTCCAGTAACTATAAGCCAGAAAAGCTACTAACAGTGTGTCACAGAACATGGTCACAGTGACGGCCAGACCATAAGCACCTGCCAACTTGCTGCTACTTTCAAATATTAAGATCAAGATGGTGATAGAGATAAACAGGAGCCAGTTCAGTAATGGAATATAAATTTGTCCAATTTCCGAAGCGGAGGTATGTAAAACTGTAAGCCTAGGTAGATATCCCAACTGTATTGCCTGTTTAGCCATAGAGAATACCCCACTGATTAAAGCCTGTGAGGCAATCACTGCAGCTGCAGTAGCCAGAATAATCATAGGATATAGAAGGGCTGAAGGCAGAAGCAGGTAAAAAGGATTGGTGATAGCCGAAGGATCTCTTAACAGTAATGCTCCTTGTCCAGCATAATTCAGCATCAGACATGGCAGTACAATTAAAAACCAGCCTAACTTGATCGGTAAAATACCAAAATGTCCCATATCCGCATATAAGGCTTCACCACCTGTTACTGTTAAAACCACAGCTCCCATCACAAAAAATGAAATAAGAGGATTGTTAATAACGAATAAAAAAGCCCAGTGTGGGCTGAATAATGCAAGAACAAATGGACTTTGAATAATACTCATAATGCCAATGGCACCAATAGATAGGAACCATAACAGGGTAATAGGACCAAAAAACTTCCCCATCATTGCAGTCCCATGTTTTTGAACGGCAAAGAGAGCTATAAGAATTCCAATACTGATTGGAATAATGAAGCGATCAAATGACGGGGCAGCAACAGAAAGTCCCTCAACTGCAGATAAAACAGAAATAGCAGGGGTGATGATACCGTCACCGAAGAATAAGGATGCTCCAATGAAACCTAAGATAATGATTGCCAGTCTTTTTCCACGGGACAATCCTTTTTGCCTAAGGTTTAAGGCGAGTAATGCCATGATACCCCCTTCACCATTGTTATCAGCTCTCATGATCACCAAAACATATTTAAGCGAAACAATTAAGGTAATGGTCCAAAAGATTAAAGAGAGAATTCCCAGGATATTAAGTTCATTAATAGGTAGCCCGCGTGTCGCATGAAAGCTTTCTTTTAATGCATATAATGGACTCGTTCCTATATCGCCGAATACTACTCCTAGTGCAGCCAGTGTTAATGCTGGTACTGCCGGCTTACTCACATTACTTTGCATATATTTGATTTACAAAATTGGGGAGCCTCGAATTTTATCATCTGGCTTCTCATGAAATTGCCTTGTACATAAAAACCCATACTTTCTTAGAGTGTTATAGTTTTTCTAGCTAAGCCTGCACTATATAGGTGCTATTTCACTTACAAGTAATCCAAAAATATATGATTCTTTAATAGATAATTTTAAGTTTTTTCTAAAATTAACATAATACGCGTTATACGAAAGGCCCTATTTACGGGCCTTTTAATCATCTGATTAACCTAAAATCTCTTATACGAAATTCAAATCCGTCCCAACTACGGTCGAATCTCTTTCAACTCACGTTGAATAAAATGCTGAATCATATCGCGGTATAAACGTTCCACAATATCTGCATTTACACCGTGCTCTGTGGCTTGTAGACGAATTTTACTTATTACCGCTTCGACACGCTCTGGTGATTGAACATCCTGTACTGAACGCTTAAAACGCACCGCTTGATCGACATAAAACTGACGTGCAGCAATGAGCTCAATAATCCCCTGATCAATCACATCAATCTGTGCGCGGGCTTGCTCTAATGACTCAACTTTTTCTTTCTTCATCTTCTCTGGCTTCACTTTCAGCGGTGTTTTCACTTTTATACTTCTCTTCTAACACATTACTGAAAATACTTTCAATCATCCATACGCGGTATAAGCTATTAAATACATAGCTTTGACCTGCAATACGTAATTCTAAAACAGGAAAATCAGGCTGTGACTTCATCTCACAGTGCATATCATTTTCTTTTAATTTTTCAGCAATATCGTCAGTAGTCAGTTCAGAAATCTCTAACTCATACTGTAAAGCCTGAAAATGTGCTTTGAAGGATAAATCACGCCCTTTGGTCCATACGGCTTCCAAAATGCGATACATCACCTCAATACGCTGCTCTTCGGGCGCACTGTAGTAAAGCTGTGACATAGCTAATGTCGCAGCTTCTGTAGGCCGGCAAAATGGCGTGAACTTAACTTCGGTCCGTTTAGACAGACGTGTTGCCAAACTCCAGTCAAACAGATCACGACCGTGATACGACAATGGATACACATTCAGCTGAATATTATAATAGTCCGCCAATTCCTCACGAATATAAGCCAACAGTAACCATGAAATCGGATCTTCCATCGCGATGTAGAGATCAAGCTCAGGATCGAGTCCCTGAATTTCATTCAACTCTTCTGCATCACTGATCAGGTGCTCACGCCATTCAATATGATTGATCATAAAGATCGGGTTATCTGTCAGGAGTTTTTGTTGTTTTAAACGGCGTGTTAAACGCAGTAAATCATCTACAGCATGGTACTTACGTTCGCCAAACTCAAAATACCCCGTCAAAATTGGTAAGTCAGAAAAAATCCGTTCTGGAAAATCTTGCGCTTTATGATGACGGCTGGCCATCGCGTACAGTGTTCTCAGCTTGCCATACTGTTTTTGCCACAGCATGTGGAATACATCTTCAAGTAAATAAAGAAAATCTTGGCCGCGTAATGGAGTATTTTTTAGAATAATTTCGGCTTGTTCTAAAGCTTCAGCGGTCGGTTGTTCAGGTGCTTCATGAAAACTAAAACGATGCTGCCGCGCTAAAATTTGAGCATCATTCAGACAATATCGTTGCCATTCTATCGATGACATTTGATTAGGAGGTTCTGCACTCTGACGACAAATAATCACTTTTAGTGGTTTAATTTCATCACTGAGAATTTCTTCTAATTGAGGCAGTTGCTGCGCAGCCAAATAGCTATAGACATCATCCAGTCGAAGATAAACACTCAGACCTTGTTCCGTGGGTAACACCGCTTGTCGGGTCGGTTTCTGATAAAACCAACTCGATCGGATTGGATCGAACCAACGGCGTAACAGTGACATGCGTTTTTGCCTCAAAATGATGAATTGTGCCGAGCACTGCCAGCACATGCTTAAAATTCAACTTCTATTATGAAGCTGTTTTAAATGAGATATAAGCCTTGTGCAAAACTTATATCAATTCAGGGCTGAATGTTCAATGTTTAACAATGGATTAGACGTCTAGATTTAGGTCAGTCACCGCACCTTTTTCCGCACCAGTGGTCAACTTGGCAAATTTAGCCAAAGCGCCGTGGGTATAGTTTGGTTTCGGTTTGACCCAGGCCGCGCGACGTGCAGCAATTTCATCCTCAGCCACATGCCAAGTCATTTCACGGGTTTCAGCGTTAATTGAAATTTTATCGCCGTTTTTAACCAAGCCAATTGGGCCTCCTTCATAGGCTTCTGGTGTCACATGCCCAATCACAAAACCATGGCTGCCGCCCGAGAAACGCCCATCAGTCAACAGTGCAACAGATTGGCCTAGACCTTTACCAATAATCGCTGAAGTCGGTTTTAACATTTCCGGCATACCCGGCCCGCCTTTCGGCCCAACACCGCGGATCACCACCACTTCACCTTCTTGTACTTCGCCATCTAAAATACCACGCATGGCACCCTGCTCACCCTCAAATACCCGCGCAGGCCCTTCAAAATACAGCCCTTCTTTACCGGTAATTTTAGCCACTGCACCTGTCGGTGACAGATTGCCTTTTAGCACCACTAAGTGCGAATCCTTTTTGATCGGTGCATCAAATGGCAGAATAATTTGCTGACCTTCAGGATAATCCTCTACCTCGGCTAAGTTTTCCGCCAAAGTTTTACCCGTAACGGTCAGGCAAGAGCCATCGAGCATACCTGCATCCAGCATGCGCTTCATTAGCGGTTGAATGCCGCCAATGGCAATCAGTTCCGACATTAAATATTGACCCGATGGACGCACATCGGCCACCACAGGTATGTCTTTGCCAATGCGCACAAAATCGTCCAAAGACAGTTCCACACCTGCGGTATGCGCCATAGCAATCAAATGCAGTACGCCATTGGTTGACCCGCCTAAAGCAATCAGCACTTTAATCGAGTTTTCAAAAGCGGCTTTGGTCATAATGTCGCGCGGCTTAATATCGAGACGCAGCAGGTTCATCACGGCTTCACCTGCGCGTTGGCAATCTTCAATTTTATCTGCTGAAACTGCTTCCTGCGCCGATGAACCTGGCAAGCTCATGCCTAAGGCTTCAATCGCTGAAGCCATCGAATTGGCCGTATACATACCGCCGCACGAACCCGGCCCCGGCAGCGCGACTTCTTCAATCTGCTTCACTTGAATTTCATTAATCTCGCCTTTGGCATGCTGGCCTACCGCCTCAAATACCGAGATCATGTCGGTATGACCTGCTCCGGGTTTAATGGTGCCGCCATAAATAAATAGGCCCGGACGATTTAAACGTGCCAAGCCCATAATGCAGCCCGGCATGTTCTTGTCGCAGCCGCCTATAGCAATCACCCCATCATAGGCCTGACAGCCCACCACAGCTTCTATAGAGTCGGCAATGATTTCCCGCGACAGCAGAGAATATTTCATGCCTTCTGTACCGTTGGAAATGCCGTCAGAAATAGTAATGGTATTGAAAATAATACCTTTTCCACCTGCAGCATTGACCCCGTTTTCAGCTTCACGCGCCAATCCATCAATATGCATATTACACGGCGTGACATTGGCCCAAGTCGAGGCAATACCTATAAATGGGCGCTTAAAGTCGGCATCTTGGAAGCCTGTTGCACGCATCATGGAACGTGCAGGCGCATTTTCGATACCTTCATAAACAGGAGCGGAATGTTCGCGAATATTATTTTTACTCATTGTTCTTCCTTGGCGATGGCTGATTTTGGCTTCAGCCTTGGCGGATTCTTTTAAATTTATTGTATAGAAAGCGCTCAGCATGTAAAAGAAATTAGATCTCAAAAAAAGTTTTTAGTGTATTCAACACTTTTCAATCACATGGCAAAGCTATATAAGGCGTATGAGAAGATTTGAATAAAGGGAGGATTTTCACTTGAATCCTCTCCCTAGCCCTCTCCTTTAAAAAGTAAGGGAATGCCTACAAAAAGCCATATATTTTACAGCTACTATCCAAGGCTGTGATCTTTGGTTCTATTTTCAATCAGATCAAGAGTTTTAAAATAAATAATAATTGCTCATTATTTCATTAAAAAGCTGGTTATAACGGAGTCTTATCTCTATCAAAGCAAATTTTCGGAGCTCGTATGTTACTTTTGTTTTGGCAAAAGTAACCAAAACCATTTGTCATCCGCAAAACTCGGCAACTGATTGCAACTAAAAAATGATCGCAGAAACATTCACTTTTAAATTACCGTTTGCCTCAAACAGTTGCGGATGACGTTTCCTCGTATCCATTGCAAGTTATGTAGATGCAAATTTAAAAAGCACCCCATTTGGAGTGCTTTTTATTTAAAAATCTAAAGCTTAGATTTCACGTACTGCGCCTTTCGCTGCACTTGTGGTATGCATTGCATACGCTTTCAATGCTTTCGAAATTTTACGCGGACGCTCTTCAACTGGATGCCAGCCTTTTGCTTCTTGCGCTGCACGGCGAGCGGCCATGGTTGCTTCATCAACAGCTAAGTTGATGGTACGGTTTGGAATATCAATTTCGATTAAATCGCCATCTTCCACCAAACCAATTGCACCACCTTCTGCTGCTTCAGGTGAAACGTGACCAATAGACAGGCCTGACGAACCGCCAGAGAAACGACCGTCAGTCAATAACGCACATTCTTTGCCTAGACCTTTCGATTTCAGGTAGCTGGTTGGGTACAACATTTCTTGCATACCCGGACCACCACGTGGGCCTTCATAGCGAATCACAACCACATCACCGGCTTTGATTTCATTACCCAAGATCGCCTCTACTGCTGAATCTTGGCTTTCAAACACACGTGCAGTACCGTTGAATTTCAAGATTGAATCATCTACACCCGCAGTTTTTACGATACAACCATCGAGCGCAATGTTGCCGTAAAGCACAGCTAAGCCACCATCTTTCGAGAACGCATGTTCAGCATTACGGATCACGCCATTTTCACGGTCACCATCTAGTCGTTGGTAATATCGATCTTGTGAGAATGCAGTTTGCGTTGGTACACCGCCCGGCGCTGAACGGAAGAATTGGTAAACGTCTTCATTTTCAGTACGGATAATGTCCCATTTATCTAAAGCATCTTTTAAGCTTGCTTCGTGAACAGTACCCACAGATGTGTCCAATAAGCCTGCACGGTCTAATTCACCGAGAATGGACATGATACCGCCAGCACGGTGTACATCTTCCATATGTACGTCGTTTTTCGCAGGTGCAACTTTACAGAGTACAGGCACTTTGCGAGACAAACGGTCAATGTCGTCCATCGTGAAATCAACGCCAGCTTCATTGGCTGCAGCCAACAAGTGTAAAACGGTATTGGTTGAACCACCCATCGCGATGTCTAAAGTCATGGCATTTTCATACGATGCTTTGGTTACCATTTCACGTGGCAATACGCTGTAATCATCTTGTTCATAATGACGTTTAGCCAATTCAACAATTAAAGAGCCTGCGCGTTCGAATAATTTTTTACGGTTTGCATGTGTTGCCAGTGTAGAACCGTTACCCGGTAAAGACAGACCCAATGCTTCTGTTAAGCAGTTCATTGAGTTTGCGGTGAACATACCTGAGCATGAACCGCAAGTTGGGCATGCAGAACGTTCGTATTCAGCAACTTCTTCATCGGTATAGTTGTCATCTGCAGCTACAATCATGGCATCAATTAAGTCGATCGCTTTGTCGTTGCCACGGATTTTAACTTTACCCGCTTCCATTGGACCGCCCGAGACAAATACCACTGGAATGTTCAAGCGCATTGCCGCCATCAACATCCCTGGGGTAATTTTGTCACAGTTGGAAATACATACCATGGCATCGGCACAGTGCGCGCTCACCATGTATTCTACTGAGTCTGCGATCAAGTCACGTGAAGGCAATGAATACAGCATGCCGTCATGGCCCATCGCAATACCGTCATCGACTGCGATGGTGTTAAATTCTTTAGCAACACCGCCTGCTTGCTCAATTTGACGCGCCACAAGTTGACCAAGGTCTTTAAGATGAACGTGACCCGGTACAAATTGGGTAAATGAGTTCACGACAGCAATAATTGGTTTACCGAAGTCTTCATCTTTCATACCAGTTGCACGCCATAAGCCGCGCGCACCCGCCATATTTCTTCCGTGTGTCGATGTTTTTGAACGATAGTCAGGCATTTTATATTTCCAACAAAGTTTGAGCTTGAAATGAACCCTGCAGATTCACTCTGGCTAAATCATACTGACAATGATGTAAAATCAGTCGAATTTTAAACCTATCATACACCAAGCCATTGTTTTTAAAGATGGCTTTTTAAGCTGAGATTTGGGCAGATGGGTCTATAAATAAAACCGAGTGATTTGACGACAAAAATCTTTTAACTGAAATCTACTATACCGCCATCAAAGGCTGCACAATACAAAACTTTCATGAATAATTTTTAAATTTTATATAAATATAATTTATTTAAAAATTGCAAATTTGCGATTTTGGGTTATGAAATCATTGAGCTTGGACAGCTTCAAAGTTGCAAAAATCAATTTCTAATGTTCTAAATTACGCATTAATCATTTGCTATAATCCACATATTCAACACAGATTCGGTTCATTCATTTTGAAAATCATCTTTGCCGGTACGCCAGAATTTGCCGCAACAGCACTAGCTGCTTTGCTCAACACACAACATGAAATTGTTGCGGTATACACTCAACCTGACCGCAAAGCTGGACGTGGACAAAAACTCACAGCTTCTGCCGTAAAGCAATTGGCTTTAGAGCACCATATTCCTGTTTACCAACCCCTTCATTTCAAATCATCGACTGAAGAAGGTTTAGCCGCACAAGCGGAATTAAAAGCCTTAAATGCCGATGTTATGGTGGTTGCAGCCTATGGTTTGATCTTGCCGCAAGTGGTGCTAGATACCCCGAAATATGGCTGCCTGAATATTCATGGCTCATTGCTGCCACGTTGGCGTGGTGCAGCACCGATTCAACGTGCCATCGCAACAGGTGATATTGAAACAGGTGTCACCATTATGAAAATGGCAGCCGGACTCGATACAGGCGACATGATGTATAAAACCATCTGCCCGATTGAAGCAACGGATACCTCTGCAACTTTGCATGACAAACTTGCAGAGCAAGGTGCAACTGCAATTGCTGCCGTTTTAGACACTGAACAAACATTGCAGCAATATTTAGACAGCCGTGAAGTCCAAGACGAAGCATTAACAGTTTATGCACATAAGCTTTCAAAAGCCGAAGCAAAAATTGATTGGTCCATCGATGCCGTACAAATCGATCGTAACATTCGCGCCTTTAATCCGTGGCCGGTAGCCTTTATTCAGTTGGATGAACAAAACAACTTACGTGTTTGGCATTCTGAACTTTCTGCTGTGTCTGCACCGAACGCTCAAGCAGGTGAAATCATTGCCATCGATAAAAAAGGCATACACGTTGCCTGTGCCAATGACAGCGTGATTATTTTGACTTCTTTGCAATGGCCGGGTGCTAAACCACTCAACCCTGTACAAATTTTACAAACCCAAAAATTGACTATTGGACAAATTTTATAATGAAGCAATCTCCCAACGCCTCGACCCGAGACCTTAATTTACGTGCTCAGGTAGTGAAGACGTTATTGGCTGTCCAAAATGGTCAATCGCTGCAATCTGTCCTCGCGCAGCAAATGAATATCGTGTCAGATAAAGACCGTGCGTTATTCCATGAATTGGTGCTCGGTTGTTTACGTCAATGGTATGCATTGAAACAATTGACTTTACCATTACTGTCTAAACCGGTAGATAACCAAGTGGTTGAAACCTGTTTATACCTTGGTTTGTACCAATTGTTGTGTACCCGTGTCGCAGCTCATGCTGCAATTTCTGAAACGGTGGAAGCTGCAAAACAATTGGGTATGGGAAGTTTAAGTGGCTTAATCAACGCAATTTTGCGCCGTGCAACACGTGAAACAGAACAGTTCTACGACGTGCTTGAACAAGCCACAAATCTACCAAGTTGGTTAACCAAACGCCTGAAAAAAGACTGGGGCGAACAATTTGACGAGCTCAGCTATGAGCTTAAGCAAATTGCACCACTGACGTTACGTGTCAATACACGCCAAGTGAGCCGTGATGAATACCTTGATATTTTGGAAGATGAAGGCATCGATGCACATCGTTGTGAACTGTCTGATGTCGGTATTGTGATGGACGAAAGCCTACATATTCCAAGCTTACCGGGCTTTGAAGCAGGTGGTTTTTCGGTACAAGATGAACATGCTCAACTGTGTGCAACACTATTACCAAATCTCGATGGTAAATTTGTGATTGATGCTTGTGCTGCACCGGGTGGTAAAACCGCACACATTTTAGAGACTTTCCAACCGAAGAAACTCATTGCACTGGATCAAGATGAAAAGCGTCTGAAACGCGTGGTTGAAAACCTTGATCGTTTGGATCTCGATGGTAAACATGTTGAAATTCAAACTGCCGATGCCATCACCTATACTGCTCCTGAACTTGCTGATTGTATCGTGCTCGATGCCCCATGTGCTGCTGTCGGTGTAATGCGTCGTCATCCTGATATACGTTTACTACGTCAATCGGGCGACATTGCAAAAACTGTAGTGTTACAAAAACAAATTTTGGAAAATATGTGGAAGCAGCTTAAAGTCGGCGGCACGCTGCTTTATATCACATGCTCGATTTTAAAAGCTGAAAATGAACAGCAAATGGTTGAGTTCTTTGCCAATCATGCCGATGCCCAAGAAATTAAAATTGAAGCGGATTGGGGTGTTGAACAAATCCATGGTCGTCAATTGTTCCCGAAAGTGGGTTATGGCGATGGCTTCTTCTACTGCCGCATTCAAAAAACAGCTTAATCTACAATAGAATTTGCTTTTTAGTACCACATAAAAAAGGAACCCTCGGGTTCCTTTTTATCAACGATGAAGCTTAATCTTCTTCATCTGGATGTTTTGCTAAATGAATCGACGCTAAGATCAAACCGCCCCAAAGTAAAACCATTGAAATGATCATCATGATTAATGCAGATGTATTCATGTTATTTCTCCTCAGGTTTTTTGTCTTTCATGCAACTAAATACAATCGCACCAAGCACAAAGAATGCAATGACCACACCAGCAACAGGCAATAACACGTCTACTGGATAACCACCATAGCCTTTAGATGCAACGTCTTTAATGGTTAAGCCTAAAGCTACTAATAATGAAAGCGGAGTAACAACCGTTAATAAGAAGTTCCAACCAAAGCCCAATTTGATACTTGAATATTGATTCACATGATTACGTAATTGCGCAAGCAATGGACGACGGAACCAAGACACCAAGATAATTGAGAACAAACCACCCGCCACGATACCAATGTTATTAGCAAAGTAGTCAATGATGTCAACGAAAGTAATTGCACTGTGGGTTGAGAAAATTAAGGTTGATACAATGGCAGAACCACCTGCCACAATCGTTACAGCTTTTTTACGTGACCAGCCGAATTTATCTTGGAACGACGCAATTGGCACTTCCAAAATACTCACCATTGAGGTGATCCCTGCTACAGCCAGTGACGAGAAGAACAAGAAACCAAATAAATCGCCGCCAGCACCTAAGCTCGAAATGATTTTCGGGAAAGCAATAAACGCAAGACCAATACCGCCTGAAACCACTTCATTTACAGGTACGCCCGCACTATGTGCCATAAAGCCCAATGCCGCAAAAATACCAATACCCGCTAAAATTTCAAATGATGAGTTGGCTAATGCAACGACTACACCTGAACCGGTCAAGTTGGTTTTTGCTTTTAAGTAAGACGCATAGGTCAACATAATCCCGAAACCAATCGATAACGAGAAGAAGATATGACCAAAGGCTGCTAACCATACTTTATAGTCAGTCATCGCATCCCAGTTTGGCGTAAAGAATGCATTTAAACCTTCTGTAGCACCCGGTAAACGCACTGCTTGAATCACCAAAATCGAGAACAAAATCACCAACAATGGAATAAAGATTTTATTCGAAAGCTCTACACCCTTCTTCACACCACCATATAAAATGAACATGGTAATCGCCCAAACAATCACCAATCCAAAAAATAAGGTCGGTACAAAACCAAAGGCAATTCCATCGGCATTTTGCAAGTAGGTATTAAAGAAGAAGCCTTGCGTATCTTCACCCCATTTTTGACCGATTGAGTAGAAAATATAACTGCCGGCCCATGACAATACGCTGGCATAGTAGATCCCGATGATGAGTGTCACCATCACTTGCCACCAGCCTAATGCCTCACTGTTCATAAGTTTTTTATATGCAGTAGGCGGTGCTTTTCGGAATTTATGCCCCACTGCATAATCTAAGAATAATAAAGGCAAACCCGCTGCAAAAATTGCAATTAAATAGGGAATTAAAAATGCACCGCCACCATTTTCATATGCCACGTAAGGGAAACGCCAAATGTTTCCCAAACCTACAGCGGAACCAATAGCGGCAATGATAAATCCTGATCGTGCCGACCAGTTTTCACGATTATCTGACATAGAACACCTAAACCTCAGGCATCTTTAACTGCTGCTTGTTATGGTTATATCGCGAGCAAAAAAAGAACCATAAAAATAAAATTCTGGGTGTTTGATCTGGTGAGATACCTTGTGAGCGTCTATACCAAATTGCAAACAGAAAAATTACATGCGCATTTTGGTTAAAAACACCACAAATAACTTTCCCTTTGTATGAATTAACAATACTCACTTTTTTTAAGTTTTTCTGTAATTTCTACGGCAAATATTCCATTTTTATAATGTGTTTAGGCTTAAATGTTCATTTAATCAGCTTATTTTTCATACAATTTAAGTTATCAATAATATAACTTTTAGGAATATTTTATTTCCAATTAAATTTTTAAAGTTATTTCACTCGATAATGTCCGGTAATTTGATAAGCATACAAAAGATCTTCTTCCTGTGTGCCCTCTCCAATATTATGAATGATGAGCGGAACATCGCTAGCTTTCACTTTACGATCTGAAACCACGCCAATATGCACTAAACCCCGTCCTAAGTCCCAAGTGACAATATCACCTGCCAAATATTGCTTATCTTTGACTACATAGCCCTGACGTTGCATCCAGGTTTGAATATTGGGAACACGCCGATGATCAATATTTTTATCTGTTCCTTTTAAGCCCCATTTTTGTGGATACTGCTTAAAATTGGCTTTCATATCTTCATGAATGGCTTGTTGTAAATCAATCCCTTGCTGTCGCAATGCACGAATTATTACATCGGTACAAACACCCTTGATTAAAGGGACATCTCCCATCGGATAACGCAGTGCAGTATACGCAGGATCATAATATAAGGTTTTCCCAATTTGACTGCGTGCATCCGTCACCATTTGAGTGGCATTAAATGCAAAGACAGCCATATTCACGGTCATCAAACTGACCAATAATATAATTCGTTTCATTTTTTCTTATTCACTTTAGATTTTTTGAAATGATTCAAAAACTGGGCTTTGAACAGATCCATACTGAACCAAGCCCAAGTTTAAACTGCTACAGTTTTATCGCCAATACGCGTTCTTCTTGCATATCTCGAATGGCAGACTGAATTCCTTCTCGGCCTAAGCCAGAATCTTTTACGCCACCATATGGCATGTTATCAACACGGAAAGATGGAATGTCATTAATAATCACTCCACCGACCTCTAAGTGATTCCACGCATACAACATTTTATTCAAATTTTGCGTATAGATGCCCGCCTGTAAACCAAAACGGCTGCTATTAATTTTGGCGATACCTTTTTCAAAGTTTTTGTATTTCTCTAAAATCGCTACAGGGCCAAAGATTTCATCTTTATACACTTCTAGCGATTCATCGACATTTTCTAATAAAATTGGATCAAGCAAAGCCCCCTGATGTTCACCACGAACCAATGCTTTGGCACCTTTTTTTACTGCTTTATCGACCCATTTATGTACGCGTGTTGCTTCAGCTTCCTTAATCATTGGACCGACCATGGTACTTTCCAAATGAGGATCAGCGGCTTTAAGCTGCTTCATTCTCGCCACGAGTTTTTTCTTCACATCGGCATAGATATCAGCATGCACCAAGATGCGTTGTACGCTGATACACACCTGCCCTGCATGGTTATACGCCCCACCGACTAAGCGTTCAATAAATGCCGCTGAAATTTCAGTATCAGGCTCAACCAATACCGCAGCATTACCGCCAAGTTCTAAAGTCACTTTTTTACGTCCCGCACGCGCTTTCATATCCCAACCAACCACATCTGAACCGGTAAAGCTGAGCAGTTTAAATCGGTCATCTGTGACCAAGACATCTGCATGTTCACGTGGACAAGGTAAAACTGAAAAAGCACCTTTAGGTAAATCCGTTTCTGCCAAAACTTCCGCAATTTTTAAAGCTGAAATAGGCGTCAAACTTGCAGGCTTCAAAACAAATGGACAGCCTGCGGCAATGGCAGGTGCAATTTTATGCGCAGTCAGATTGATCGGAAAATTAAACGGGCTGATCAACGATACAGGACCAATTGGCACATGTTTGACCATGCCTTGATAGCCAGATGCCGCTGCGGTAACCGCCAATGGGATCATGCGACCATCATCCATCTGTGTGACAGCATCGGCAGCAATTTGAAAGGTATTGATTAAACGTTCAACTTCAGCAGCTGCGGCTTTACGCGGTTTTCCACCTTCCGCAATTAAAATTTCAGTCAATTCTGCACGCATTTCATTAAAACGTTTAACACAGTGCAGTAAGATTTTTTGTTTTTGAAAAGGTTCCAATGCCGCCATTGCAGCGCTAGATTTAACCGCTGAATCAATGGCTTTTTCAATGGTTGCAGCATCTGCGAGTGCAACGCGTGCATATACGTCTTGGGTATATTTTTGATTCACTTCTAACCACTGATCGGTAGTCGCTGCTTTACCTGCAACATAGAGCGGATAATCTTTTATATCTTGTACGGCTTTGGACATGACGATATTTCCATGATCTTGAGACATTATTGATAAATGTGAATAAATCTATGCCCTCTATCATGCGCTGACTGAGCACAGAGTTCACTATATTTAAGTAACAAAATGAACCACAAGCCTCAAACTTGATTACTTATACGCCCTGAACTTCATCCCCTATTTTCAAACCTCTGCTTGCACTGAAAAACGTATGATCGAGTCTCTATATAACGATGACATTAAATTAGAAAAGCTATCTAAAATATTAAATCTCATTATTTATCAATTTTTTAATCAATCATTTAACCTAAATTCAATGATAAAATTATGAGTACAACATAAAAAAAGCCCATCAAATGACGGGCTTTTTAAATCTATGTTTTAGCTATACGAACGCTTTGTTTTCACTGAAGCCTTATTCACATTTTCTAAAGCGGCAACCTCTTCATCCGTTTGCGCTTTGCGAATAAAGAACACTGCAATCGCTGCGATCACCACTGGAATTCCCACGGCCATAAAGTTAATTTGATGTGGCAATTCTTGTGATAATAAATAGCCGATCAGAATCGGACCAACAATCGCACCTGTACGCCCCACAGCAGATGCCCAACCAATTCCTGTCGAACGAACAGACAGCGGATAATACTGTGCAACATAGCTATAGAGTAAGATTTGAGAACCAATTGCTGATGCACCTGCGACTGCAACCAACAGGTAGATCACAGGCTGTGGAGAATTAAAGCCGAGTAAAGATAATGCCACAGCACCTGCCAGACATAATGTAATGATCACCGGTTTTAAATGGAACTTATCCGCTAAGATACCTCCCCCAATCGTACCAATTACCGCACCAATGTTCATCGCCAATAGGAACGTCAAACTGCTACCTAATGAATAACCTGCGGCCATCATTAGCTTTGGTAACCAACTACCTAATGCATAAAGGGTTAATAGACACATAAAGAAGCATAGCCAAAACAACATCGTACTTATGCCACGACCTTGCTTATACAATGCTCTAACAGACGCTCCACCCGGAACAGCAACTTCAGTCAGTTCAAGTTGAGTATTTGCAGTCACCGTTTGCTCTGGTGCAATGGTTTGAATCATCCTACGAGCTTCATCGTGACGATTCACCTTCACCAAAAATGTGAGCGATTCAGGTAAAAATTTCCAAGCAAACGGCAACAGTAACAGTGGAATACCCGCAATGAAGAACATGATTTGCCAGCCATAATCCGCAGTAAACCATGAACCAAATAGAGCGGCCATGATGCCACCCATTGCATAACCACTGAACATAGTGGTCACTAAAGTACTACGTAGATGCTTAGGTGCATATTCAGACGTCAATGCCACAAGGTTCGGTAATACTCCACCAATGCCAAGTCCAGCAATAAAACGTAAAGCACCAAATTCAGTAGGATTTGATGCAAAACCGCCTAGAAATGTGAATGTACTGAATAAAAATACACAGATCATGATGACTTTCTTACGGCCAATCTTATCAGCCAAAGTACCAAACATCATGGCACCAAACATCATCCCTGCAAGTGCTGTACTCGCAAGCATGCCCGCCTGAACAGCTGTTAATCCCCAATCTTTCATCAATAAAGGCAGCGCAACACCATTGATCGCTAAGTCATAACCATCAAATAAAATAAGAATTAGACACCACATCATGATGCTGAAATGCGATTTTGTGAACTTAGCGTTATCGACAACGCTATTCACATTCATTGTGCTTGCAGACATTGAACCTCACCTCCAATTGTGAGTTTTATTTTTCGCTACAATGCCGTTTTTCAATGTAAATTGTCCAAAATTACAAAGGTATAGATCCATACCTTTCAGATATATCCATGTTGTTTGGGAATAAAATGTCATAAAAACTCGAATATTTTTGAAATATTTATACATAAAAAAGTCGATGGACTGCGGGTCTAGTTTTTATAATGATTAATTATCAATGTGTTATTAGAAGCTAAATCACAATCAGACGATAGATTATTTGATATGAAAATTGTCAGAATAAAACTCAAATTTTATAGAAAAAAATCGCAGTTCTACGATCTAAGTCGTAGATTTCTAAATCATAAGTCATCAGCCATCACTTAAGTCGATAATTAGACATTTAAACTGTTGTTTTAGCTGACTTACATTCAGGTTTTCCGACATTTTTAAGCTGAGAATTCCCTCAATTAATGATTTTTAAATGCGTTTATTGTCTAATAATCATCCATGTTTAGATAATTCAAGCCACAATCTATCAATATTTTTATCATCTCCCTGTTTTGTGCTTCTGCTTTTCTTCTTATTTACCTTTCCCTCACGCATAAAAAAACACCCCCTGAGATATCAGGGGGTGTTTCGAATAATGAGCTGGCGATGACTTACTCTCACATGGGTAACCCCACACTACCATCAGCGCTAAGAGGTTTCACTTCTGAGTTCGGGAAGGGATCAGGTGGTTCACTCTTGCTATTGTCGCCAGC
>NZ_VPEW01000024.1:0-22979 GCF_013416965.1 Acinetobacter sp. YH1901134 | reverse complement strand
TACCAGATATTAAGGAAGTGCGAGAAAAAACTGGTTTAAGTCAAAGCGAATTTGCAGCACGTCTCCACATTAGCCATCGTACTCTGCAAAACTGGGAACAAGGCCGACGCTATCCAACAGGACCAGCAGCAACATTGATTCGAATTTTAGATGCACATCCTAGTCTTATTTAAAAAATGCATTAAAAATGGGAGCTTAGCTCCCATTTTTTGACTTCGTATAACGTGTATTATGTTAATTTTAGGAATACTTAACTTAAAGCTATAATTAAGACCAATGCTAATTTTTAGATATTAAAAAACAATGGAAATTACTGAGTATTTAAAAAAAAATTATGTTCAAATTAGTCTTATCATTATATTTTTTTCATCAACTATATATGTTCTAAGAGAGCATTTTTTTCTTATCAATAAAGCTGAAGAACTATCAAAAAATCATAAGAATATATATGTAGGATGCCTATTTTTGGAAAAAGCATTTTCAACTAAACATGGCATCGAACGACATAACGTCAATATACATGGTAATAGATTTTTACTTCAAAAGATGACAATTTCTATCTTTCCATTCAACCACAAGTACTATGATTTTCAAAAAAAAATTAAGCATAATACCTGTTATAAAGTAAGATATATCGAAGTTAATTATCTACTTGCTAAAAGAACATACATTTACGATCTAGTGGAATAGGTCTGTAATCAGAATAAGTACCTTCCATTTAACATAATGGCTGTTATAAGAAATAAAAAAACCTAGGCACTGGCCTAGGTCGTAAATTCTAAAAAATACATAAAAATTAAGGATATAGTCTCAATTTTTTAACTTCGTATAACGCGTATTATGTTAATTTTAGATATTCTTAAATTTTAATTACTTACAAAATTTGGTATAATTGAGAATAATAATTAATTACTTTTATAAATTTTATGTTCAAAGGTAAAAGTTTCGATAACTTTCTAAAATTATCAACTTATATGTTTTGGTTGTTAACTATGTGGTCGATAGGTATGGCGCTATATGATAAATATATGGGCTATTCTGAAAGTATAGATATGGGACCCACCTTCACTTTTATGTTTTTTACATTCTTTTCTAAATATCAATACGCAATTCAATATTGGCTTAGTCACCTAGAAACTATCAATACACAAGAACGAAATAGGCAACTTCTAATAGACTCAGATGAAAGTACAAAGTAATTCAAAAATATAAAAGATATCTATATGCAGAAATTATTTAACTCTCAAATTAGCCAATTTTCATTTTTTGAATATATAGGGTTACTTACTTGTGGGACTGTTCTTGCCAACTATTTTTTAGATAAGCCATTAATTAATATTGGGGTCTTTTCCGTTTATTGTTCAATCGGTTTTTTCCTGTCAATTTTAAAGTTTTATATGAATTATAAAAAATTTAGCCCTCAGAAAAGAGTCGAAAATGAATAAAAAAGCTAAATTGATCAAAACTCGCCAAAGTCATAGAGCAGCCACATATTCCCAAGAATATGCTTAGAGGTGATCTGGCTGGCTGCTATAAAATTAAATTATTAAAGGCTGGAGTTCGACTAGTTTATCAAGTTAAAGATGATCAGGTAGTTATCTTACTCATCACCGTAGGGAAACGAGCTGATAGTGTAGTTTATGACGAAGCGAAGAAGCGCATTAAAGACTAAAAATGGGAGCTATAAGCTCCCATTTTTGACTTTGTATAACGTGTATTATGTTAATTTTAGGAAAACTTACAGAATGTATAATTTAAAGATTATGGTTTGGGTGATCCTTATCTTAGTAATCTTATGGGGAATACAATGGATGTTTCATGGCTTTCCAACAGGAAATTAAAGCTATACATTGATGATTTTGTATAATCCGTATTATGTTAATTTTAGAAAAAATAACTAATTTGAAAGGGATTTTTAATGGATATTTATCATAGAAAAGTTCTTTTAATGGGAGGAAGTTTATTATTTTTATTATATATTATTTTATATTTATTATTTTCCAACCTTATAACAAGGATGGTAGATAAGGAATATGAGAAGGGGAACTTTAAGGTTGGCGAAATTTGTTATCTCAGCTTTGAACCCTCTTCAAGAAAATCTACAGGAGCATATGCCTCTATAGCTAGTTATTTTTTTTTAGTTGATGGTTTAAAGAGCAAGAACCTTGTTAGACCCTATTTTCCATTTAATAAGCAATTTCCAAATTTTATAAAAAAAATGGATAGAACAAAATGTTATAAAGCTGAATATTTAGAAGTAAATCTTCTATTTTACAAGCAAAGAAGGATATATCAATTGATTGATTTTAATGAATTTATTTCACAAAGCCATGTTGACCACCCTATAACTCCTAAATGAATATTTCTATGAATCCAGCCTTTTGATCATCTATTTAACATAATGGCTGTTATACGAAATTACATCCCGTGGCTAGCGAATTGTCTTAGAGATTTTAGTGTTTCTATAAAAGTTCCTCTTGGTAAGATAATTTCTGAATAACTGTTTTCATAATCTACTGTATAGAATAAACGCTCCATATCCTTATCAAAACCAATACTCAAACCTAATCCATACTGAAATAACTCTCCCGTATCTAAGCTAACAAGTTGATCATTACTTAATGACAGATCAATCTGATTCAAAGGTATAGATCCTAAATCTTGATTAATGTTATTAATTTCTTCTAGATTACTTATAAGATCATTAAAAAGAGGAGCTAAGGTAATGTTAGTGCCTTTTCCTGGATATGCTTGATCTTTAATCCAAAAATTAAAAACTCCTAACTCCATGTTATTACGAATATAATATGTAGTATCCCATTGAATAAAAAAATCATCATTATGTTTTATAAGCATATCTTTAGATCTACGATAATAAATTTATTGAGCTATTATTTAACATAAAATCTCTTATACGAAATTCAATTGTAAGCCCAAAATTGAAATGACCGCTTTTAGAATACTTATCTTGAGAAAAGATGTTTCTTATAGCTTGCACTTGAATAATTAGATCGGGCCATAACTCAAGTTTATAAGTAATGAAGCCTTGCATATATTATGGTTTAGCTTGGAGGCCTTCTACAAATTGTAAAACAATCTCCAGCTCAGAAATATTCTGGATTTGATCCAAAGGAATGCCTTTTGTTATTTTATTTGGAGATTTCATGAAGTGTTGCATCATTGATATATCTCCACCTACAAGAGAATCTAGGGCATTTGTCATACGTATAAGTTTTAGAGCAATTTCTTTTTGTAGTGATGACAGTTTGCAGTAATCTATATTGATTCTTGATAAATCTATACCAAGAATCATGGCAAGCTGATCATATGTTAGCCCCATTTTTTTGGCTGTTGCTAAAACAGCTTTAGCTAAGACCTTTTCGCTATTAGTCATTTGTTCGATTATCCGTATTACAAAGCGCTCTTTAGGTTCTACTACATAATTCGTACTGACGGTAGTGAAAAATTTTGAGCGTGGTATTTGTAATTGAATTGCAAATCTCCATTTTTTAATTTGTTTAAAAAGAATATATGATTAGGTTGGGAGAGTGCAGGGGGTGTTAAGAATTATAGGATTAACGGCAAGTTATAGGGGGCCATATAAAAAAATGAAATAATTTTAGCTTTTATTTTTTAATAAAATGAGTTGGCTGACAATTTCATTCGCATCTAATTCTAAAGCTTCACAATAATGAATAAATTCAAAAATATCTAATTTTCGATCACCTGTTTCCACTTTCCCAACAAATGAATAAATGATGCCTAAACGCTCTGCCAGCGCCCTTTGGGAAAGTCCGAGTTCATTTCTCTTTTGAATGAAAAGCTTACGCAGCCAAACATACTCATCTGAGTGAATTGATAAAGTAATATTATTCATTGCACCTATAATAGGTGCGTGTTAGGATGCACCTGTTTTGGGTGCAAACTTCACTAATACATTAATAATATGTAATTTTTATCCTTAATACAGATAATTTTATTTAAGGAAATAAATTCATATATCAAAAAAAGAGGGCTGAAATGGGGAAATTTAATAAAGGGAAACAGGGCGTTAAAAATTTACTGTTGCTATCTAGTATGACTTTGGCACTTCATGTAAGTGGTAATGCTTATGCAGGCATAGCACCTGAAGTAAAGCCTAGTAAAAACAAGACAAGTAGTCTGAAAAAAATGGTTTCTAAGAAATGTTTAGATAATTTAATTATTAGTGATGATGGAAATATGAGTCTTCCTTCAGGATGTAATTTTTCATTTAGTGAACTATATGCTCATGATCAGTTTTTCAGGGATAGAGTTATTAAGGCATTTAAAGCGTCTCCATTTGATGGACGTTTCTTTGATATAGAATCTCCTGCTGAGATCACTGAGCCGCCAGGAGATAATGATGATAGTTGGTCTGTTTCACTTGAAACAGTATCCAACGAAAAGGACATAAGAGCACAAGTTTTTGCTGTTCCAAATATCAATGAACTCACTGTAATTATAACGGACAGAGGGATTGGCAATAAAAAATGTAGTTATGGCGTATATGGAGATATTCAGGAAAGAAATGAAAGTTTCTCTCTGGCTTCTTTATATATAAAGAATTATAAGGGGGCATTTCAAGGCTGTAAATTGCTGACAAAAGTGCCAAATCTTAGTGGTTATGATGGTTTAGCTAATCAATAAAAATCTTCTTTAATAATCTATTTTAAAAGTTTTATGTTATGTCCTGTGTAATAAAAACGGTTTCAGTGAAGCAGCCTTGGTCTTCTATGCAGAGTTTACTTGGCTATTTTATATTTTTTCTGGTTACGCTATTTGCTTTCAAGGCATATGCTGGAATGAAGGCAGATATCTTATTTTACTTTGTGGGTTTCTTATATTTAGTTATTTCATTTTTAATTTATTATCCGATTCGAAGGGTATATATCAGCAATATATTGCCCAAAAGACTGCATAAGCACAAATTGAGTTATTTGAAGGCGGATGGTTTTAATGACAATTATTCAGCGACAGGCGTAGTGATTGATACTGTGCAGCGGAAAATTGCTTTTACAGCCCAAACGATAACAGGCATTATAATTTTTGATTTGAGCGACATTCGCAGCTGGAGTATAGAAACACAGACAAATACAATTCAGCGTTCTGACGGAAGAGAGATCTCACGAAATCACTATTCTATCGTTGTGAATACGAATAATGCAGAGCAGCCTATGTTCAAGTTTTTTGTGGCAAACTTTCATGATGCCCAATCATGGATTGCAAGATTTAACGCAATTATTAATGGATAAAAGAGAACTGATTGAGCTGATCTTTTGGTTCAGCCCCATCATTGTTAAGCGAAAGATATTTTAATGACTTTCGCTTTTTTTCAATATTGTAATGATTAATAAGTACAATTTAAGAAATTTAACATGAAGTGTGATGCATATTCTCTATTAATTGATCACTTCTTATCTTATAGAGCTGACCAGCTAAAATTTTTTTAATCTGATCAGACATATCACACTGAAGCTACTTTACGTAAAGCTCATTTATCCGATGAGATGCCCCATGATCCAAGACTTTTATTACAGCTTTACTTAATTTAAAACATCTTCCATTAATTTAATTATTTATTAGTAAGTTTTTGATAATAAAATATTTATTTCGGTTGAATTTTAAAAATAAATGGGCTGCTCTGCATATTAATAAAATATTTTTATTTGAAAGCGCTATAAAATTACCTCTATTTCAGCAATAAAAATTATAGTTGAAATTGCTCTTGAAATATATTTTACAGACACAATATCGAAATTATCATAATACTTGCGAATACATAATGACAACATTAAAAGAAGCTGACGTGGGGGATATATCGCTAGAAACTTCAGAAAAAATTAAGATCTTATGCTTAAACGGTGGTGGAGTTCGTGGTTTATTCACGATTAGTCTATTAGCAGAAATTGAGAATATCATCGAAAAGCGTGAGAATCGAACTGGTGTAAAAATTGGTGAATATTTTGATTTGATTACTGGCACTTCGATAGGCGGTATTTTGGCACTTGGTTTGGCAAGTGGTAAAAGTGCCCGTGAGTTACTGGAAAAATTTGAAAGTAGCGCATCTAGTATTTTCCCACTGGATCGGTTCAAGTGGAAGAAGTTTTGGACGCTTTTTCGTCCTATCTACAAAAGCAATCCATTATATGAAACAGTTAAAAGTATGATTGGTGATACTGTTAAATTTGAAGATTTAGAACGTCGCGTAATGATTACATCATTGAATCTTTCTACAGGAAAACCAAAGTTTTTTAAAACTCCGCATAATCCTAATTTTAATTATGATCGTGAGATCAGATTGATTGATGCTGCAATGGCCACATCTGCAGCACCAACTTATTTCAAACCTCACTTTATCAAAGATGCAGGGCACTATTTTGCTGATGGTGGTTTAGTCGCAAATAATCCTAGCTTCATAGGTGTGCGTGAAGTTCTGATTGATATGAAAAATGATTTTCCAAATGCGAAGCCAGAAGATGTTTCTGTTTTAAATATTGGAACATTAAGTGAAAATTATTGCATTGGTCCCAAAACTCTTTCTAAAAAATGTAACAAGGGCTATTGGGGATTATGGGGCATGGGTGAACGTTTAGTTCTGAGTACTATGACTGCAAATCAACATTTGCAAAGATTCATGTTAATTCGTGAGTTTAAAGTCATGGGAATTGAGAAAAATTATGTTGAAATCGATGAGACGATTCCAAACGAAGCTGCTGCCGATATTACGCTTGATAATGCTTCTGAAAGTAGCCTGAGGCAACTTAAAGGTATGGGCAAAAAACTAGGCGCCGAAGGCTATACTGAAAATGAGGAATTACGCAAATTCTTCCTAAAACCAGCTAAAAAATTTAACACTAATACATCATTATTACAGGGGATGTGACATGACTTGGAATTTTCATAATTATTATACCAATCGTGATACTGGCTTGATAGGTCAGCTAATCCTTAGTGATCATGAAAAAGATGCACTCAAGGTATTACGTCAGGTCGTACGTGAACGAACACGGGATGTTTTTGACGAAGCTAAACAACTTGTTAAGTCCTCTAAGCAATACTACACAGCCTTATCATTTCGAGCAGAGTTTATTGATACTCATTTCAAATATCTTTCGGTAGATGATCAACAAACTTTATCTGAACTCATTATGGACTTATCAGATGATCTAAAGGCAGAGTTCATGAAGATTAGCCCACGTTTTTGGACGCAAGGTAGCTTCATGTATGACACATTAAATCGTCCATATAAACCTACTCAAGAAATGGACATTGATGATGGTACTTATTTGCCAATGCAATTCTTTGAAGATAAGCCAGCAATTGGGCATCAACTCTTATTGCTCTTGGTTGATGCTTCTCTTAAATCATTGACTGTTGAGCGTTATGGATGGTCCTTTGAAGCTAAGGAAACATGTGGACGCATCAAAATCCCTGCCAAAAGCGTCCATATAGATGTACCGATGTATGCCATCCCTTTTGAAAAGTTCCTAGAAAAAGAAGTGTTACTAAAAGAGGCGGCAAACACACGATTGTCAATGGAAATGTATGACAGTATCACAGCCGCTGATCATGCGCTTTATGATCAAATTGAAACTGACTGTGTAAATCTAGCTGTACGCAAGGATGATGCAAAATGGATTAAAAGCGATCCCAAAGATGTTCATCTGTGGTTCCAAGATGCGTGTCAACGGACTGGTCAGCATTTACGAAAAGTTTGTCGTATTCTTAAAGCATGGCGTGATGCTGGTGATTGGCAAGAAAGTAATGGTCCATCATCGATTTCTTTAATGGCAGCAGTGGTAGGCATCTTAGATCGTACTTCTGTTGATTCTAAAGATTTTGGATTATTGATGCTGACAGTTGCAAGAAAACTCCCAGATGCTTTCCGCAATGGCGTAGAGAGTCCTGATGAAAATGATGACCGCCCTTTATTCCCTCCACACTATGAGCATGAACCTAAGCACAAAGAAGTCATGCAGAAGCTAGAACAATTGGTTGATTCACTCGAATCTGTATATGCTGCACATACCAAGCAAGATGCTTTAGGTATTCTTAATGGTGAATACGGTGATCGTGTTCAGGACCTAAGTCTTATCGTGTCTCAAGCAGCAGCTCCAGCTTATGAAAGCACTCCACTTAAAGCTAAAGAAGCCGCTATCATCAGTACTTCAATGAAAAGTGGTTGATTGAGTGTCGGAATTACATGCTGTGATGCTTGGCTGTGGGTATGAATACCTGACAGCCAAGCGACGAAAGAAATATAAAGCTATATTTTCAATTGAAGAAAAATATCCTGTTTACCTCAAAGAGTTTTCAACTTCAGAGGGGATATTTTCTATTGCCCTAGAAATAAACTATGACGTTTATACAATTTTGCCGTGGGCGCGCATCATCAGTAAACCATCACAGTTTGATGACATGTTACTCCCTCATGTCAACACTAGTGGGAATCTTTGCTATGTTGAACAAATGGAAGCTGATTGGAACCCGAATGATCTTGGTAATCTCTATAGGACTATAGATCGCCAGATCCAACGCACATTAGATAACTCAATTGAATCTTTAAAGAACGGCAAAGTAGATCAGATTGAACTTGAGGGGGAATTTGTCGCTTACTGGAAAGCTGAACGACTTACCTATGCTCTGACCGACCTAAACTCATTGAGTGGTGAAGTTGCTTACCTGACTCGAAACACTACTATGGATGGTGCTAAACGCACCGAATCTTTATTGTTCGGACTCCAAGATAAAGACATTCAAGAAAAATGGTTAAGCCAAAGATCACTGGAAGAAACTGATAGTCGGAAACTTAACATTTTTTGTCTTACGGTTAGACCTGCCAAGCTTTCTGGTGTCCATTGGCCACCGAAAGATGCCAAGGCTCTATTTCAATGGTTGTCTAAAGTGGACCACAATGCCAAAGCACATTTAGTTCAGTATTTTGTCGGCCATCCTACGACTAAATATCATTTGATCGTATTGAATGTAGATAAACAAGATACGTTCGGGGTAGTACTGGAACTGAATCTAAAAGCAGTACAGTTTACGACTTATGCAAACCCAAGAAAAAAAGGTAAAGGGGCAAGAAAACTTGATTTAGAACGAGCAAGTAGCGTTCTCATGGGCAAATTCGCGTTTAATAAATTTCAAAGAATTGCTTTTGAAAAGTCAGATAAAGATACGATTCTCTCACGTAATAGATCTAGACCCGAGATTGGTGATCTCAGGACAAAGCGTATCGCTTTAATTGGTTGCGGAACCATTGGGGGCTACTTGGCAGAGCTTTTGATTCGGGCCGGTGCCGGTATGGGAACCAAAAGTTTAGATTTATATGATCATGATACCTATGGTCCGCATAATTTTGGTCGCCATACATTGAGTAGCAGAGACTTTGGTAAGCACAAAGCAGTAGCATTGAAAGATAGGCTTATTGACTCAACCCACCTCACGGTAAATGTTGAAGCTCATAAATATGGGTTTCCTATTATGAAGCCTTTCCTATCACATTATGACATTGTGATTGATGCTACTGGTCGAGGACCTGTATCAAAACGCTTAGCAAAAGTGATCCGACAGATTGATACAAAGGATAGACCTATTATTGTTCATGGATTCAATGACGGTAACGGTATCGCATCAAAAGTATTCATTGATAGCTCAGATGGTTGTTATAACTGCCTGTGCAGTGATCCGGCTTTCTATAAAAATGGTACCGATATGCGTTTTGAGAAGCTATTAGATGTTAACCAAAAGAAAGTGTCATGTGGTAACACATACACACCGTATGATGCAGCAGTCAGTGTTATGACAGCAGCATTGATACAAGAAGCAGTTTTATCTACTTTAGAGCACGAAAGAGACTGGAATTATAAAGAACATATCTTCATGGGTAGTCGCACTAAAAAGCCAACTTGGATTAAAAAACAAAACTTCTGTGACATATGTAATGGTCGATAAAGAACTCGTTTTCAAAGCTCTGGATGAATCCTTAGTCGTAATCTCAACTGAGGTAGCGAATATATTGCTCTCATACCGCCAAATAAGCGATTCTAGCCTCGAAAGTGCTGGAGTTCTTATCGGCGAACGTCGAGGTGCTCATATCGTCTTAAAAGATTTATCAGAGCCTAGCAGATGGGATATTAGAAGTAGATTTATGGTAGATCGAGTGAGTCTGCATCATCAAAAGGCCGTTGATGATGCTTTCAAAAAGAGTGATGGTGAATGGCAGTATTTAGGTGAGTGGCACACACATCCGGAAGATGTACCAAAACCATCTATGATGGATTGCACAAGTTGGCATAAGAGCCTTAAATCAGAATTACCACTAATTTTGATTATTGTTGGACGGACTCACTTTTGGGTGGGGAGGAAAATAAAAGACAATATTGAAGTACTAAAACTCGTTTAGGCTTTTTAATAATTGTAAAAAGATCCCAATTAAGGTTGTTTTGTATATTTTATAAACTACTTATTGTCAGTAATTAAAAGATGGGGGATATTAAATTACATTATTATTAGTTAGTGAATAGCTATCACACTCCTAGAAAAGTTGGACTGCCATCAAGTGCTTTAGTATCTTTACATTTGAAACAAAATTTAATTCGATCTTCATTTTTATTCAGACTGAAAGGTAATGCTCCCCCTCAAATAGTTAAGTTATGTGCTCGATTATGACTTTTCTAATCCTTAGACTTTAAGTTCAATAGATCGTGGTCTGCCGATACAGGCTAGATGTAGACAGAACTTAAATGCTGCAAGTGCTTTACGCTCTTTAGTTGAATAAAGTTGAAGACGGACATAATCTTCTTGAGTCGTTGGATGCTCTGTTGTGTTCAATTTAGCCAGTTTCAATAATAAAGGCTGTTTCTTGGTATCCAACAATTTTGCCAAATCTTGTCCAAGTAAATGCCAAAATTGACGGGGAAACAAGTCTTTTATATTGGAATAAAATGATTCCAATTGATCGATTTTATTCCAACGATAATGAATACCTGTATGAGAAACCGTAACACGACTTAAAAATGTCTCAAGCACCGCTTTGATTTGGTTTGGGTTCTTTTCAAATTCATTCTGAATATTTTCAAAGAAATAATTTCTTGCAGTGCGCTCTTCAACAGTATCGATCATGGCTGGTTTCAGAGGGTTCTTTAGATGATTTGTGTTATTGATATCAAATAATCTAGGGTTGTTTTTTTGAGATTTGAGTTGGCCTAGTTGTTTGGCATTTTCATACCAATAATTCACCAGTTCTACAGGTAAACACATTTCCTCTGAGACTAGATGTGGATCATGATGAATTTCCAGTAAATTTAGGCACTTAAAAAACCATGCAAATGAAACTTTAGATTCTTTTGTTCCTACGAAATATTTAAAAAAATCATGAGGCTGTGAGTTAGATGAAACCTCATCTAGAATGTCTTCTACGTTACTTTTTAACCAGTCAGTTTGATCGTTGAGTAACTGTTGACTTAAATGCATAGCATGCTTTTCAAAATTGAATGGAAAAGAATCTTTTACTGTGTTTAAAAATTTAAAAGAGGGTAGATAGCCCATCATCTTCTTTGCTAATTGAGTATCGATGTCTGGATGATATTGCAGTATTTTATGTCCAGCGATCAGGTAGCTCAGATGAATATAGCTTTTAAAGGTTTCCGTAGGGTCAATATGACCCAGTAAATGGGCAATCATAAACCAATGATTTTGGCCATGCGTATGACGGAGTAATTCTGTTCGGATAGATTGATATTCTTCTTGGGTATAATCCGTCAGATTTTTGACCAGTGGAGCGTAAGCACAATTGAGAATAACGGATAAGTGATTCGCTGCTGTGTGTCGAAATGAGTGGAAAGAATAATCATGAGTTTTAAAAAGCTCGTTCATAATCATTCTAAAAGGTGTTGTCACCGTATGTTTGTTCAGCTTGATATTTTGATTCCAATTGCGGAATAAGTATAAGTTTTTCTCATTGAGTAGACGCTGCTCGACCACATAGCTATGAAATAGCTGATATTCATCAGCTTTTAATAAGCAATACACAGGAACTTTACGTTCAGCACTATCTGTTTTAAGTTGATGTAAGTTCCCTTGCTTTTTTGAGCCGTAGGGCTGAATCCATACCGATAGACAGCTTAAGCCCTCGATATCCCGCACACGTAAGCCTAGAATTTCATTAATACGCATACCGGTTCGGTAAGCTAAGATATAGATGATTTTTAATGTCTTGTAAGTGTTTTCTTGACTATTAGCCCCTGAAAACAAGGTATCTAACTTGTTCATGAAAGCTTGATAAGTCAAAGGACCAATAATACGGGCTCTAGGCCTATTTTGTATGGCAATTGACTCTAATTCGAGAGATTCAGCTTCGAAAACTGTTTGTTGAAAGCTCTGGAAGCGCTTCAACATCCTGATGGTCTGACCACTGGATTTTTTAAACTCAGGTTGGCCTGCTTCATCTGCGAGTCGGGTATTCGTGATGATTTGTTGGTAGATCTTCGCTAAGTTCGTATTCAGATCATCTTCGCTATCTAGATATTGTAAAGAATGGGTGAGCCAGGGCTCAGCAATACGGGAGTAATAAGTGTAAATCGAACTATCTGCTAACGGTCTATTCTGCTGAAATGCTTTTTGAAATTGGTTTACGCAAAAATTAAAACGTTCAGCCAGCGGCTTAATTTGTTCCAGTGCTGGTTTATAAAGGCTGATGAGCCATAAGGCGACACGTTTACTATACTCATTAAATTTATTAGTATTTTCAATGCAATATTTAATGATTAATGCATCGATACTTTGATCAGTTTGTGATGTACGAATCAGTTGTAAAAGGTCTTTGTGAATCTTTATAACATCATCCAAGGCTTGCTGAATATCATCATTAGAGTAGGATTGACCCACAATAGATGATGATTTTTCTACATTTGAATCGGTAAGAGTGTTCTGCTGATATTTAAATTTTGGATGAAGAAATCTTTCAAATTCTATTTCTGATAAGCCACATGTTGCAGTATTTTCTATGAGACATTGTGAGAGAGCAGGATCAATGTCAACTTTCGGGAGTTGCATCCAATTAAAGTTGGCGTAGTCGCGTAATAATTTATAAGTTTTGAGATTAAATGATAACTTAATTTTATTAAAAATAAGCTGTAGATAATCTTCTACATTCTGGTTTACTGTACGAATATTTCTGCTATTAAAATGAATTAACCATAAGCGGGTAATTTGATCAGGAATAAAATTACGTGATTTACGAATGGTTTTTTCATCAATAAATAGATCGCCATAAGAGGGTGAGAGCGGTTCTAAAAATATAATGTTTAGATCTTCGATATTTCTGATTTTTGCTGGATTTTTTAAATATTCAAGCAAAGCCTCTAAAGAAGCTTTTTGATTTAATCCTGAATAAAGCATGGCAGAAATAATAATATTCCCAATGATTTCATCATCAGAAAATGCTTGGCTATCTTTCACTAGAATCCAATAGTCCCAAAGCTTATCAATAATTTTATCAATCTGATGACCCTTTTCAATCCAGTTCATGGTGAAAACTGGTTGATCGCGCTGCATTTCAAATGTCAGGCTAGGTAGAGGTAAAGCTTTATGACGATTTAGATTGATTTTCTTTATATATGCCCGGAAAAATTCATGTGCGTATTTTTTCCAGGCCAAGTTTGGAGCTTTGCGTTTAATAAACTCATAAATTGCTGGATAGAAAGATTCAAGATCCTCTTTTTGTTCTAGTTCTTGTTCTTGGAAATATTGAATTAACTCCTGTTCTACATCCGACCGATGCAATTCTTCTTTATTAAGACGAATTTGTTTTCTACGCTTTTCTGCATATAGTGGTTGAACTGGCTTAGTTCGTTTATTGGATGAGGACATCGAGTTCAATACCGGTAATATTAAAATAATCTTTCATTTGTTCAAGAACATGAGCAATGCTTGAATATTGTGAAATAGATAAGCTGGAATAAGGATGCGCAGCTTCTTGCTGCATCGGTTCATGACCGAATAACGCTAAAATTTCAATTTCGCTAATTTTATGGCTGAGAAATGCACGGGCACTATGTCGGTGCCAGTTTTCATGTTCCAAACCTAACTCAGGATGAAAGTTTTTTATAATGGAAGGCCTCAAAGGTTGCCATTGATCGTCTTGAAAAATATTTAACAGAGGGAGCTTACTCTCTAAAATTTGTTGAATATGTTGTGAAATTTCTGGCTGACTAGAACCAATTTGAGTTTTAAAATAATGTAGAAAATCTATGAATTTCTGTAGCTCTTGTACAACAAAGTGACTCAGTGGAATTAAGCGTCCATATCCTTGACGCCCACCCACCTCTTTATCAGACACCATGAATATTTGTCTTTTTAGGTTAAAGCTTTTTAAAAAACCTGGAAATTCAGCGACTGGTCGTGCAGCAGTAAAAAGCAATAAAAAATGCCACATCCAGATACTGTAATTATTGAAAATCGCTATCCAATCATCTTCTTTTTGTGAAAATATTTTAAATTTGAGTATGGTAAAGATATCTTTAATCACGCTTGGGGTAGGTGCTTTACGGCTACCAAAGTTTTTTTCTCCAGCATATTCGATGTTCTGGTAGTCATTAGATAATGACTCACATAGATCTTTTAAAATCGAGACATACTCGGTCTGTAAAGTCTGAATACTCTGATGGCAATAAGAAATAGAAGAAGACTTATTGGCATCAATACCTGTGAGAAGGTCAGCAAGCTGTTTATTTCCTGTGCGCTGCAAAATAGTCTGATGTAAAAGAGAGCTTATTTTTATCAATGATAATTTGGGAATATAAAGTTTGGTTCTCAACTGTTTTAAATGTTGCTGGAGGTCCTTTTCCTCAACTGGGTCACCATCCCGTAGAGAATCAATAAATGAATTCGGGATTGGAATGTCTAGATGAGCGGTTTGGTTGAGTAATGAATCGGGATAAGCAAAATCCTTATTTTCAAAAATTGAAAATTTACTTCTCAGATAATATTGTCCATTGCTTTGCTTGATCTGTTGGCGAGCATTTAAATTTTTAGCACGTTTACTTTGTAGACGTAGCCACTCCTGGATTTTATTTCCTGTCAGAAATGACAGCATCAGGATCAAGGATGCCTTCTTTTTTTTGGTTTCTTTATCCTTGTCTTTAGAATCTTCTTTAATCTCAACAATGTAATTTTTATATAGTTCAGTAATTAAGGCACTTATGCTTGCGGTATTAGGAAAGAGGCTGCTGTATGGCAGCAAATGTTCTTTCCGTTGAATATGTTTGGCAACCAGAGGCAGCACATAACTCTGGCTGGATTCGGAATATGCAGCAAGGGGAGTAACGATGGTTGGGTCTACAAATATTTGACGTGTATCTTGGTCATCTAGTTGTTGTTCTATATTGAGAGCTTTAGATTTTTGCCCTTTTTTAATTTCTGAGCTTTCTGCAATCAGCTGATCTTCGTCTAAAAATTCATGTTGCAGTGTAGTTTCAATACTCGCTTTAGCAATTTTAGCCCTATTTTCCAAAACATAAATAAAGGTGATGCGGATCACTTTTAGTAAGTTTTGCATAAAATCATTAGACGGCTCTTTATCAAGTTCTTCATCAATAACCTCATTCAAATTCCGAATAAATTCAACTAAGGAAAGGGAGGGATCTTTAAGATACTTTTCCCAAAGGAGTCTATATTCAGGAGTATTTTGATATTCTTTTTCAGAACTTAGAATCCGATTGGCTGTACGGAAGCGTTGGAATAAACGTTTTACAGTATTGAAATGTTCAGTGTGATCCTCTTCAAAAAGTTCAGGTTTGATGTCTGGAAGTGCAATTAAATAGATTGCTGCTTTTAAGACCACGATATTCCAGATTAAAGCATTTTCTTCTGACTCTGCTAATTGTGCAATTGAGTTCACATACCAAGTGACTGGTGTTGCGCTAACAGTATGTTTTCGAGAGGAGATCAAGGCAGCTGGTCTAGCAACAACAGAATTGGTTTCTATATCAAAATCTAATAGATCGAGATTCAGTCCTTCCAGACATTGATCAGTTGGGTGTGAAGTCAGTAAATCAGCAACATATTGAATATGTTCCGTACGTTGGAGTTGCTCATCACCAAAGAGCTTTTCCAATGTCTGCTTTAATGATACCCGAGGAATATCAGCAATATTTTGATGATTTAGGTTGGATTCTGACATTATGCCTTCCATAGCTGATCTGGCGTGAGAACGAAGTCCACGTTATTTACAAGCTGTTTAACAATTGCACTGGTTTGTTCCAGTTGATCAAGCACGCTTTGTCTTTTTCGATTTATAACTTTATTGCGATAATTCAGCTGATTTCGTGTGTATGAGAGTAGTTTTGCTAGCAGATCTAAGCTCATAGTACGGTGAGGTTTGAAAGAATTTTCTTTGTTTAAAGCCAAGATAACTTCATATGAAATATGTGCATTGATCAGCGATTGCATTTTTGCAGGATTCATTCGATCCAGTTCATGGTGATAAGAGGCCAGAAATCTCATGAATTCCAAACTTGCCTCTTTTTTTAATAGATCAATTTTGTCCTCATCTTGAGGAAAAAAATGAATGAGTAAGTTGATATTCTTAGGTGTGTTCTTAGACCAATATAAGTGCCACTGACAGGCATTTACGATGGTATAGCCAGATCTATTAGGGTCTTTCCAGACACGGATTTCAGGGTAAGAAGTCAATATTGATAGATCAGCTTTTAAGGATTTGAAAGCCTCTTGATAGCAAAGATAAATTCCAGAAAAATCAGGATGTAAACTGATTTGGATTTTATTGAAATTTTTGCACAACAATTTTTTAGGTGCGCCAAATTCTTCATCGAAATCAAAAGCTTTTCCCATAGTTCTTTACAAGTTTAAAAAATAATCAAGTGAAGATTCTTATAATTTTTTGAAATATTAAACAAGATTGATCTACCCCATATTTTGTGTTTATTTACAATTAATATACAATATATTGTGATTTTTTATATTTTTAAGAACTGAATCACAACTTATAGCAATGCTATATATTTTAAAACTTAGAGGTTCTTAATATGGAAATTAAACAACTGAAACAGGTAGAAGTCGTTACAGATGTTGTATGTGATGTATGCAACCAATCAACGAAACTGCAGTTTGGAAATTTATCCGCACATTGGGGGTATGGCTCCAAGCATGATGGGGAAAGATATGAGTTACAGTTATGTGAGAAATGTTTCTTTTATGCCTTGGCGATATTAAAAAAAAGAGCGAGCAGATAAGTATATGTTTGATAAAAATTTTGACCCTTCGAATCTGGATGGGTTTGGGCTAAAATGAACCTATCATTATGAGAGATTCTTAGAAGCACAGAACATACTGATCTCAATTTAATCTAGCAGTTACCATATTTAATGATGGGTAGGGTATTCAGAAAATTTTACGTTGCTTTGATCTCGTGTGTACATGAGAGAGGATTATTTTATTTTTCTGAGAAATAGATCTATGTTTTTGTGTTTTACAGTTACCAATATACACATTCATGGCTACATCTACCCAAGCAGATGTTAATGAAGTAAAAATTAAAATTCATAGTGTTTTGGGTGAAAATATTGCCCGTGGGGATAATTACAAACGTTGATATGCGGACTGAAGAAAAGACAATACTAAATTATTGATTGAGGCCATTTAATAAAGCAAAAAAGGCATTACAAGAAAGATGATTTGACTAAAACAGGTATAAAAATAAATGTAGATTACAGAACCTAACACTCTGCATTTTTTACTAAACGAATAATAAAATATGACAACCAGCTCACATTTTTAAATAAAATAATGTTTTTAATCAATAGTATATGTTGAATTTATTATTTAAAAAATAAAATTAAATCGATTACAATTAAACAATTTTAATATTTGTGAATAATAAAATGCACATAAATTTTACAATAACGGATGATCAAAAGCATACAGAGACGGGACCTATACAGGTGGGATGGTTCTTAGTTGATGACAAAGCTTCAATTCTTTTTGAACCACCATATCGCATGCGTTCGCAGTCTCAACAAAAGCATGCAAAATCTGCCGGCCGTTGTCCAGCAGTACTTCAGCTTGAAAGTCGCTATTTTATAATCAATTGCCCTTTTGATTTTTATTTACGTTTTGAACGAGACAAAGCAGGAAAGCCAGCGCTTATAAATGTATTGGGAGATACTTCACCTATACGTAGTAATAAGTTGCGTGAGTTGTTAACGCTCGTGAATGAAAATGAATGGCGTACGCCTAATGTCCCTATCCTTCAATTAAAACTTCCTTACTGTTTTATTGCTGATGAAGTGGTGTATATCACGCAGCTAGATGCTTTTGGGCATTACAGAAAACATCCTTTACCTGGAACGATTTTTGGTGGTCGTTTTCCGATTCATATTTGGCCACGTCCTTTGATGTGGGCTTTTGAATGGCATGATACTTCGAAAGACTTGATTTTAAAACGTGGAGAGCCTTTGTTTTATTGTCAGTTTGATGGTTTTGATCCATCACGAACAGTGAAGTTAGTTCAAGCTGAAAAGACACCGGATCTTTTACAGTATATGGAACAGATTTCTGGTGTGGTGAATTATGTGAATCAGACTTTTTCTTTATTTAGTGAAATTGAGAAAGTAAGGCCAAAAAAACTATTAATATACTAGTGGACTTAAATATTCACTGATTTTTATTTTAACAGGTATGAGAAATTAATATGAAATTGATTTTATCAACTTCTTTTTTGCTGTTATCGATGATCTTTTATACTGTTTTTTATAATAATCTTATTTTAAAAAATAAGATTAAAGATAAGGATAATATTATTGATGGGTGTATGGTTATTACTGGGAAATATCATACGAAATATGATGGTTTTAGGTATGTGGTTGAAGTTGATGGAAAGAGCTTTTATTTAATTAATTTGGTTAGTAGTGTCTTACCATTTGGTAGTAGGTATTATTATTTTAAAGATGAAATAAATGTAAGCAATAAGTGTTATAAGGTTAAATATGTAAAAGTTTATTTTTTATTTTATGAAAGGAGGTATATTTATGATCTTGTAGAAAAATAATATTTTTTAATTTTAATTTTAATTTTAATTTTAATTTTAATTTTAATTTTAATTTTAATTTTTATTTTTATTTTAATATTTAAAATTGGGTGATTTATGACGCAAATAGGTAATATTTCTAATTCTTCTAATAATTATTTTGAACTAAATAGAAGCGTATCATCAGGTGATTTAGGTGCTACAGTTGGTTTATTAAATAATATTTGGAATACAATAAATAATTTTGAAAATGGTGCAACTACTCCGCAAAAAGGAATCTCCGTATTATTAGTTTTGTCAGATGTTGTAGAACTTATTTCTAAAAATGAAAATGTAAGTAAGTTTAATATCGGGGTGAGATTGATAGCATTAACTTCTAGAATTACATTAAATATTAGTGACTTGGTTAGTAAAATTAATAATGATAATGATCCATATGTACCAAAAGCATTGTTATTGGATCTGGCTGATGATACAGCAGCGTTATTATCTGAGTTTGCTAGTGTAGCAAAATTAAGTCCGCTTGGTGTGTGTTTGCAGGTGGTATCTTTAATTTGTGGAAGTATTAGTAATAGTATGAATTCTAGTATTATTGTTGACGATAAAATTCATCGTGACGATATTTTGAATTTAATTGGTAGGAGTGCATTAGATGCTGTTTCCAAATGGGCAGATATTGTAGAACCAATAAGTGCAACTATTTTAAGTTATCTTCCGGATGATATAAACCCATGGTCAGGAGTTACTATTGATCTAACTGGTTCGGATATTGCCGATACGATAATTGGTGATGATGGTAGGAAATATAATATATGGGGACATATAGGTAATGACACTTTAAAAGGTGGAAAATTTAATGATTACATTGATGGTGGATCAGATAATGATTTTTTGTATGGAGGAGCTGGAAGAGATGTATTAGTTGGGGGGCATGGAGAGGATGAGCTATATGGTGGTGAAGGTGATGATGTACTTATCGTAAGTAAATTTGAATTCGGTAAATCAACAGCAGTAAATGTCAATAACTTTGATAATAATAGCAATAAGGCATATGGAGGTAAGGGAAGTGACATAATATTTGGGGGTAATGGCGCTGATGATCTCTATGCAGGGGATGAAGAGAATGACCAAAATGATGCAGGGACAAAAAATACAATATATGGTTTAGGAGGAGATGATCATATATATGGTGGGGCTGGTATTGACACGCTTTATGGGGGAGCAGGTGAAGACCGAATATATGGTGGAGATGGCGACGATCAAATTTATTTGGCGCATGATAGTACGACTACTAAGCTAGCTCTTGACACAGGGAATAACTTTGCTGAAGGCGGCGCTGGTAATGACATCATACATGGCAGTGATGGGGATGACATCATTTTTACAGCAGAAGACGGTAATGCTGGAATAGATGTTAATACTGAAAACTATGCTTGGGGTTATAAAGGGCAAGATATCTTAAAAGGAGGCGATGGCGTAGATTATCTGTATGGGGGAGATGAGAAGGATATCCTCCATGGTGGAAAAGGAAATGATAAGTTATATGGTGGAAAAGATAATGATCATCTTTACGGTGATGATGATGATGATGAGTTATATGCTGGAAGAACAAAATACGATTCTTTAGATTCGGGCAACAATTTTTTATACGGTGGAAAAGGAAACGATACACTTTATGGCGGAGCTGGTTATGATGTTCTTGTCGGTGGCGAAGGATTTGATATTTATCGAGCTTATGGTGAAACCTTAATTGATGATCGAGAGGGAGATGGTAAAGGTAAAATATTTTACCATGATAAGGAATTAACAGGTACACGTATTACGTATCAATCTGAAGATTTATCTCCACCTCCTATTTCAAGTTTAGATTTTAGTGCGAAAGGTTATAAGCTTAATGATCTAAGTTTTGTAGAGCTCCTAGAAATACCTGGTACTAGAAAAGACAAATCTGTAAGTTATATTTTAACTGGGAAGGTTGATTTTACCTATAAAGATTTAATTACAGAAGGTGTGGGAACAAGGAATTTTAAAGATACTGATTTAGGTGTCAGATTTATTGTAACTGTAACTAAAGACGGTGAGCCAGAACCACCTATTAATATACCTCCGAATAATCCACCTACGCGCTCAGACCCATTAATTTTGGATTTGGATCATGATGGGAAAATTAATACTAAAAGTTTAAATCAAGGTGTAAATTTTGATTTAGATGGCAATGGATTCGCCGAAAAAACATCGTGGGTTGCACCTCAAGATGGCTTCGTTGTATTGGATTTAAATGATAATGGTGAAATAGATAATGGTGGTGAGCTATTTGGAACCGATACTTTATTAGCAAATGGTGATAAGGCGGTTGATGGATTTGAAGCATTAGCACAATATGATAATAATAAAGATAAAATTATTGATGAAAATGATGATATTTATCAAAATCTAAAAATTTGGAAAGATATTAACGGAGATGGTATATCTCAACAAAATGAATTATTTAGCTTCTCAGATTTAGGTATTAAATCTATTACTCTAAATCAGAAGCTGATTGATGTCACAGATGAAAATAACGTTATTCATACTAATCAAGCTTCATTTACTCAAGAAGTGATACAAGATGGGGTTAGTATCACAAAAATTGGACTTGCTGAAACTTTGTTATTCCAAATTAGCACATCAAATACGATTTGGTTGGGAGATGAAGTGGATATTGATATTGATATTGATATCCTAGAGCTACCGAACTTGGTCGGTTATGGTTCGGTTGCATCTTTGCATACTGTGATGACGAATGACTCAACTGGTAAATTAAAAGAATTAGTAGAGAAATTTGCGACAACTCCTTCAGAAGACCAACTCGAATTAACCCATCAAATTTTATTGTATTGGACGAATAATCAAGATATTTCTGCATCTGAATCAACTTATTCTTCAAATGGGATGAGTAAACAACAGTTTGAAATTTTAAAAACTATTTGGGGTAAAGAGTCCGAATGGAGCGGGTGGCCTCCTCATGATAGTGCGGCGCGAGAGCTAGAAGGTTTTTATAAAAAAGTTTTAGAAAATACGTATAGCCAGTTATTAATTCAAACAACTAAAAAATCTTTAATAGATCTAGTTATCTTTGAAGAAGAACGTATTTATGAAACTGCGGAAGTTCTAAATGGTTTATCTAAATCTCCAATTCAATATAGAACCTTCGATAGTAAACCTCCGGCAGTTTCTCCATCTGAGGTAGGAGGGAATAAGCCTTGGGAGCATATTGATACCATTTGGCATGCAGACTTCAACTTGGCTATAAATAGCCTTATAGATTTATTCTTGAAAAATCAAGGACTAGGTCAAGCAGATATAGAACAATTCATGCTTATCGTACGTGGTTTAGATCCAAATCATGATATTTTATATAATGAATTTTTTACACAGTTAAAAGAAGTAGCTAAAGAGATTAGTGACCCGCAATTACAAGATGCATTATTTAAATCTATTTATTCGCTTGATGATAACCTTTCTGGAACAGAAGGAGATGATGTTATTCGGTCTTGGGCGGGTAATGATACTGTTAAAGCAGGTCTAGGTGATGATATTGTTTATGGAGGTGCAGATCATGACACTTTATATGGTGAACAAGGCCACGATGTAATTTATGGAGATGGGGGGAAAGATAAAATTTATGGTGGTGATGGGAGTGATACGTTAATAGGGGGTACTGGTGATGATACCTTAGACGGTGGCGCTGGTAATGATATTTACCGCTTCAGTTTAGGAGATGGTAATGACACTATTCGTAGCTATGACAGCGCGGCAAATAAATTGGATCAGATTGTCTTTGCTGATGGGATTGCGCCAGCAGAAGTGAGCTTAAAGCGTTCAGGCAATGATTTAATTATTAAATACTCTGCAGAAGACCAAGTCA
>NZ_VPEW01000023.1:0-33738 GCF_013416965.1 Acinetobacter sp. YH1901134 | reverse complement strand
CGTGAGCGTAGTGACGGATTGGAGAATCGTATTCTACGTGTGAAGTATTAATTGTAATACCACGTGCTTTTTCTTCTGGTGCAGAGTCGATTGCAGCGTAATCTTTCGCTTCACCACCGAATTTTTTCGCACATACAGTTGCAATTGCAGCTGTTAAAGTAGTTTTACCGTGGTCGACGTGACCAATTGTACCCACGTTAACGTGTGGCTTATTACGTTCGAACTTAGCCTTAGCCATGAGATCTTCCTTTTTAAACTACTCATGCAGGGATACTGCATGAGCATTTGGTTTTTAACTATGAATTAGTTTGGGCTTATAGTAATCGAAAGATTACTCGTCGTCACCTTTTTTACCGCCAGATTGGAACTTAGCGATGATGCCTTCGGCCACGTTACGTGGTGTTTCAGCGTATTTAGCGAATTCCATAGAATAAGTCGCACGACCTTGAGACATAGAACGCATATGTGTTGCGTAACCAAACATCTCAGAAAGTGGAACTTCTGCACGGATAGCTTTAGTACCACCAGGTAAATCGTCCATACCTTGAACAAGACCACGACGACGGTTTAAGTCACCCATGATATCGCCCATGTAGTCTTCTGGAGTTTCTACTTCAACTTTCATGATAGGCTCAAGAAGAACAGGATCTGCTTTCATGAAACCGTCACGGAATGCGTAAGAACCAGCCATTTTGAACGATAATTCGTCAGAGTCGACGTCATGGTAAGAACCATCGAACAATGTCGCTTTGATGCCAACAACTGGATAACCAGCTAGGACACCATTCTTCATACGTTCTTGGATACCTTTGTCAACCGCACCGAAGAATTCTTTAGGTACTACACCACCAACAACTTCTTCAGCGAACTCGTAGTCTTTACCAGCATCTTCAGCAAGTGGTTCTAAACGTACGTATACGTGACCAAACTTACCTTTACCACCAGTTTGACGTACGAACTTACCTTCTTGTTCAACTGACTTTTTAATAGTTTCACGATACGCAACCATTGGTTTACCAATGTTCGCTTCAACGTTGAATTCACGCTTCATACGGTCAACAATAATGTCAAGGTGAAGCTCACCCATACCAGCAATAATTGTTTGACCAGATTCTTCGTCAGTACGTACGCGGAATGAAGGGTCTTCTTTCGCCAAACGACCTAAAGCAACTGACATTTTTTCTTGGTCTGCTTTAGTTTTAGGCTCAACCGCAAGCGCAATTACTGGCTCTGGGAATTCCATACGCTCTAGTGTAATTACATTATTTTCATCACATAATGTATCACCAGTAGTAGTATCTTTAAGACCTACACATGCTGCGATATCACCCGCACGAATTTCTTCAATATCGTGACGGTCATTTGCGTGCATCTGTACGATACGGCCAACACGTTCGCGCTTCATTTTAACTGGGTTATAGCAAGGGCTACCTGCTTTAAGCACACCAGAGTAAACACGTACGAATGTTAAGTTACCTACAAATTTGTCGTTCATGATTTTGAACGCAAGCGCAGAGAACGGAGCATCATCAGACGCTTCACGAGAACCTTCAGTTTCGTCTTTGTCGTCAAGGATACCTTTAATCGCCTCGACATCAGTCGGCGCAGGTAAGAATTCAATTACAGCATCCAACATACGTTGAACACCTTTGTTTTTGAACGCTGAACCACAAAGCATTGGTTGAATTTCATTCAACAATGTACGTGCACGTAAACCTGAAACGATTTCTTCTTTAGTTAACTCACCTTCTTCAAGGTACTTGTCCATGAGTTCTTCTGATGCTTCCGCAGCAGCTTCAACCATGTTAGTACGCCATTCGTTAGCAGTATCAACTAATTCAGCAGGGATTTCGCCATATTCAAACTTCATACCTTGAGACGCTTCGTCCCAGATAATCGCTTTCATTTCGATTAGGTCAACAACACCCTGGAAGTTTTCTTCTGCACCGATTGGAACAACGATTGGCACTGGATTACCACCAAGACGTGTTTTAACTTGTTCAACAGCACGGAAGAAGTTCGCACCAGTACGGTCCATTTTGTTCACGAATGCAATACGTGGAACTTTATATTTATTTGCTTGACGCCATACAGTTTCAGACTGAGGTTGTACACCACCTACAGCACAGTAAACCATGCATGCACCATCAAGAACACGCATAGAACGTTCAACTTCAATAGTGAAGTCTACGTGTCCTGGGGTATCAATTACGTTAATACGGTGCTGTTCGAATTGGTTACCCATCCCTTTCCAGAAGCATGTTACTGCCGCTGAGGTAATAGTAATACCACGTTCTTGCTCTTGTTCCATCCAGTCTGTAGTTGCAGAACCTTCGTGAGTTTCACCAAGTTTGTGACTCTCACCTGTGTAGAACAAAATACGTTCTGAAGTGGTAGTTTTACCAGCATCAATGTGCGCAGAGATACCAATGTTACGATAACGAGAAATTGGGGTTTGACGAGCCATGATTTCTAGCATTCCTAAATTTTGTTGTTTAAAACAGGACGCTTTAAGCTGCATAGCAACTTAAAGCGATTCGATGACAAAACAGTGACAACTGATTTGTCACCCTCCTGAATAGGGGCTGTTTTATCCGCTTAGAAACGGTAATGAGAGAAGGCTTTGTTGGCTTCAGCCATACGATGCACATCTTCACGTTTTTTGATCGCTGCGCCTTTACCTTCAGCTGCATCAAGCAACTCACCAGCAAGACGTAAAGCCATAGTTTTTTCAGAACGCTTAGCAGCAGCATCTACTAACCAACGCATAGCCAAGGCAGTACGACGGGATGGGCGTACTTCCATAGGCACTTGGTATGTAGCACCACCAACACGGCGTGCTTTTACTTCGACCATAGGACGAACTTTTTCAAGAGTAGTCTCAAAAAATTCAACTGGGTCTACTTTAGATTTTTCTTGAACGCGGTCTAAAGCACCGTAAACGATACTTTCAGCAATAGATTTTTTACCATCTTGCATTACGTGGTTCATGAATTTAGCGATTGTTTGGCTGCTGAACTTAGGATCCGGAAGGATTTCACGGGCAGCAACTACGCGACGTCTTGGCATTTTAATACACCTAATAAATATGACACTTCAGGTTACTCCAGCAGGTGCACAAAGTGTCATGTGCTTTCGCTGGCCTTACTATACGTCGCTTGGAATTTTCACAAAAAATGCAGAAATCAGACAAGCGAGACGATAAAGGATTGCAGTTCTAACGAACTAAGAAGTTAATCTTTTCAGATTATTTCTTAGGACGTTTAGCACCGTATTTAGAACGAGACTGGTTACGATCTTTAACACCAGCACAGTCTAAAGAACCACGAACGGTATGGTAACGTACACCTGGTAAATCTTTAACACGACCACCACGGATAAGAACAACACTGTGCTCTTGTAAGTTATGGCCTTCACCACCGATGTAGCTAGAAACTTCAAAACCTGAAGTTAAGCGAACACGGCAAACTTTACGCATTGCTGAGTTAGGTTTTTTAGGTGTAGTTGTGTAAACACGTGTACAAACACCACGACGTTGTGGACAAGCCTTCAACGCAGGAACTTTAGATTTTTCAACTAAAGTTGTACGACCCTTACGGATCAACTGATTTGTTGTTGCCATTTGGCAATTCTCCCGTTAATAAAAAGCCCCAAAAAATACTACTTTTTGAGGGCATGCAATTGTAAGCGAAGACTTAAAATTGGTCAACAATATACGATCATCGAAAACATTTATTCATCATGATTTGCGCAATTTTTCACCCACAAATAAATAGTTTATTTTTCAGAAGAATCTGCTGATTTTTTTGTAACTTTATCTACGGCTGCTGTTTTGGCTTTACGCGGCTTAGTTTTGGGTGCAGCTTTTTCCACGGAGACATCCTCCTGCTGTACAGATTCCAACACATCAAACTCATCTTTTTCAGCTAAAGCAGGTTTTTGCGCAGCCCCGGGTGCATGAGGCTCAACAACTTTCTCCGCAAGTGCCTCCAAACCTTCTGAGACTTTTTGTTCCTGCTCTACTTCCACTTCGGCTGCATCAGAGTTTTTAACTTGTGCTTTTTTGATGACTTTTACTGCGCGGATACTCTCATGACCTGTAACATCTATGGTCTGATCTAGTACAGGCTCAGCCAAATCAATATCTTTCGCCTTAATACCTTCTAGTAATTTAGGTGTTGCTTGAGCAAGCAACTCAAGAGAACGCTCATAGGCATGTAAAGGTGACAAGCTAATATCCTGATGCTGCAAAATATATTGGCGCGCATTAGAAAAGACTTGCTGTGCCTTCTGATTCACTTCATCCACTAAACGGCGACTATACACCACACTTACACCAACACTCGCCACAGGAGATAATCGTGATAGCTGATTTAACAATGAAACTTTTGGCATTTGATTGAGCCATGCCCACTTAAACTGACCATTTTCATCTAGTACATATTTTTTCAATGCTGCTGCATCAGTATCTGAACCCACCAATTGCTGCAATTGATGTAAATCACTATTTTGTAGCGTACTACTCAGAGCTTTTATTGCCATAAGCAAAGTTTGTTTTTCTGCAATTAAACTCAAGTCGACCTGTTTAAAAATAAACTGAACAATATCTTGGTCACTTTCTTTACTTAAATCGAAACCATAAGAACGTCCAACTTGATAAATCACTCGCAGAGTCATAATCAGTGAAGCAGGGATATCAATACTTGAACCAATGACACCTGTCGCACCTGTTAAAGCCCCTTGAATCGAAGCAAGCCATTTATTTTGCTCACCCAGAGCCTGACTAATACGACGCGAACGATCGACATCTTGTGTCAACTCTTCTAAATCACGTACCCCAGCTTCATCCAGTACAGCATCTACAGATGAAATATCCGAACTAAAATTATTCAGTCGATCAAATAAATAATCAGAAATTTTGTCACTAAATTGAGGAGCAACAAAATTAGCCACATTATTTACGGTATTAAAATGTCGACCCAATAATTGTCTAGAAACATTTGGAACGTGTTCACGCAAGATTTGCTGAGGATTATCATATTTTTTTACATCAAATACGCCCGCTTGCCTTGACTGACCCTCCAAGGTTTGACCATTTTTTTGAGGTTGAATGACCTTAGTTACGGATTCGGGTGCGACATGATTAATGATGGACACCCCAGTAGAACTGAGCTTTTTAGCCACTCCAAAGGCGTTTGAGAGTAGACCTGCCGTTGGTTTATTATTCGTTTTCACCATTCACTACCTCATTAAAACCATTCTTTAAATTATTGATAAATACTAGGTGTAGTCAAACTTTATCACAACTTGAATATGTATCTTTAAGTTAAGTTTTTTGCTGCATCGTTGCAAATTAGCTCAGTCAAAAATAGGCATAGGATTTGCCATAAGAATTCAAAAAGCTTTCTGCTATCATTATTCCAATCAAATTATATGAGTTCGCCTATTTAGAAAGTTTCCTTCGTATACTTTCAATAGCTTGCTCACACACTACCTATAAAGGATCTGTAGATGAAACGTGTTGTAATCACTGGTATGGGCATCAACTCATGCATTGGTAATACATTAGAAGATGTCACTCATTCTTTGCAAAACGGGATTTCTGGAACACGTTTCAACCCAAGTTATGCTGAACTTAATTTTAAAAGTCATGTCAGTGCGGCTGCAGAACAAAACTTTGACGGTATTGACCGCCGTTTAAAACGCTTTATGGGCGTATGCGCAATGTATGCATACAACTCAGCTTTGGCTGCGGTAGAAAATGCAGGCTTAACAGCAGAACAAATTGGCGGTAATCCACGTTACGGTATTGCGGGTGGGTCAGGTGGTGGTTCAACTGCATCTGTTGTGGAAATGAAAGAACTTCTAGACACCAAAGGTGCACGTAAAGTTGGTCCATTCTTTGTACCACGTAACATGACCAACACCATTACCGCAAACGTGGGTGTGGCATTTAAAATGCAAGGTATTGCACATACGATTACTAGCGCTTGTGCAACATCTGCAGATGCCATTGGTTATGCATACAACCTGATTCAATTAGGCAAACAAGACTTAATGCTTGCCGGTGGTGGTGAAGAAGACCATTGGTCACAAAGTCTTTTATTTGATGCAATGGGCGCACTTTGTTCAAAATATAACGACACTCCAGAGACTGCTTCACGCCCTTACTCTGCTGACCGTGACGGTTTCGTGATCGCTGGCGGCGGTGGCTTCGTTGTACTAGAGTCACTTGAACATGCTCAAGCACGTGGTGCAAACATTTTGGCTGAAGTTGTCGGCTATGCAGCAAATTCTGACGGCGCTGACATGGTTGCACCATCGGGCGAAGGTGCGACGCGTTGTATCCTTATGGCTTTAGAAGAAGCTAAACAACATGGTGTAGATACCATCGACTATGTTAATACACATGGTACATCTACTCCGGCAGGCGATGTCACTGAACTTAAAGCGATGGAGCGTGCTTTCGGTGAAGGGCAAGTTCCTCCGCTCAGCTCAACCAAGTCGATGACCGGTCACAGTCTGGGTGCTGCAGGTGTACAAGAAGCGATTTACTCTATTTTAATGATGCAAAATGACTTTATAGCACCGAACATCAACGTGACTGAACTTGACGAAGGCGCAAAACCTTTTGATATCGTACTTGAAAAACGTGATGCAAAATTGAATACTGTGATGAGTAACAGTTTTGGTTTTGGCGGTGTAAACGCTTGCCTCGTTTTCAAAAAATGGGAAGCTTAATATAAAGTTTGCTGCTTTGGCGCTTCGGTGCCAAAGCACACACCCACCGCCCTTTTAAGGGTCAATATATGGATGCTCCATCAGATGCTTTCCTCTGGGTCAAAGCATTACATATCATCGCAGTTGTTTGCTGGTTCGCAGCGCTATTCTATCTCCCTCGCCTTTATGTCTACCACGCTATGAGTGATGATGCTACGAGTCATCAGCGCTTTCAAATCATGGAACGCAAGCTATACCGTGGCATTATGTGGCCTGCAATGATTGCTACACTGATCACGGCGCACTTCCTCGTCGATTGGGGTGATGCAACACAACACTACCATGAAGCGCTTTGGTTCTATTTAAAAGTTGGATTGGTTGGACTATTGGTAATTTATCATTTTGTATGTGGTTATTACCGTAAAAAGCTTATCGAAAATGCACATTATAAGTCGCATAAATTCTGGCGTTATTTTAATGAAATGCCCACTTTGATTTTATTTGCGGTTGTTATTTTAGTTGTAGTGAAGCCAAACTTCTAAACGACTATAAAAAAGCCCCTACTCATTGGGGCTTTTTATTTATCTTATTTCATATTCAAAAATTACAACTGCACACAGCTATCTAAAATATTCCAATTGTGTGCTCTAAATTGCTCACGCGGCTACGGCTCTTCAGCACACAACACCCCCTCATTTTTAAAGAAACGTCGCCCGTGGCTATTTTGATTCAACTGCGTTAAATCAGTCGCACCCTGATTCAACAAATTAAAAATCATAATACGATCATTCAAAATGTGCCCTGCAAGCACATAGCGCTCCCAAGCCCCCTCTATATTGGACAAAGTATTGCCCAAATAGTTTTTGATATGCCAAGATGAATACTGTTCCTGCTCTTGACCAGCCTGCACCCTAAACGAATCATAAGAAAGCTCAGATAGCTGAGCCGCCTTTTCATATTGCTTAAACAATTGATTCGCAGTTTGATTTGGCAAATAAAACCAATAGATCAACGAGGTACTCCAGCCCGATGATTGCTGCACCTGCTTCAACACCGCATATACGCCATAGGCTTCGAATTGTGCTGCTGAGCGCAAACTCAACTGACTGGCACTTAAAGGCTACAAATAAACTACTTGTCCAGTCTTTAACTGCTCATTACGTTAATTCGAACATAACGTGCCAGCCAGCTTTGAATCAACATCCTTTCAACCAATGAGATCGGGCGCTCAAGCATCTGCTGCAATCTTTGATATTCAGCCATATATTCATCCAGCTTATCCTCTTTATTTAACGCAATATTGATCTGATAAAGGATCGCCAACTGATTTAAATACTTAAGTCTGGATATGTGGAATTGCTCGGCATACTTAAACTGCGGTATTGGTCTGCATGCTGCAACCATGTGTTAAAGCGCTGCAACGGCACATTTCTTGCTGTATCAACGCACCAAGTACTAGACGATGCTCAACAACAAATGCACTAACCGCCGTAGGATCATCGACCAGCAATTGCTGAAACTCAGCAACTAAATTCGTCTGTTCTTCTGACCACTTTTCACGCGTTAGCCTCACATTCAATGGCTGGCCCAATGCATTCTGATGCTCTTACCCCAACAAACTAAATGCCCAATCTTGATGATAACGATAGCGCCCAACATTCAATACTGAAAACCGATCTGCAGCATTCAGCCCAAGCAAGTTAAAATACGGCTCTTGTGTGTAATTTGAATGATAAAAAATATCAGACTGCTGCCACTTGAGCACCCAAGGATCAATACGCTCATCCCACCTCAACCAAAGACAAAAACACACAACAACTGCAAGCAACAGCAAGAAAATAAAGATGATTTTTTTTCATTGATTTCTTATTTTGAATTATTTCAGCCGCATTATATTCAACTCCACCATTCACGCATACAAAAAAAAGCCATCACAAGATGGCTTTTTTTACTGTAAACACAAATATTTATGCAGGAATACGCAGCACTTGCCCTGGGAAAATGTCATCAGCATTTTTTAACAAAGGACGGTTTGCTTCAAAAATTTTATTGTATTGATTTGCATCACCATAAAATTCTTTAGAGATTTTAGACAGGTTATCTCCCGACTTAACAGTATAGAACTTACTTTCAGGCTCAGGACTCGTCACTGTTAACTGATCATCTACTTGTGCCACATGATCAATATTCCCTACTGCTAAGATAATCTTTTCACGATCTGCTTGGCTTTGTACCTGACCTTTCACTGTTGCTAGATCTGAAGTACCGTTATAACTCACAGACAAACCAGTTACAGGCAAGCCCAGTGCTTTGATATGACCCAATAACTTATTGGCAATTTCTTGTGCAGATGGTTCAGAAGGTGTTGCTGGCGCTGCTTGAGGTTCCGCAGGCGCTGTATTTTTTTTACCAATACCTTTTACAAAATCAAAAAGACCCATATTTTTCTCCGTTGTTTTTACTGTTTTAAATCATTTAACTATTGTTCAAACTCTATTCTTATAGCTAAAAAATAACCGCTTTTGAGTTGTTGTTGGTGACAGAAACGTAAGCTAATGTAAAAACAAAATATTCGGCATAAAAAAAGCCACCGAATGGTGGCTTTTTAAATCAGCATCGCTGAAATCTAAAATTAACCTAGTTTCTTAGAAACGTAGTCAATTGCAGATTGTACAGTAGTGATTTCGTTTGAATCTTCATCAGGAATAGTGATGTCGAAATCGTTTTCGAAAGACATAACTAATTCAACTAGGTCTAGAGAGTCTGCACCTAAGTCATCCATGAAAGAAGCTTCGTTTTTGATCTCGTCTGCTTTAAGACCAAGTTGTTCAGCTACTGCTTGTTTTACGCGTTGTTCGATATCGCTCACAGGAATTCTCCTCATTGCTTGTGGCGTTTTTAATGCCGTTAGTTTAATTGAATCTAAATCGTTTTGAAAGTTTATACTTGAGCGCTTAGCTCATGTATAAACCACCATTTACATGTAATACAGTTCCGGTAATGTAACTTGCCTTTTCAGAAGCAAGAAAACTTACGGCATTTGCGATATCTTGCGGCTCACCTAAACGGTTTAAAGCCACTTGATCACTCATCTTTTTACGAATTTCTTCGCTTAACTGTTCTGTCATTTCTGTTGCAATAAAGCCCGGAGCCACTGCATTTACAGTGATTTGGCGGCTTCCCATCTCTTTTGCAAGGCTGCGACCAAAGGCCTCAATCCCTGCTTTTGCAGCAGAATAGTTTGCTTGTCCTGGGTTAGCAAAATGTGCAACCACAGAACTAATATTAATAATTCGGCCAAAACGTGCTTTGGTCATACCCTTTAAAACACGTTTAGAAAGTCGATAAACGGCTTTCAAATGAATGTTGAGAATGTCATCCCAATCATCTTCTGACATACGAAGTAACAAATTATCTTTGGTAATACCAGCATTGTTCACTAAAACCAATACTGAACCAAAGTTTTGCTCAATGTCTGATACCAATGCATCAATTGCAGTTGCATCACGTACATCTAGAACTTTACCCGCACCATTTTCAGCATAAGCAGCAGATAATTTTTCTGCACCCGCTTCTGATGTTGCCGTACCTACAACAAAATAACCGTCTTGAATCAATTGCTGAGCAATTGCTGCTCCAATCCCTCGGCTCGCACCTGTTACTAAAGCAACTTTGCGTTCTTGTGTCATGCAATTTTCCCTTCTGCCACTAAAATGGCATTCAGTGCATCTTCCATACGACCTTTCGTGTCGAGTGGGAATGCTTTTTCAATATTTGGCAAACGTTTTGCGAGATTCGCAAGGACATTACCCGGACCACATTCAGCAATGTACTGAATACCTTGGTCTTGCAAATACTGCATGGTCTTTGTCCACTGTACAGATTGGTATAACTGTGCAGTTAACGCCTGACGTAATTGCGCTACATCAGTCGCGATTTCAGCGCCTACATTTTGTATTACAGGTATAGTAGGCAGCTCAATGGCAGTTTGTTCCAATGCTGTCGCAAACTGTTCAGCAGCAGGTTTCATCAATGCACAATGCGATGGCACAGAAACCGGAAGTGCGATTGCCTTACCGCCATTTTCTTTAGCAGCAGCCATAACCGCTTCAACCATTGCTTTATCGCCCGCAATGACAACTTGACCTTGTGCATTGTAGTTTGCAGCATCTACTGAACCTGGGCCTTCTGCTTGAGCACAAAGTTCAATGACTTTGGCATCATCTAGACCCAAAATTGCCGCCATTGCACCTTGACCTTCAGGTACAGCACTTTGCATTAACTGACCACGTAGGTTCACCAGTTTAACGGCATCACCTAGGCTCATCGCACCTGCAGCAACCAAGGCGCTGTATTCACCTAATGAGTGACCTGCAAGGTATTTCGGTGCAACACCACCTAACTCTAACCACACACGCCATAAAGCAATACTGGCAGTCAGGAGTACAGGTTGAGTAAATTCTGTTTGGTTTAACCCTTCACCACTTTGAGCAATTTGCCAAAGATCAAAGCCAGCCGCTTCTGATGCTTCTGCAAATGTTGCTTGCACACTACTAAACTGTTCTGCAAGTTCAGCGAGCATGCCGACTTTCTGTGACCCTTGACCCGGGAACACGAATGCAGTTTTAGTAGCTTGAGCTGCTTGCTCGAGTTGTTTAGCAGACATAAAAAAATCCTTTATCAAGACTGGTGAATTTATGCTATTTGGACACTTATTCAACACAATCCCATGTAAGCTTGTTTCAGGGACGGAAATTTAACACTTAATTTTTGTCTTGGTAATTGCCAAATGCAACAAAAAATCGGTACAAAAAAAGGGAGCTTAACGCTCCCATTTTTTCTACTAAGCTTGACGCTTAATACATCACCAATTATTCAGCAGATGCTTTAGCGAATAATTGACGACCACGGTAGATACCATCTTTAGATACGTGGTGACGACGGTGAGTCTCGCCAGTAGCTTGGTCTACAGTTAATGCATTCTCGGTTAAAGCGTCATGTGAACGGCGCATGTCACGGCGAGAGCGACTTTTACGGTTTTGCTGAACGGCCATGATGGCTCCTTACAAAGATCGAAAAAATGGATCAGAACAAATTCGATTGTCTTATACTCAAGAGTATAACACAAAAATTAGTTAAGTTTACCCTTCAAACCTGCCAAAACATCAAATGGGTTGTCCCGTTTTTCTTCAACAAGCTCTTCAGCGGCAGGTTGATGCTTATGTTCACAAGCGTCATGCTTAGGTGACAAAGGCATCAACAATAACAATTCATCCTCTATCAGTGAGAGTAAATCAGCAGTCGCAGGCGCATCATATGAACCTTTGGTTGTTGCTTCACTTTCACCTAAAACGATGAAATCAGCATCCTCATCCAAGCGCTCTATCAGTGACTCGTCATCTACAAGAGCTAGATGAAAACTTGAAACAAGTGGGATCTCAACAGTATCCAGACAACGCTGGCATTCCATTGGAACATTTGTTTCAACATGACCATCTAGCCATACAATGCGATGATAAGCATCCATTGATAGCTTACAGTCTATGTTAATCAATTGATCATCAATTGATCCAACAGCTTCACGAGCAATACGAACAAAGCGAGATAATGGCAGTGTTCCTGACCATTTAAAGCCCTGTTCAGCCCATTTAAACGGCTCAATCTGTGCCGGAAAGGTATTTGCTGACATAATTAAGGCGGCAATTCTACAAATTCATCAGTACTCTGTCAAAGATTAAGATACAATTTTGTACTTATTTAGACAGACCATTTGGGTAACTTAAGTTATGCATCTGTTGCAGCCGCAAACAGAAGTGAATGTTTCATCACTTATGAGCACAATTTCAACGCTTGATTCTGACATTTCAACTGACCAAGTGCAACTCTCGGCTTGGGAGAAACTTTCCACAGAAACAGAACACGTCGATTGGCTCATCTTACACTTTAATCATTGGTTTTCCCACCTGAATGTGTGCTTAGTGAAAGGTGACTGTGAGCCCGAGTACTTTCCTGCCGATTTAAACGGCCCTGCCCGCATTCAATTTGCTCATGGTTATTTCAATAGCGCCTTGCATGAAATTAGTCATTGGACTATTGCTGGTGATCAACGCCGTTTACTTCCTGACTTAGGCTATTGGTATGCACCAGATGGTCGCAGCAAAGAGCAACAAGCCCTCTTTGAACAGGTAGAAATTAAGCCGCAAGCGATCGAATGGTTATTTGCCAAAGCCTTTGGACGTAAGTTTCGTGTATCACTCGATAACCTCACTGGTGAAGGCGGAGATGGCAGCAGCTTTAAAGACAATGTCTATGCACAATTACAGGCTTATTTTAAGGGCGAAGCCAAACTTCCACGCGATGCTTGGCGCTTTATCCAATGCATTTGTCACTGTACACGTGCTGGCAAAATGTTACAGGCGAATGAATTTCAACGTGAAATGCTTGATTAAATTATACAATTTGACTGCATTTCGCATTGCACAAAGCGAATAGACCGCGACATAATGTCTAGAGCTTTTAATAATAAGAGGAAAACGACATGTTGCATTTAAGAATACATCCGGAAAATCCTCAGCCCCGTTTAATTACGCAGGCCGTTGAACGGATTCGTGCCGGCGATGTGGTGGTTTATCCTACAGATGCCGCCTATGCCATCGGTTGCCAGATTGGGAACAAAAATGCCATGGAACGCATTGCCCAAATTCGTCAGCTCGATGCTAAACATCAATATGCGATTATTTGTGCAGATTTATCTGACATTGCCACGTATGCCAAAGTCGACAATGCCATGTATCGTCTATTGAAAAATAACACCCCTGCTGTCACCACCTTTATTTTGCCTGCGACCAGTGAAGTTCCTCGCCGTTTAATGCATCCTAAAAAGAAAACCATTGGACTGCGTATTCCGAGCAACCCGATTTGCCAATTATTACTCAAAGAATTGGGTGAGCCTTTATTAACATCGACCTTAATTTTACCGGGCCAAAAAGAACCGATTGATGATCCTTACGAAATTGAACTGCAAATCGGTAAACGCATAGATGTATTGATTGATGGCGGTTTAGGTACTTTAAATACCACTAGCGTTGTAAACCTTGCAGGTGAATACCCTGAAGTGATTCGCCGTGGTGTCGGTGATGTCAGTGCCTTTGAATAGCATGTACTGTTAAATACATGCTGTTACTTATCAGAGGCACAGCATGTAAAGGTCATCTGCTCAAAACGCAGTTAAAGCACCTTTCGATAAAGGAATCGACCTGATGACTTTATTTCAAATTTTACTCAAGCTGCAAAATGCAACAGACCTCAGTCTCTCCGAGCAAAACAGTCTCAATCATCTTGCTATATATGCCACTGAGCCGTGGACTTTAGAATCCAAGGCTCAACTGAGGGCAAAAGATGAAAATTTAATTTCACCAATAGCGACAACACAGCCGCAAATTTTTCGTTATTTTCTGCATGCATCAACGGTCAAATCACTGTTTAAACGTAGAGCTAATCAAAACCTCTGTTCGCAAGCGCAGTGCCAACTCATCATCGAATTTGCACTTGAACAAAGGATCTTACCAACAGATTCAAAGCCTTGATCGTGTACTTTTGCTCAAGCGCAATAAAGCTGTATAAATTCTTTTAAGTGAATTTTTTGTTGTCCCTGCTCATCAAAATTATTTGTATTGAGCCAAGCTTCATATGCTTGAGACAACATTGGCCAATCCTGATCCAACATCGCAAACCAAGCAGTATCACGATTACGACCTTTCACTATCACATGTTGACGAAACAACCCTTCAAATTGAAAGCCAAAACGTAAGGCAGCATTTTTCGAAGGCGTGTTCAAGTCATCACACTTCCACTCCACCCGTCGAAATCCCGCTGCAAAGCATGCTTTTAACAATAGATAAATGGTTTCTGTTGCTGCGGTTGATTGCTTCATTAAACTTGAAAAATAGACATTGCCAATTTCAATGACAGCATGTGCTGGGCGTACATTAAGCAAACCAACCCATCCTACAATGGCACCAACCTCAATGACATAATGCATCGAACCGGCAAAATGAAAGGATTGCTGAAAATAATCAAGCAATTGCTGCATGCTTTGAATTTGAGAATAAGGCAAATACGTCCAACAACGTTCATCGGGTTCTTGTTGTACTGTCTGCCATAGCCGCTGTAAAAGACTATCATCAAGCTGATCGGGCAACATCGGAATAAGCCGAACAGATTGCCCCACTTCGGTTTTACATCTGAACTGGCAAGGTTCAAACTGCGTCAACGTCATCCCTACAGACTGACCCCATTGATTATATTGTTGTGGCATAGCTAATATTCTTTTAGTCAGTTCATTCAAATCATTTCATGTTGGACGCCCATCATCCAGACATCACAGCTTAAATGCGCTCACGGATTGATGAGTGTATTTTTTATAATTAACACAAGATGTGATCGATATCACAGCTTTAAAATTTTACATGTGTATAAATAAAGCCTATTCCCTATAAATTTTAAGTTTTTTACCCAATTCAACCGTTCAGTAATTTCTTTAAACGCATTTTTCCATTACACTATTCCCTATAACTTTTGTGCTTTTACTTTCGATGTGAGATCGAAGCGAAAGCTGTCTGCATGCCTTTGAAAATTCGCGTGGCCTATAATTGCAATGAACCAAACTGTCCATAATTCTATGGAAGATGCTCCACACATTCGCGTTTTGGATGAGTGGCAAGAAGCTATTCCAGAAGATTTGTACATCCCACCCGCTGCATTTGAAATTCTATTAGAGCATTTCGAAGGACCACTCGACTTTCTGATTTACCTGATTCAAAAAAATGGCTTCGACTTATTACAAGTCGATATTGCCCCGATTGCATCCCAATATTTGTCTTATATGGATGCAATGAAATCTCTAGATATTGAATTAACTGCAGACTATATGGTGATGGCAGCCCTATTGGCCGATTTAAAATCGCGTCTATTATTGCCAAAACCTAAATCGACCGCAGCACATGAACAAGATCCTAAACAAGAATTGATTGACCGTTTAGAAACGTATTTGCGCATCAAACAAGCTGCGGAAAGATTAGGTCAAATGTCAGTATTGGATCGAGATACATTCGATACCAATGTCAGTTTAGGAACGATTGTCGAAACCAATGACGGTTATGACATTCAATTACTTCGTGATGCCATACTCTGTGTTTTTAATCGACCAGAACCAGTTACCCACCAAATTTTGCAAGAACCTGTCTTACTCGAAGAACGTATTGCTTATATTGAAACTAAGCTTGAGTCAGGTGAAGTATTAGATTTTGAAGACTTACTCAAGCCAAGCCAAGGCCGCATGGGTGTTGTCGTGACATTTATGGCTGTGTTGGAACTGACACGCCAACAAAAAGTTCAAATTGTCGCATCAGGTGTAGAAGCACCGCTTGCAATTCAAGGAGCACGTGCATGAACACTGAACTTAAACAAATGACTGCGGTGTCTTCAGAAGATAATCTGCATGAAATTTTGATGCAGCTTGAAGCCATTATTTTTGCCAGTGAAGCGGCAGTGAGTATTGCCCGTTTAAAAGAGGCTTTCCAAGACCGTTTCAGTAAAACCGAATTACGCCAATATTTGCAGCAACTTTCAATGCTGCAACACGGCAGATCAATTGAACTTGTTGAAACCGCTCAAGGTTTCCGTTTTCAAGTACGTGCAAAATATCGTAATATTATTGCACAGACCTGGCCTGAACGACCAACTCGTTTATCGCCATCCTTGCTCGAAACTCTTTCTGTCATTGCTTACCATCAACCGGTAACCCGCGCAGATATTGAGCAAATCCGTGGGGTGACCAACAATAGTCAAATTTTACGTACGCTATTTGACTGGAACTGGATTAAAGAATCTGGTTTTCGTGAACTCCCAGGACGACCCGCGTTGTTAGTTACAACGCCTCAATTTTTAAATGCTTTTGGTCTAACCTCTTTGGGCCAATTGCCTCCCCTGCAGGATGCCAAGGAAGCTTTTATGGCCCTCGATGCGAATGCACCGAAGTCATAAATAGGTGAACTGTTGATGATAATTTCTAAGGTTATGCTGTCATGAGTGAAAAATTGCAAAAGGTGCTCGCACGCGTTGGTTTGGGTTCTCGCCGTTATATGGAAGAAGTCATTGCCGCTGGTCGTGTGAGCGTAAATGGGCAAGTTGCCCAAGTGGGTGAACGTATTGAACCGGGTGATGAGCTTCGCATCGATGGTCGTAAAGTTCAGTTCCAAATTGAAGACGAAATTCGTCGCCGTGTGTTGATTTACTATAAACCAGAAGGCGAAATTTGTTCACGAAATGACCCTGAAAACCGTCCAACGGTATTTGAACAATTACCTCAAATTACAGGTGATCGTTGGGTGATGGTGGGTCGTCTAGATATCAATTCTACAGGTCTATTGCTGTTCACGAATGACGGTGAACTGGCGAACCGTTTAATGCACCCTTCTAGCGAAATCGAACGTGAATATGCCGTTCGTGTCATGGGTGAAGTTACTCCTCAATTAAAAAACAACATGTTACAAGGCGTTGTTTTAGATGATGGCCCTGCAAAATTTGAGTCATTCTCTGAAATTGGTGGTGACGGTATTAACCGTTGGTATCAAGTGGTCGTAAAAGAAGGTCGTAACCGTGAAGTTCGTCGTATTTTCGAGTCTCAAGGTTTAAAAGTGAGTCGTCTTTTACGTACACGTTATGGTTCAGTAATTCTGCCACGCGAACTGCGTACTGGTCGCTGGATCGAGCTAGATAAACAAGATATCGACAATTTAACCAAGTCAGTTGAACTTAAACCACGTCAAGGTACTGGCCTGTTTGGTATGGCGAAACGTCGTACTGAACGTATGCAAGACAAACCAATGGCAGCACGTCGTGGTGGTTACTTACGCCAACAACGTCGTGACAGTGACGAAAACCAGCCACAACAAAGCAATGGTTATCAAGACAATCGTGGCGAACGTCGTACTGGTCGTACTGAAGGTGGTTTCCAAGGCAATGGATTTAATCGTTCAGAGCGTCGCAACGACGGTTTCAACAATAACCGTAATGATCGCAACAGTGAAAACTTCGGTAACCGTGAACGTCGTAACGACAATTTTGGCAATCGTGAGCGTCGTAATGACTCTGTGCCAAGTCGTGCATTTAGCGGAAACAACAAAGGCTTTAAGAAATTTTAATTTCTTAAGTATAAAAAAACCGCTCATTTGAGCGGTTTTTTTATACCAACACTAAATAAATTGTTCAGTGGTTTGTGGAATCGCACTCAGCAAACGCTTGGTATATTCATGCTGTGGTGATCGATACAGCTCATCCGAGTTTGCAATTTCAACGATATCACCATGGTTCATCACCATGATTTGGTCAGAAATATATTTCACCACAGATAAATCATGTGAAATAAAGATATAGCTCAAACCAAATTCATCTTGTAAATCTTGCAATAAATTCAGAACTTGGGCTTGAACCGAAACATCTAGGGCAGAGACAGACTCATCACAGATCAAAATTTCTGGCTTTAAGGTCAAGCATCGTGCAATGGCAATACGTTGACGCTGACCACCAGAAAACTCATGTGGATAGCGATAAAATGCTTGGGCAGGCAAACTGACACGTTCAAGCAAATCAAACGCCATTTGCTCGCGTTCAGCATCATCCTTCCCTATCTGATGCACTTGCATCGGCTCCATCAAAATTTGACCCACAGTAAATCGTGGATTGAGCGAAGCATATGGGTTTTGGAAAATGATCTGTATTTTGCGCTGATATTGAGTAAATTCTTTGTCACTCATCGCCAAAATATCATGACCTTCAAACAGCGCCTGACCACCTGTCGCTTCCTGTAGACGCATCAGTAAAAGGCCAATTGTGGTTTTACCTGAGCCAGACTCTCCAACCAACCCGAGCGTTTTACCTTTCGCCAGTTGAAACGAGACACCTTTGACCGCCTGATACTCATCCTTACCAAATAAACCCTTGCGGCTATAGAACGATTTTTTCAGGTCTTTGACATCTAAAATTATCTGTTCATTACCCGTAAGACCACGCGTTCGTTGTCTACGGGTTTCCTCAGATAAATGCACATCCTCAATCAGCTCATCACCATTTTGACGCATAAAATCACTGATCATCGGTAATTTATAAGGACGCTCTGACATCTGTGGACGACACTTAAGCAAAGCTCGAGTGTAGATATCTTTAGGATGATCCAGCACTTCATTGACCAAGCCTTGTTCACGGATTTCTCCATGACGCATGACAATCACCTGATCGGCAATTTCGCTTACCAATGCTAAATCATGCGTAATGAACAGCATCGACATCTCACGTTTCTTTTGCAAGGCTTCAAGTAAATCTAAAATTTGCTTTTGAATTGTCACATCAAGTGCCGTGGTTGGCTCATCAGCAATTAACAACTTTGGCTCACATGCAATCGCCATAGCAATCATGACACGTTGCTGTTGGCCACCTGACATTTGGCTAGGATAAGCATCAATTTTCGTTTCAGGAGAAGGAATACCCACTTCCTTCAATAATTCCAAAGTCCTTGCTCTTGCCTGCTTACGCCCCATACCTAGATGAAGTCGTAATACTTCGGCAATTTGATCGCCCACCGTAAAGACAGGATTGAGTGACGACATCGGTTCCTGAAAAATCATCGCAATATCTTTACCGCAGATATTACGCATTTCTCTTGGTGACAGACTCAGTAAATCCTGCCCTTCAAAAACAATTTTACTACTTGCATCTATACGGCTTTGATCACGTGGCAACAGCCCCATAGTTGCCAACGAGGTCACCGACTTGCCACTGCCAGATTCTCCCACAAGTGCCACAGTTGTATTGGCAGGAATGTCAAAAGATATTCCTTTGACCGTTTCGATATAGCTTTTATCTTCGGCTTTAAAGCTCACTTTCAGGTTTTGAACACTGAGGAGCGTTGGTTTAACAGTTTGATTTTTTTCCGTCATCCTTTACTCCTCCTTATTTCAATTTTGGATCTAATGCATCACGCAGTGCATCAGTAAACATCGAAAATGCCGTAACTAAAACCGCCATTGCTACAGATGCTGCTATAAGCTGCCACCATTTACCTAAAATCAATTCACTTTGTGCTTCATTAAGCATGCTACCCCATGACACAACCCCAACAGGAACACCAAATCCCAAGAAGCTCAAAATCACTTCTGACTTAATAAAGGCCACCACTAAAATCGAGATTTGCACCAATGCAATATGACTGACGTTCGGAAAGATATGCACAAAGATGCGTCGGAAATGACTCACCCCTATCGCTTTGGCAGCGAGCACATATTCACGCGACGTATGTTTCATATACTCTGCACGAATCAGACGATACACCCCCGTCCACCCAGTAAGTCCTAGAATGAGGACAATTGACAAGATCCCCTTTTGCTGTAGTACAGCAGCAATCGCAAGAACCAAGAGCAAATACGGAATCGAGGTAAAAATGTTATAAAACCAGTTTAAAATATCATCGACCCAACCACCGAAGTAGCCAGAAATAGCCCCTAAAATTGTCCCAATCACGACAGCAAGTAATGCTGCTACTACGCCAACAATAATAGATGTTTCAGCACCCTTAATGGTTTTTTGCAGGACATCCTGCCCCCATTTATCCGCACCAAACGGTAAAGTTTGTTTTAGCTCACTCTGTTGATCTAACAAATGACCACCCAATTGCTGATCAATCGCCTTCATATCTTCTGCTAATGGATCTACAACGCCATAGTAGTCAATTGCATTGGCAACACCTTGCTCAGTCGCAATCTCTGCATTCAGTTCAGCAATTACATCTTTTAAAGGATCAACAGGATTTTCAGGCAATGCCATATCTTCTGCTGATGCTTTGGTTTTGGCTGTTTCATTGAGTTCCGCCCCAATAAAACTTGGAGGTGCATAACTAACAGCCACTTCTTTATTCCAATTGGATGCAACCAAGCCTGTCATCGACAATAGCAACACCACGAAATAACACAGTACAACGAACAACGACACCATCGCTAATTTATCGGCTTTTAGGCGTCGCATCGCCAACTTCCACAAGCCAGTCGATGCAGGTGTTGATGCCGTTGCTTTGGTCTTATTGAATATTCCTAGCATAGGCCACCTACTTCAACTGAACGCGTGGATCGACAAGTTTATAAATCAAATCCGCGATTAAGTTAAAAATCATTGTAGCCGCTGCAACGTAGACTGTAATCGCCTTAATGACAGGGAAGTCACTGCGCTCAACAGCAATAATGACTTCACGACCAATACCCGGAATACCAAAGAATCGTTCAATCAGGAAAGCGCCTATCAGCAGTGCCGGTAGACTCGACATGACATCGGTAATAATTGGAATTGAGGCGTTACGCAGTACATGTACACCTAAAATACGGCTTTCACCCACACCTTTTGCGCGCGCAGTTCGAACATAGTCTTGATTGACTTCATCCAATACAAAACTGCGGTATAAGCGCAAAGTTGGCGCAATACTTACCACCAACATAATTAAGATAGGCAGTAAACCGTATTTAAATAAGTTTTCGCTAAAGTGATCACTCCAGCCTTGAACAGGGAACCAACTCAACTGATATGCAAAAACGTATTGAAAAACAATAATATAAACCAAAATACTGATCGACATACCAATCGTACATAGCATCATAATCATACGATCGGTTAATGTGCCACGAACTGAAGCCACAGCAAGTGCCAAACCAATTGAAATGATCGTTTGCAAAATGGTTAAAGGAATTAAAATCGTCAGTGATGGTCCTAGACGGGTCAAAATAATATCTGACACCGACTCACCTGTACTCCAACTCATTCCATAATCAAAAGTTAAAATCTGCTTAATGAAAATCCACAATTGGACATAGTAGGGTTGATCAACCCCCAACTGTTGACGGATGTTTTCAATTTGCTCTGGGTTCGACATTTTGCCTGCTAGAATATATGCAGGGTCTCCACCTACCCAGTTAAATAAGAAGAATATGAGCAGAACAACCCCCAACATCGTTGGGATCATCTGCCATATACGCCGTATGATATATGCCAGCATAAAGTTGTCCTTACTTCACTCGTTGCCCAGTAATTTCATCAAAGAAAGCTTTGTTATCAGGTTTACGACCTAAGAAATCATGCACCAGTTTTTCGGCTTCATATTGACCACCTTGCGACAAGATCGTTTTACGGTAGCGTTGTCCCACTTCAGGGTTATTTAGGTTATCTCCGAAAGCAGACAACATATCGAGTGCCATCACTTCAGACCACATATAACCATAATAGCCAACTTGGTAACCGCCCATGATATGGTTGAATTGTCCTGGGAATTCAGTGCTTGGGACATAGCCTAAAGCTGTCTCGCCTTCCATTTTCTTCCAGACATCTAAGGGTTTAACACTCAAAGCATCTGATGAGTGAAGTGCCATATCATATTTTGCATACAAGGCTTGACGTGCATAATGCAAACCACGTCCATAGCTATGAACCGCTTTTAATTTATTAATCAGTGCGTCATCTACAGGTGGACACGCTGGATTACAGTAATTTGCGAGTGTAGATAAAGTTTCTTTACGACGCGCCCATTCTTCATACATTTGTGAAGGTGCTTCTACAAAGTCGCGCTCTACTGAAGTCCCCGATTGGGATGCATAGCGTGTATTGGACAAAATACCGTGTAAAGCATGACCAAACTCATGAACAAAGGTTTCAAGTTCATCACTATTTAGACCTTTACGGTTAAAATTAGTCACCAAAGCAGAAATCGGTTTACGCTTAGTCAAGGTACTACCACCTTTTACGCCCCAAACAGCCGCATGACCATACTTCCCTTCACGTGGGTATTTATCGATATATAAACCACCAAGCAACTCACCGGTCTTTTTATCTTTTACATCGTAATATTCAACTTCTGACTGCCAAACATCGACTTTCGCAGGCTTAAATTCAATGCCATAAAGGTCAGATGAAATGGCAAAAATCCACTCTTGAGATGCTTGGGTTGGGAAATAGTCACGCAATTTTTCTTGATCGATTTGATACTTTTCTTTGCGAAGTTTTTCACTCCAGTAACTCTCACTCCAGCGATTGATTTCAGCTTTTTCGAGTGGAATTTTCAGGCTTTTCGCTTTGAACTCACGTAAAGTCTTAACTTCTTTTTTCTCTAAAGGTGCCACCGTTTGATGAACATCGGCTAAGAACTTATTCACTGTTTCAGGGTCTTTTGCCATACGGTGTTGCAACACCCATTCGGCATAGCTTTTTTTGCCAAAGAGCTGCGCAATTTCATAACGTAAATCCATTGCTTGCTTTAACAATACTAAGTTTTTCTCAGTACCACGACGCGTGAATGCAGTTTGGTAACGCTTACGCGCATCATCGCTTTCTGCTAGTTCCATAAATGGACGGTATTCTGGGTATTCAAAACCGAGCAAATAATTGCCCTTTTCATTTTTCTTTAAGCCCGAAATATAGCTGTCTGGCAAGCCTTTCAACTCCGCCGGTGTAAACTCCAGTTTTTCTTTATTATCTCGTACATTACGCGCATATTCTTGTTCAATTTTTGCTAATTCATCGAAGATAGCTTTCAAACGAGCACGTTTTTCAGGTGTAAATTGTACCCCTGTATTTTCAAAACCATCCAAGATGTCTTGACGCATTTTTTTATCAATTTCGTCATTGGTTTTGAGTTTTTTAATTTGCTCATAAAGTTTTGGATTTTGATAAACCGAAGTTTGAAACTCCATAATTTTAATTTCACAATCTTCCGCAGCCTTACGTAAAACCTCATCAGGATCGACGTTGCTATATAGTCCGATTGGTCCATAAAAATCTTCAAATTTGGCAAAAATTTGATCCCACTCCGCCAAAACAGGTGCTGCTTTTGCATTATTTTTTATCTTTTTTTGCTCAAATGCCGCTAAATCTGTTTTCACTTGCTGAATTTTGGCATCACACAGCGCAGGTATTTCTTTGGCTTGGAACTTTGGCAAAGTACTCCGTATTGAATCTTCGGCTTGAACGAATTGGCTAGCGCCGATCATCAACATACTGAGGGTGGTGAGTTTCAAAGCTTTATTTTTCATAATTTCTCCAGTTTTGTTCCATTTTATTTTTTCGGGTCAATATCGATGTACATCCATTCTGTTGCCAAAATTGGATGCTTTTTATAACCAATCACGCGTGGTTGCGACAACACACTACGGTAACGTGCATAATTAATTTGGACAGGCATGTACACTTCTAATATGCGTGACATTTTCCGATAGATTGCATCACGCTCCGGTCCCGGTTTCATACGCTGCGTCTGTTCATATAAACGGTCGTATTCAGGAATTTTTGAACAGCCGTTGTTGGTGACATTGATATTTTTGCCATAGAACAATTGCATAAAATTGTCTGCATCTGGATAGTCTGCGATCCATGCAGATGCTTTAAACATGGTTTTACACTGTTTTTCGGCTTTTAAAGCTTCTGCAAATGGCATCGACTTTGTTGTCATTTTAATTTTGATGCTATCTAAAGTTTTCTTCCAAAATTCGCCCAACTGCTGACTACGGCTACTATTGCCCGATATCGTCATTTCAATCGTAAGCGGTTTACCATTCGGTTGAGTACGCCAGCCATCTGCGCCGACTTTATAGTTATAACGATCGAGCAATAAATTTGCCGCTTTAACTGAGTATGGAATACTCGACTTATAATTCGGGTCATAGCCGACAACGCCGAGTGGAATTGGGCTTTGTAATTTTTGTGCATCACCATTCATCAAAATTTTGATTTGATTATCTGCTGAATAAGCCATCGCCATTGCACGACGTAATGCAATTTTTTCTTTACTAAAACCTCCAACCACAGGGTTTTGCATATTCCAATAGTGATAGTCGATAGAGGGGTCAGAAATCCGCGACATTTGGATGCCTTTTTTAGCCAACTCAGGCTTTAGCTCTCCATCTTTTAAGGCTTGTACCGACAAATCTCCATCTAGTACCAACAAATCCGCTTCATTTTTTGCAAAGGTCAACCAACGTGATTGTGATTCTTCCATCACCTGAATATCAATCACGCCAATTTGCGGCATTTTTTTGCCTTGCATGGCTTTTACAATCTTTTCATCTTTGGCATCTGATGCTTTAAAGTCCCAGACAAAGCCACGATAGTTTGGATTGGCCTTTAAAATAATTCGTGAACCAGGTGTCCAGCGTGTCAAAATATATGGCCCTGTGCCCACAGGTTTACCCATCACAAAACCCGCTTTGTCTCGATATTTTTCGACCACTTCACGTGCCATGGCCGATGCAGGTTGATGAGCCAATAACATTGGAAAGTTTTGATCTGGAGAATTTAAACGAATGACAAGGGTATACCGATCAGGGGTTTGTATGCCTTCAATGGGCGCATCATAATCAAACTTACCTGTTTTTTTTGCCTTTTCTAAAACCTTCTCCATCCCTAAAATACGACCATCAAGTAGCCAACTGTTTGGTGAACGAAGTTGTGGATCGACTAAACGTCTAAAGGTATATGCATAATCAGCCGAGGTTAATTCTCTTTTTTTGCCTTTAAATACAGGATCATCAGCAAAAAAAATGCCTTTTTGCAGGCGAATGGTATAAGTCAAACCATCAGCACTGATTTCTGGCATCGCAGCAGCCGTTTTAGGAACCAACTTTGCCGGCGATGCTAAATAGTCATAGGTATATAAGGTTTCAAAGATTGATGTATTCACATGTGCAGAATACAGATCATGCACGCCAACTGGGTCAAAACCTGTTTCTGCGACAGGGAAAATATGACGTAAAACTTTATTTGGATCTGCTGGATTCTTTGCCAATGCTAATGTCGGCATCGCACTGAACAACACTCCCCCCATCAAACACGCTGTAGCAAATTTGGTTAGCGTAAAATTCGAATTTCGCTTCATTGTAATCCTGACTCAATTATTTTTTACTAGGCTGAATATCGAGATATTGCCAACTGGTGTTCATCATTGGATGTGTTTTATACCCCTGAATTTCAGGGTGAATTAACCAATTACGAATCCGTGTAGAATGGATAATCCAAGGGTTATCCGCTTCAATTTGACGGTTCATTTTTTCATAAAAAGGTTCACGATCTTTAGGTTTCAACACAATAGCTTGCTTATATAATGCGTCATAAGCTTTAGATTGATAACAACTTAAATTCCCTTGTCCTGAATTTGGCCCATATAGTAATTGAGCAAAGTTCTCCCCTTCAGGATAATCTGCAATCCACGCTCCAGACCACATCATATATTTACATTGCATTGCTTCTTTTAAATTGTCAGCAAAGTTACTGACCTTAAACTGTACCCGTATCCCAATGGCATCGAGATTTTTTTTCCACAACTCAGATTGAATCACCGATTTAGAGCTATTTTCAGTATTTATTTTTAAGATCAACGCTTTACCATCGGGCAAGGTTCGATAACCATCAGCACCTTTCTTATACCCAAATCGATCCAGTAATTTATTGGCCAGCAATGGGTTATATCCCAAACTACTGCGATATTTTGGATTAAAGCCACTCACGCCTTCTGGTAAAAACATTTCAGCCTTTATGGCCTGCCCTTGATATAACTGTTTAATCGATTCAGCTTGATTGTATGACATGCTGATGGCACGGCGTAAAGCGATCTTTTCAAGGCTTTGACCACCGACAAGCGGGTCTTGCATATTGAACATGCTGTAGGTGATTTCAGCGTCTTTATTTGGATAATGCTTAATGCCGAGCTTTTGCATATCAGGCTTAAGTTTATTTTGAGAATCTAAGGCTTGCGGTACTGCATTTGAGGTCAATTTATCAAAGTTTAGCTGCCCTGTTTTAAATGCTAACCACCGTGATTGTTCTTCTTCAATAATACTGACGGAAACCTTGCCGATTTGTGGCATTTTTTTCCCGTTCATTTCTTTGACTAACTGATTGTCCCAAGCTGTGCCTGTCGATTTAAAATTCCAGACAAAACCACGATAATTCGGGTTTGCAACCAATTCTATCTTGCTACGTGGAACATATTTACTGAGCTGATACGGTCCTGTTCCCACAGGATGCTGTGCAATTTTATTGCCATAAAATTCAACAACTTCTTTTGAAATTGCACCAAACGTAACATAGGCCAAAATATATTGAAAATTATAGTCAGGGCGCGTCAAAGTAATTTGCAAAGTATAAGGATCTATCGCTTTTAGGCCGGCAATAGCCGCATTGTAATTAAATTTTCCTGACTTCTTTGCATCCGCAACGACCGCATCCCCTCCTAAGATTTTGCCATCAATAAATGAATAGGTCGGAGAACGGTTAGCTGGATCTAAAATTCGTTGAATCGCGTAAATGTAATCTTGCGCAACTAGCTCGCGTTTTTTTCCCTTAAAGGCTGGATCATCTGAAAAATGGATGCCTCGTTTGATTTTGAAGGTATAGACTTTTCCTTCTTGTTCAATCTTTGGCATCGCTTCAATAGTATTTGGAACAAGAACAACAGGACGTGCTAGATAGTCATATTTCAATAAGGGTTCAAAAATGGCTTCCGCAATATTGCCACTATAATAATTATAGGTTTTGACCATATCAAAACCATCATCCGGTGCTTCAAATGCAATATTTAAAACTTTATTCGATTGTGCAGAAGCTTGAACCTCGGCCATCATCCCTGTTGAAATTAATAATGCAAGGAGCGCTATTTTAAATTTTCTAGTTTCCAAACCTTTTCCTTTCTGATGATTTTTTAATAATACAAAGCCGCAAGCAGACTTTAAATAAAGCCACTTTACTAAAATAAAATGAACCAGTTTAAATTAAGTTTTAAACGTAGAACTTAATACAGTAATTAATATAAAGCGAAATTCATGCCACCACTCCTTGGTTGAAAGTTATCTGAATTAAATATCCTTTTAAATTCATTTTTTAAGATAAATTTATACTAATAGCGACTTTCTGAGTAAAGCTCGTTTTTATCAAAAATTCAACTCTTGTTGTTGAACACATCCAAGCATATTTTGCACAAATATAATACATTCCTGATTCATAATGGATCACCTTCAGATGAAATGACAAGTCATCAGCATATAAACCAATGAATTATATGTTTTTATTTTTTATTTATTTCTCTTATTAACCTTATAAATCAAACACATAAATATGAATTAATTCACACTTTTTAAGGTTTAATTTGCACCTAATCATATTTTTAAAAAAACTTTTGATCAAAAGTTAAATTCCTGATAAAACCTAATTAAAAGGATAACTTTAAAAAAAATATACTTACCGTTCATCTTAAAGTTCTCCACTTTAAACTCAATAATGTAGATATTTATCAGTATTTTATATTTGAAAATAAAATTTAAATATAAATTTGGCACTTGAATTGCTTAAAAAGAATCAAGCAATATCGCTAACTACAACAAAAAGGAATACTTTTACTATGAAAGAGAAAAAAAATGCTAAATCTGTGGGGGGCACACCATTTAGCAAAACAATACTTAAATTAAGTACTCTTAGTTTAAGTATGCTGTGTTTATCTTTAGCGCATGCAGCAGAAACAAATGAAGAAGAAACAGTAAAGCCAACGAAAGTAGCCAAAGTAACTGTGACTGGTTCATCCATTAAAGGGGTTTCTGCTCAAAGTTCTTCACCTATTACGGTGATTAAAGTTGAAGAATTAACTAAACAAGGGGTTACAACGACTGAAGAAGCCTTAACTAAAATTAGTGCGAACCAAGCGGGCTACAGTACAGCGCAAAACGTTGGTGCAAGTAATACGTCAGGCTCAACAGCGAACTTACGTGGCTTAGGATCAGATAAAACCCTCGTCTTACTTAATGGACGTCGTTTGGCTTATAGCCCATTTAGTACATCTGAGACCAACTTAAATACTATTCCGCTTGCAATGGTTGAACGTATTGAGGTTTTACGTGATGGTGCCTCTGCAATTTATGGTGCAGATGCAATCGCAGGTGTAATTAACTTTATTACAAAAAAACAATACACTGGCTTAGGTATTAGCGGTGGTTTACTCAAACCAGAAGATAAAGGCGGCGAAGAATACGATGTTTCGATTTTTGGTGGCTATGGCGACTTAGATGAACAAGGTTTTAACGTTTATGGCGCAATTGACTACCGTAAAGCCAAAGAAATTATGGCAAAAGACCGTAAAGTCAGCCGTCGTGGTGGCCTTCTACCTGAGTTAGGTATCGATGCTGGTTCAGCAAATGGCTTCCCTGCTAACTTTCTTGATCCAAACGGCGGGCCTTTAGATGCTGACGGAAATCCTGAAGGTGTATTAGCGAACCCGTATGGTGGTGCAGCCAATTGTAATAATTTAACCAATGTCACTGAAGATGGCGGACTCTGCTTCCTTAATACGCAAGCTTTAATTGGTATTCAGCCAGAAACTGAGGACTTGTCTGCAATTGGTCGTGCAACCATCAAACTTAGCGATAACTTCAACGCTATTGGTGAATATGTCTATGCAAAAAGCAAAGTGACGACTTCTATTGCTCCAGACGTCTACAGCCGCTCTGTCACGATTCCTAAAAGCAGTCAATATTATCCAGGCGAGGGTATTACCCCTGGTGTTGATGGTCTAAGTGGTGATCCATTACAACTTTACTTACGCTCTCAAGCGGGCAACCGTGTTTCACAATCAATCAATGAATCTCATCGTATTTTTGCTGGACTTGAAGGTGAAGCATACGGTTGGGATATCAACGGTGGCGTAACTTACGCAAAAGGCGAAGCATCAGATAGCTTTGTTAGTGGATACTTAAATCGTAACAAACTACAAGAAGGATTAAATGACGGCACAATCAACCCATTTGGTCCATCTGCAGATGCTAACGTTTGGACCTCATTAAATGTGAGTGGTACAACAAACGAAGCAACACTTGATTCCACAACATTTGACTTTACCGTGAGCCGCCCGATTTACACCTTACCAGCTGGTGATGTTGGTTTTGCATTTGGTGGAAGTTTTACAACTCAAGATTGGGAAGCAAAAGTAAACTCTGAGTTAGTACGCCTTGTACCAGGTAGTGGTATTGACCCTGACAAACCTCTGAGTAAAGGTGACCGAGATATTACTGCCGCTTTTGCTGAGCTTCAAATTCCAATTACCAAAACAATTGAAGCTCAACTTGCAGCACGTTATGACGACTACAGCGATTTTGGCGACACTTTCAATCCAAAAGTCGGTATTCGTTGGGAACCAATGAAGCAACTTATGTTCCGTAGTACCTACAGTACTGGTTTCCGTGCTCCAAGCCTTTGGGAAATTAATGCGCAACAAAGTAAAACCTACACTGGCGCAAAATATAACGACCCTGTCCTTTGCCCAGGCGGTAAACCAACCTCAACTCAATATCAAACCGAATGTAATACTCAGTTCTACCGTATGCAAGGTGGTAACCCAGATCTTCAACCAGAAGAATCTAAAACATTTACAGCCGGCTTTGTTTACGAACCAATTAAAAACTTAGTTTTAGCTGTTGATTATTACAACATTGAAATTGACGAATTAGTTGGCCAAGTGGGTGAAACTTCAATTTTTGAAGATCCTGAGAAATATGCTTCATTATTCGTGCGTGGTGCCGATGGTCGTATTGAATACATCAATACCATTCTAATGAATACAGGGGGTATTAAAACTCAAGGTATCGACATTAGCTTAGATTATCTTTCACCATTAACCGCGACAGGTCGTTTCGGCTTTGGCATTAATGGTACCTATGTCATCAAAAATGACTATCAAGAAGAAAAAGATGGTGCTTGGGAAGGCTTAGTTGGCGTGTATGACGATCCAGCTGTTTTACGTTGGAAACACACAGCAAATCTAAACTGGAGTTATGAAAACTGGAAAATGATTTTTGAACAACAGTTCTTCCGTGGTTATGACGACCAAAACCAAACTGGGAAAGCACAGTTCGACAAACATCGTGTTCCTGACTACACCCTTTATAACATTGCAACAACTTACAGTGGATTTAAAAACTTAGAGCTCACTGGTGGTATCAAAAATATCTTTGCTGAAGAACCTGCAGCATCGAACGTTTTAGATAACTTCCAATATGGCTATGACCCACGTTATAGCGATCCTACTGGTCGTACATTCTATGTCCGCGGTACTTACAAGTTCTAAAAGCTAAATTTGCAAGTACGATTCCAATAGGAATCGTACTTGCACTATTTATTTAATTAATTAGTCAAACATAAAAAATGCAAAAAACACTTATATCTCAAGTGCCAATTTCACTATTGATTGTTTGTCTCACATTTCAGGAGTAGTAATGGGCAAAAGCTTTTCCGAATTAGAAAATAATTCCGGCAAACGCCTGATCGGAATTGGGGCAGTCATTCTTCTGCATCTCATTGTACTCTACGGATTAATTACTGGCCTGTCCAAAAAAGGTGAGAAAACTGTAGAAGAACCTGTTGAATTAATCATTATTCAAGATAAAAAACCTGAGCCAGAAAAACCGAAACCAATTGAAAAACCACCTGAATTACCAAAACTCGTTAAGGAAGTGCTCAAAACACCAGACCCTCAACCTGAACAAAAGGTCGTTGAAAAAGCTGCACCAACTCAAACAGTTAAAGCCGTTTCAACACCTACGCCTACAGCTTCCCCATCTCCTAGTCCTGTGGCAGCACCAGCACCTGTAGCTGCAGCAGCTCCAGCACCTGCGCCTGCACCCAAACCTGCTGGAGAAACACGTGGTGCTTCTGAAGGAAGTGTTGGATGTAAAGAACCACCATATCCACGTGAGGCCGAAATGGCTGGAGAAATAGGCACAGTCCATATTTCTGTTCTTGTTGGTACAGATGGAAGTGCAAAGCAAGTGAAGGTTAAAAAATCGAGTGGTACTAAATCTTTAGATAAATCCGCAAGTAAAGCATTCAGCTTATGTACTTTTAAACCTGCACTCAAAAATGGTGAGCCAGTTGAAGATTGGTTTGATATTGAATACGAATTTAAACTTGATTAATGAATCTACAAAAATTTGGAGAATATAAATGAATAAAATGATGAAATCTGCGCGTATTTTTGCATCTGCTACAGTTTTAGTAACAAGTACATTACTCCCACTGCAAGCAGCATTTGCTGAAGAATCTGCAAATACTGCAACAACACAAGTAGAAACTACGAATACAACAAATACACCTGCACCGCCACCAATGCCTACAGCAACCAAAGAAGTCTATAACCCGTATGGCTTAGAAGCACTATGGCGTGAAGGTGACATCGTTGCTAAATCGACACTCTTTATCTTGGTCCTGATGTCGATTGGAACTTGGTACATCATGGTCACTAAATTTATTCAACAAGCTAAAATTAAACGTCAAGGCAAAGAAGCCGAAGCTAAATTTTGGGATGCTGCTTCAATTGATAGCGCTGCTGAAACGCTTGATGAGTCTAGCGCCTACCGCTTCATTGCAGAAAAAGGTATTAATTCAACCAAAAAACATGGCGGTAATCTGCTGGAACGTATCGACTTCAACACATGGGTGACTATTTCAATCCAGCGTGCTATCGATAAAATTCAAAGCCATTTAAGTGGTGGATTGGCTTTCCTCGCAACTGTAGGTTCGACTGCACCATTTGTGGGTTTGTTCGGTACAGTTTGGGGTATTTACCACGCTTTAACAGCAATTGGTATTTCAGGTCAAGCATCTATTGATAAAGTTGCAGGCCCAGTCGGTGAAGCCCTAATTATGACGGCAATTGGTTTGGCTGTAGCAGTACCTGCGGTTCTTGGCTATAACTGGTTAACGCGTCGTAATAAAGCAGTTCTAGATAATGTTCGTACCTTTGGTTCAGATCTACACACCGTACTTTTAAGCGGTGAGATCAAAAACAATAATAACGACACAAAATAAGAGAGGCATCAGCCATGGGAATGATGGTCAATTCAGATGGTGACGAAGATGATGTAATTTCAGCCATTAATACAACACCTTTGGTTGATATTATGTTGGTGCTGCTCATTATTTTCTTAATTACAGTACCTGTTGCAATCCATACAGTTCCGGTGAAGTTACCTGAGGAAAAAAACACACCTTATGAAACCAAACCGATCAATATTCAGATTGCTGTCAATAAAAATGGCGATATCTTCTGGAATGAAAAATACATTGCAGATAAAGATACGCTGATCAGTCGACTACAAGCGGAAGCTAAAAAGCGTCCGCAACCTGAAGTTCATATCCGTGGCGATCAGGTGACAAAATATGAAGCGATTGATGAAGTCATTAGTGCAACACAAGCAGCAGGAATTGGCAAAATTGCTTTTGTCACTACTCCTGTTGCCGCACCATAATCGGATGAGGGACAAGGTATGGGAATGAATGTCGGTTCCGATAAAGACGATGATGTTATGTTGGACGTCAACATGACGCCATTGATCGATGTGATGTTGGTTTTGCTTATTATGTTTATTATCACAATTCCAATTCCAAATAACTCGATCAATATTGATTTGCCAAATGGTACGCCACCGCCAACCAATGAAAAACCACCTGAACCGGTGACACTTAAAATTGATGCACAAGGTAAATTATTTTGGAATGGTCAACCCGTTGCCAATAAACAAGCTTTAGAAACACTTTTTGCTGGTGTTGCACAACAAGCAGATCAGGATACGATCAAAGTGCAACCTGACAAAATGACAGAATATAAAGATGTCGCTATGGTGATGGCAGCAGCACAACGTTTGAATGTCAAAAAAATTGGGGTCTCAGCAAATCAATAATTACTCCCCAACAATAAAGCCAACTGATCACCTCAGTTGGCTTTTTTAATTATTCACAGAAATCTATCCAGTTAGTGACTCAGAAATAAACACCTCTGTACACGACAAAAATAGATAACTCATTGAAATAATGTCACAATAATTGTTTTCTAACGACGAATACTATGACACATCTCAATGAGTTATATCTTATCTTAAACAAATCTCTAAAATGGAACAA
>NZ_VPEW01000022.1:0-46446 GCF_013416965.1 Acinetobacter sp. YH1901134 | reverse complement strand
GTTCAAATGGCTATTCTACGTTTGATTGGTTTTGGAAAAAAAGAAGAATTTAAGAAAGTGCTAGCAATTTTAAGAAAGAAAAAGCCTGATAGGACAAGGATCCTATGAAATTTGTCGTGTACAGAGATGATTTATATAAAATTTAAATGATAAACATACGCATTTGCAGTTCAATTCCGCGCATTTTTCACATATAAAAGAAGCCCTTGCAGAATATTCAATGCATTTAGAACACGAAATAATCAAAAATCGCTGGATGCTGTTTTTTGTAACAATTAACAATGCGTCTTGTTTAGCAAAAATATCTCCAGATTGATTCAACACACTGAGCTTATCGCTATGGGAAACTTTATATTGATGCCCTATGCATTGCTGTCAAAGACAAGGCGAAAATCTCCAACGAAGACAGACTTAAGCTGAAGTCCAACGTGCATTCTTCCACGCTTGCTGTTGCCTTAAATCTAGAAAAGTCCAAGCGACAAAACGGCTTTCTTTTTGTCCCTGCGTCATTTTAATGGTTTTCACATCCACTGCACCGCTCTTCGCTAAGGCCTTTAAAAGCACTGGCAATGTTGTTTTCTTGGAAACCAGCGTACTAAACCAAAGACATTGTTCAGCAAACTGGATGCTCTCTTGTACCATTTGGCAGACAAATCGCTCTTCGCCGCCATCACACCAGAGTTCGTTCTTTTGACCGCCAAAGTTTAATACCACCTTGCTCCGATCAACTGGCTTGCCCAGTTTTCTTAATTTTTGCGTTGCTGTCGCGTTGGCTTCATCTTGCGAGGCATGAAATGGTGGATTACACATGGTCAAATCAAAACGATCTGAAGGTTTAATCACACCATTAAAAATATTGCTCGCTTTTTTTTGCAATCGAATCTCAATGCCTTTACGCAGATTCGGATTTGCCTCCACAATAAATTGAGCACTTTTAACCGATGCAGCATGTATGTCTGAGCCTACAAATTTCCAGCCATAGCTGCGATGACCAATAATCGGATAAATACAGTTCGCACCAACCCCAATATCTAAGACTTGAACGGTGTGTCCTGTTGGAATCTGCCCTTTGTTGTTGGCACTTAACAAGTCCGCCAAATAGTGAATATAATCAGCCCTGCCCGGAATAGGCGGGCAAAGAAAATCTTTGGGAATATCCCAATATTGAATGCCATAAAAATGCTTAAGCAATGCTTTATTGAGCATTTTCACAGCGTGTGGATCAGAAAAATCTACCGATAAATCATTATATTTATTTGGGCTGACAAAAGGTGCAAGTTCCGGACAACTCTTAATGAGTTGAGGAAAATCGTAACGACTGCGATGCAGATTTCGTGCATGTAATTCCGATTTTTGCTGCGGAAAAGATTTCTTTACTTGCGCCATGTGTATGCCAATATTTAACGGGAGAACAGAATCATCTGATAAGGCAGGATCTATACCTGCAAATTAGTCAATATTGTACGTGAATTTGACCGTAATGACGCCCCAATCCTTTTATTTATCTATCTGCAAAATTAATAACGACTAGGATATTTATGCTTATTTTAGCTAGACATTTTTGTTTGCTATATCATTAAACAAAACCTTGGAACATTGATTAAATAATAGTCGCGGAACATGAAGAATCAAAAAAAATTCCACTCGGTGATGTCTGGGTTTTTCGCACCAGCATAAAGCAACGATTTATATCAAATAAAAATAGGATTTCGTATAGCGTGTATTATGTTAATTTTAAGATGCAGAGGGTTTAGGGCGTAATTGTTTAACCCACTCATTCGGAACACCATTAAAATGATCTCTTAAACGATCTTCTACATGTTCAGGATCCCATACAGCAGCACGTTCCAAATCTTTTACTTCTTCATATGTTGCTGGAATATCGATACCTTCAGTTCCATCTTCATAATAAATAGAAATTGAATGATCAAACATATCTTGCTTAAAGAAGTAAACCTTCTGTTTTAAATCGTCATTTAATTCTACATTCCCAATAATATGCCATTTCTCGGATTTAAATGCGTAATTCATGACAGGTACTTTAAACAAAATCGAATGTGATGTTATGAAATTAACATTCAATTCTAAATTTTTCGTCTGTAAATTGTAGAACCCTGCCAATGGAGATTTTAAAACTATGCCATAGGCATAGCTTAGATTCCCCAAATTAATTGCAATCACATCACCTTCTTTAATTCTCTTACGTTTTGTTCTTTGTTCCATAATTTCTGATCTACTTACCAAAATCTCAAATACATTCCTGCAAATAATAAGGTTCTGTCACATTAAGAAACTAGCTTAATTTACTATTGAGCTTTACAGAAGCTAATAGAAATAAACTATTTAACATAATGGCTGTTATACGAAATGAAGAAGCCTATAACTCTTATCTAGGCTTTAAATTAAAGCTCACAAGTTAGATATGACTCTTTGTCCATTTTTCTGTGAGATTTTGCATCCATACTCATAAGAATATACATCTATCCAACATTCATCCCATATTCGCGTTTTTGAAATCAATAAAAAATCACTTTTGTAGCGTTCACATGAGTTTTCTGCTGAATTTAGAGCAAAATAAACTCAACAATAAAAACCTATTTTTTCAAATTAATCAAAGACAAAACTAAATATTCTCAATATGATAAAAAAATGCGTCAATTAAAGTTGAAGAATATGAATAGCAAGACAACAAGACAGATACTCGTCACAGGCGCGACAGGCTATATTGCCAGTTGGGTCATTAAAAACTTACTTGAATTAGGTCATACAGTGCATGCCACAGTTCGAGATCTGAATAAAACATCAGGATTTGCACATCTCGAAAAAATTGCAGCTAAAACAACTGGCGCTTTAAAACTGTTTCAAGCCAATTTATTGGATGAGGGTGCATTTGATTCAGCCATGCAAGGTTGTGACATTGTGGTCCATATGGCATCCCCTTTTGTTGTGACCAACTATAAAGACGCAATTAAAGACATTATTGAGCCTGCGGTTATAGGCACTGAAAATGTACTCAATAGTGTAAATAAAACTGAATCCGTTAAGCGAGTGGTGGTAACGTCAAGTATTGCATCAACTTATGGTGATGCAATTGATATTTTGCAAACCAAACATAATCAGTTTGATGAATCGCATTGGAACACTTCTAGCTCTGAGACGCATCAGCCTTATCCATATTCAAAAGTGATGGCTGAGCGCAAAGCGTGGGAAATGCAAAAAGCACAAAACCGTTGGGATCTGGTCTGTATTAATCCAGCACTGGTCATGGGGCCATCTTTAACAGCGTCAACACAGTCAGGAAGCGTTGAAGTTCTACAACAGTTTGCCAATGGTATGACTTTGGCCGGTGTTCCACCAATGTGGAATGGAATTGTCGATGTCCGTGATGTCGCCGAAGCGCACGTACAAGCAGCATTAAACCCTAAAGCATCAGGTCGTTATATCATTAGCGGTGGTACTTTAAGTTTATTAGAAATGGGGGAAATATTACGCTCGCATTTTGGTAATAAATTTCCTTTTCCACGCAATACCTTACCGAAGTTTGCCTTTAAAGCATTTGGCCCTCTTGCAGGTTTCCCACGAAAGTTTGTTGAACTGAATATGGGTTACCCGATTTACTTTAATGCTGAAAAAAGTAAAAAAGAATTGGGCATTGAGTACCGAGATATTCAACAAAGTGTGGTTGAACATTTCCAACAATTACTCGATGACGGTGTGGTTAAGCAATATATTCCGTAAATCATTCATTTGCAAAAAAGCCACCTTGAATAGGTGGCTTTTTATATTAAAAAAACTAATCTAACTTAGAAATCAAAAGTCACGCCGACTTTATAGGTACGTGGACCACCCACTAAGGCATAACCTGAGTTGAATGTACCTTCCCAATATTTCTCATCAGTCACGTTATCAACATTGGCTAAGAATGTAGTATTTACACCACCCAAATTGGTTTTATAACGCGCACCTAAATCTAAGATTGTATAGTCTGGTAGTTTAAGACTATTAGTTTCATTTAAATATTGTTCACTCACATAATTTGCACGCGCATTCACATTTAAACCATCTACATAAGGTACCGCATAATCTAAGCCAAGCGTTGCGGTAAAGTCAGGAATACCATATACCGTATTGCCTTGATTAGTTACACCATTTTTCACCGCTGCTTTGGTATATTCAGCATCGATATAAGCCAAACTCCCCATCAGATTTAGACCTGTATAAATCTCTCCTGAAAATGCCCACTCCACACCACGCGAACGTGTTTCAGCATCATCTGTAGTAATTTGATTGATTTTACTATTGGGTTGACCATCAGAATATGAAGATACCATGGTCGATGGTTTTTCAATTTGATAAAGGGCAAATGTATTCAACCAAGAACCTGCTTGATATTTTGCACCCAATTCATATTGCTTAGTTTGAAATGGCGCGAAAGTAACATTATTGTTAGCATCTGCAACGTTATTCACCGTTACCCCTTCAGAGAGTCCCTCTACATAGTTTGCATAAATAGAAAGATTCTCTCCAAAAGGTTTAACCACAACACCTAAGCTAGGCGAAATTTTATCATCTTGATAGCCAGTCTTTCTTTGTAAATTCTTGGTATCGATATCCTGATAGCGTGCACCGACAATCAGCTGCAATTTATCATCTAACAGGGAAAGCTGATCAGTAAGAGTATAACTAATATATTTATTATCCAATAATGAAGCCATAAGTGGCTTACCTTCAGGCATCATTTCATTAGAGCTAGGATCATAAATATTAGTCGGATACTCTACTGGTGTTGCACCTTGCCCGCTATGCTGGCTCGTTTTGCGTTCCAAATAGTCTGCGCGTAAACCCAAAGTATGTTTTATTGCAGCGGTACTGAAATTACTAACTACTCCAAAATTCGCAGTTGTGTTCTTCTCATTCATACCTACACGGTAATATTGAGAAGTTGCATCGCCAGTATTACTATCATTTACAATAAAGCGTGTACCAAAGATATGACCACGATATTTTTTCTCGACTTGACCAACACCAGCATTAAATTGCAACGTATCATTAAATTTATATTCTCCTGATAACCCCGCAAATTGTGTATTGGTGTGACCTTCTAAATTAGAGAAATAATTAGTATCCCCCTCAGGAGCGTCCATTAATCGTAAAGGCTTAGTGCATTTTTTGGGATTAGTAATTCCTTCACATGAAATGAAGCCTACCATCGCAGGTGAACCACCATTACGATCATCACGTACCGCATAGGCATCAAAATTAAGTTTTAACTTATCCGTTGTATAGTCTGCAGCAATTGCACCTGATGCATGTTTATCTTCCATGCCTTCAATAATGTGCTCACCTTGACCATAAGCACCATTCACACGTAGACCAAATTCTTTTTCAGCACCAAAACGTCGCGAAACGTCAAAACCTGATTGGTAAAAACCACCTTCTTCCATTGAAGCTGAAACTTGAGTTTTTTCTTTATCTGCACGCTTAGTTTTAGCGATGACCACACCACCGACCCCGCCAGCAGGCGACATACCTGCAACCAAGGCATTCGGGCCTTTTAAAACCGTTACCGAATCTAGAAATTCAGTCGGTACGCGTCCATAAGGCGCCATACCGTACATACCATTGAGTGCAATGTCATCGTGATTGATGTCAAAGCCACGAATATTAAAGTTTTCGTTTAAATGACCTTGGTTGGTTGTAATACGGATACTCGCATCATTTTTTAATACTTCACCAACAGTCGTAGCCTGCTGTTCTTCAATTAACTTTTCACTATATGCAGCAACGCTAAATGGCGTATCAACAATTTTTTTATTTCCCAAAGCACCAAGTTCTGTCTGCGCTTTCAACTTACCATTTGCAAGTTGCTTTTCTGCAGGTACCTCAATTTCAATTGTTTCAAGCACGGTTCGCTCTGCTGCATTTACTACTGCAGATGTGCCCACCCCTAAGATCGCGATTGAAATCGCACGGACTAAATGAGTTTTTGGAAAATTGATCATTGTTGAACGCTTAATTTATTTGAATAAGAATCATTATTATATTTAGAATAATTCTTAACTGCATCATGAATCCCGATAATTATATCTTTTTAATGAAAAATATAAATATTCATTTTTTATAAATTGTAGATAATACAAATGTAAATAATTGTTTTTTATTGCTTTTATAAAAAAATAAATACAATCTGTGTATGTTCAATTTAAAGCTCTTAGGCAAATAAATGATTAATTAATATACAAATAGTTTGAATTTTTACATGCTTAATTGCCACATGAATAGATAAATCCTTTTACATCCAAAAATTATTCAAAAGTTAATAACGCATTTTAGTTAGTGCCTGTTAGCCAAATTTAAGTCCCTTTTTTAAATTTAAAAAAAAAAGCGACTCAAAAGAGCCGCTTTTTTCTAACCGAAGTTAAACTCAAATTATTGAGCTTGACCAGGTTGAGCCACTACAGTACGGCTACCAGAAATCGTAGCGAATACGCGACGGTTCATAGCACGGCCTTCTTTAGTGTTGTTGTCAGCGATCGGTTGATCCCACGCGAAACCTTGAGTAGATAAACGAGCTGGGTCAACGTTGTATTCGTTAACAAGTGAAGATTTAACAGAGTTAGCACGAGCTAGTGATAAACGTTCGTTTAGAGCACGTGGACCAGTGTTATCTGTGTGACCTTCGATGTTAGCTGTAGCATTAGGGTATTCGCCTAATTTTTCAGCTACTTTAGCAATTTCAGGTTTGTATTGATCTTTGATGTTAGATTTGTTTGTATCAAAGAACACACGAAGTTCCATGTTAAGATCTTCAGTCAACTCTTGAGGAGCTGGAGCAACTGGAGCAACTGGAGTTACAGGAGCAACTTCAACTACAGGAGCAGCAGGTTTCAAGTGACCGCCAAGAACTACGTTAAGACCAGCTAAAGCTGTGTAGTTCCAGAAATCTTCATCGATGTTGTAAGTAGCACGAGCTTCAGTACGTAGAGATAAAGCATCGTTTAAGCGCCAGAAAGCACCTAGACCAGCATTACCCAAAGTACCTTCTTCAGTAGTACCACGATCTACACCAGCAACACCACGAGCACGAGCTTCGTCAAATTTGTATTTGTAGTGACCTGCACCTAACAACACATATGGCTTAACTTTGCTATCATAGTTTTTAGTGATCAAATCAGAGGTAGCATAGAAGTTACCGTTAATTTGGGTTTGTTTGTATTCGCCGTGATCAACGTCTACATCGCCTTTAACTTGGTTGTATTCAGCTTCGAAACCTAACCATGGAGTTAATTCAACACCAAGTGCTGCACCAACAAACAAGTCGTCTTGTAGCTCTGGACCTTCAGTAAGGTTGCCACGGCTGTTGTTGTGTTCAGAATCTTGGAAAGTGTAACCAAGCATTAATGGAGTAACAGTTACGCCTGCGTTTGCAGCTGCTAAAGGAGCAGCTACGAGCATTGCTAATGCAATACGACTCATTTTCATGGATTTATCCTCCAGAGATAACAATTGTTGTTCAAGCTCAAGCCGAAAAATTGGCTATCCTGAGATAGGCTTTCTTATACCCCAGTTTTTTTTTTAAGCTATTCACGCTGAATCATACAAACACTTTTTTCTTTTTCCAAGTGCTTGATTAATCTAATCAAGTAAATTATTGACAAAATTACTTACAATTTCCGTTGTAATTCGGTAAATTTTTACTCAATTTTGAGCAGTGAATCGCCTATTGTCACTTGCTATTTTCATTTTAACAGCTTTATCTAAAATTGAGTAATAAAATTCTATACTCAAAATTAATATCGCCATTAAAAACACATATAACATTAGACATATAAAAATAATATTAAATTTTGGATTAAATCAATGCTTTACAATAAAGAAACCGGCTTTACGTTATTTGAACTTTTGGTCTCAATTGCGATTATGGTCATTATCGTGACGATAGCTTTACCACATTTCAACAATTTAATGGCGCAGCGAGAAGCGAATAACATCAAATTGACTATTCAGAATCACAATGCATTCGCACGGGCTCAGGCCACTATTTATCATTCCAATATTGTGATTTGTCCTAGTCTTAACTTTAAACTTTGCCAACCTAACAACTGGAACAGTGGTCTGATCATATTTATTGACAGTAATAAAAACCGTCAAGTCGACGCAAATGAAAAAATATTGCTGCAAGATAAACTCAATTTAAAATATGGCGATCTGTCTTGGCGTGGGACTCTACACATTCCAAGTCTCACCTTTCAGGCTAGCTCCGGTTTACCCAATGGTTCAAATGGTAGTTTCTACTACTGTTCGAAATCAACGCTTCAACCGATCCGAGCAGTCTTAAGTCGAATGGGACATATCCGATTTGAAAACCCAACCAGTTGCTAATTTGAGAACCGGTGAGTCCAAAGCAGCCTTTTAAATTTGCTTTATTCCTGTTCAATTTTACTTATACTGCTGACGTATTCAAAAATTAATGTATAAGAAAATGGAGATATGTAATGACTGATATCGTCATCGTGAATGGAGCCCGTACTGCAATGGGTGGTTTTCAAGGGAGTTTAGCCGCTGTCACTGCACCAGAATTAGGCGCAGTTACGATTAAAGCAGCCATCGAACGCGCGGGTTTACAACCGATAGATGTTGAAGAAGTCATTATGGGTTGTGTGCTTCCGGCTGGCCTGAAACAAGGTCCTGCCCGTCAAGCGATGCGTCAGGCTGGTCTTCCAGATTCAACTGGTGCCGTAACCATCAATAAGCTGTGTGGTTCAGGTATGAAAGCTGTTATGCAAGCGGCGGATATGATCAAGGCAGGATCAGCTCAAGTCGTAGTTGCAGGTGGTATGGAATCAATGACCAATGCCCCTTATGTTTTGACCAAAGCACGAGCTGGCTACCGTATGGGCCACGGTGACGTTAAAGATCATATGTTCTTAGATGGCCTAGAAGATGCAGAAACGGGCCGACTCATGGGGTCTTTTGCGCAGGATATGGCAAACACAAAAGGCTATACACGTGAACAAATGGATGACTTCGCCATTCGCTCGCTTAAACGTGCTCAAACTGCAATTACTGAGGGTTATTTTGCTGACGAAATCGTGCCTGTCACTGTTTCGAGTCGTAAAGGCGATGTGATTATCGATAAAGATGAACAGCCTTTTAACGCTAATATCGAAAAAATTCCAACACTGCGCCCTGCTTTTGCTAAAGATGGAACCATTACCGCTGCCAATGCTAGTTCTATTTCTGATGGTGCATCTGCTTTAGTTTTAACATCAGCAGATCTAGCTTCAGCAAAGGGCTTAAATCCACTAGCGAAAATTGTGGCTTATGCATCAAATTCACAGCATCCTTCAGAATTTACTATTGCACCTGTAGGCGCAATTCAGAAAGTTCTAGATAAATCGGGTTGGAATGTTGCTGATGTCGATTTATGGGAAATTAATGAAGCTTTTGCCATGGTCACGATGTGCCCTATTGATGAATTTAAATTAGATGCTGAAAAAGTAAATATCAACGGGGGTGCTTGTGCGCTTGGACATCCTGTTGGTTCTACAGGTTCACGCATTATCTTAACGCTGATCCATGCATTAAAACGTACAGGTGGTAAGCGTGGTATTGCAGCGCTGTGTATTGGTGGTGGTGAAGCAACTGCTGTGGCGATTGAATTGCTTTAATGCTCTGTAGACTCCCTTCACAAAGGGCTATTTAGAGGGAATATTCTTTAATCCTCCCCTAACCCCTCCTTTAATAAAGGAGGGAGACTGAAAACCCCTCTGTAAGAGGGATTTTTTATGCTTACATTTTATACATAAATTGTTCACATACAGCTCAGCCAAGGCTCTTAAAATAAATGTCGACATAATAAAAATGGATGACCACCATGCAGCTCAATCACTACTTGAATTTTCTAGGCAATACCGAAGCAGCCTTTAATTTTTATCGTTCCGTATTTGGTGGAGAATTCATCAATGTGATGCATTATGGCGATATGCCTGCCGAGGAAGGCATTTCACTATCCGATGCAGATCAGCAAAAGATTATGCATATTTCCCTACCGATCAATGAATTTACCGTGCTGATGGCCTCAGATGTCAGCGAACAATTTTGTGCTCAAACCAACCAACCCTTTACCGTAGGCAGCAATCATTATATTTCGATTAATTTAGACAGTAGTGAACAAGCTGAAGCCAAACGACTGTTTGATGCATTGTCCAAAGGTGGCTCTATAGAAACGCCTATCGAAAAGACCTTTTGGGGTGCACTCTATGGCGCATTTACCGATCAGTTCGGTATTAAATGGATGGTCAATTGCCAGCTTGAAAACGAATAATCACTCATTAAAAGTATTTCGATCAATAAAAAAAGCCTCCGAACGGAGGCTTTTTTAATCAATCATGGCACTTAAGCACCAGTTTGATAATGCGCTTGCGGCACTGCAGTTGAAGCTTGATATGGATTGGTAAAATCACCTAAGCCTGAAGCAGCTTCAGCAATATCTTTACCTTCTTTCACTACAAAAGTATCGAAACCTGAACGCTTCATGTAGTTCAACACATCTTTGAATACATCACCTGTTGCACGTAGCTCGCCTTGAAAACCTTGGCGACGTAACAACGCAGCAAATGAATAGCCACGACCATCGTTAAAACCAGCAAACTCGATAAAGATTGCATCTAATTGATCAAGCGGGAATTCATTGGTTTCAGGTGAAGCATCCACCGTTACGAAAAGTGCTTTTTTACCACTTACATTCGCAAGTTGATCTAACTGCTCAACTGTTAAAACCACGTCACCTTGGGGCAACACACCATCTTCACCAATGACTTGGTAAGTATTGTCTGCAATCGAGCCATCTTTAGAGAGGACTTGTAGTGCTGTATTAAGCATATGCACGCTCCTTAAATGGTTGGATGCCAACACGGCGGTAAGTATCAATAAACTCTTCGCCTTCTGCACGAAGGTCTAGATAAGTATTTAAGATTTCTTCAATGATGTCTGGTACAACTTCGGCTGCAAATGATGGGCCTAAGATGTCACCAATTGATGCATCATGGTCGGCATTACCACCCAAAGTGATTTGATAGAACTCAGCACCCTTTTTATCTACACCTAAAATACCAATATTACCGACATGGTGGTGACCACACGCATTCATACAACCAGAGATGTTCAGATCCAATTTACCTAAATTGTAAATGGTATCTAAGTCATCAAAACGACGTGTAATGGCTTCAGAAATTGGAATCGATTTCGCATTTGCCAATGAACAGAAATCACCACCTGGGCAGCAAATGATGTCGGTTAAGAACCCAATATGCGCACGTGCAAGATTATGTTGATCAAGGATTTTCCATAGATCAAACAAATCTTTTTGCGGTACATCAACAAGCGCAATGTTTTGCTCATGTGTGGTACGGAACTCACCAAAGGTATATTTGTCAGCCAAGTCAGCAATCAGGTTCATTTCTTCAACAGTCATATCGCCCGGTGCAATACCCGCACGTTTCAAAGAAATCGTAACGATGCGGTAACCTTTGACTTTATGTGCATTGGTGTTGATGTTGAACCATTGTTTAAATTTCGGCTCTGCGGCAAATTGCTCTGCGAAATCTTCATCCGCATAATCTTGGTAATCAAATGGTGTGAAGTTCTCATCCATTTTCGCCAAGGTATCAGCATCGATTTTTAACGTTTTGATGGTATGTGCAAATTCAGCTTCCACTTTCTCTGCAAATACTTCTGGTGTTAATGCTTTCACCAAAATTTTGATACGCGCTTTATATTTGTTATCACGACGACCGTGTAAGTTGTATACACGAAGTACCGCTTCTAAATAAGCAATCAAATCTTCACGTGGCAAGAAGTCACGAATAAAGCTACCAATCACTGGGGTACGGCCTAAACCACCACCAACTTTGATTTTATAGCCAATCTCGCCTGCTTCATTTTTCACGATATACACACCGATATCATGGAAAGACGTTGCCGCACGATCAGTTTCTTCCAGTGCTGAAACTGCAATCTTGAACTTACGTGGCAAGAAAGCGAATTCTGGGTGGAAAGTTGACCATTGACGAATCAATTCACACGTTGGGCGTGGGTCAGCAATTTCACCCGCAACCACACCTGCATATTGGTCAGTGGTTGTGTTACGAATACAGTTACCCGAAGTTTGAATCGCATGCATTTGAACAGATGCGAGCTCTTGTAACATATCAGGCACATTTTCTAGTGCAGGCCAGTTAAACTGAATGTTTTGACGAGTAGATACGTGCGCATAACCACGGTCATAGTCCTGAGCCAATGACGCAATTTTACGTAATTGTTTAGAATTCATCAGGCCATAAGGTACTGCAATACGTAGCATCGGTGCATAACGTTGTACATAAAGGCCGTTTTGAAGACGCAGTGGACGGTATTCATCTTCCGTCAATTTACCTGCTAAATAACGTTCCGTTTGATCACGGAACTGTGCAACACGTTCATTAACCAGTTGCTGGTCAAAATCAGTATATAAATACATGGCGTACAGCTAGTAATTTCTATTATAACAATGCACAGCATAACGAGATTTTATCTATCAAGAAAATGCGTTTTTTACATATTTAATAGCGATTTTATTGATAAGACTGTCGCAATTTCACTGATATAGCGGATTTCGGTCCTTTACTTTTTATTTATTAATATATTGAATTATTTCTCCATTACTTAGCATAAATTTACATAAAGAATTTAAGCCAATAAAAAGCCCGATAAATCGGGCTTTTTATTTAGCGACGTAAAATCACTTATTTTTTATCTGGTAACGCATACGCAACAAGGTAATCACCAAGTTTTGTACCAAATGAACCATGACCACCAGCCATGATCACAACATATTGTTTACCATTTGCTTCATAAGTCATTGGAGTCGCTTGACCACCTGCGGGTAGACGACCTTCCCACAAAGTATCACCATTCGTTACATTGATTGCACGGATATAGTTATCTTGTGTTGCGCCTACAAACATGACATTACCAGCAGTCGAGATTGATCCACCAAGACCCGGTACACCAATTTTCACAGCAGGTAATTGGAACAATTTCGGTAAACTGTCACGAATTGTACCAATACGTTTTTTCCAGACCACTTCATGTGTATTTAAATCTACACCCGCAGTAAAGCCCCATGAAGGTTGTTTACAAGGTAAGCCAAGTGGTGACAAGAATGCTTTGATTTCCACCCCATAAGGTACGCCATACATCGGTTGCACGCCTTGTTCAGTACCCGCACCTTTCGCAGTTTGCTCACGGTTTGGATCTGTAGGAATCAACTTAGTCACAAATGGCAAGCCAATTGGGTTCATCACAGCAACTTGACGGTCTTGGTTCACCGACATACCACCCCATTCAAATACCCCAAGGTTACCTGGGAATACCAATGTGCCATTTTCAGAAGGTGGTGTATAAATACCGTCGTAGTTTAATGATTTGAAATACACACGACACATCAACTGGTCAAACATAGTGGCACCCCACATTTGTTTATCAGTCAATTTATCTTTTGGTGCTAAATCAAAATCAGAGAATGGTTGAGTTGCAGAATAATGCTCACCTTTAGTTTGTGGACCACGTTTTACAGTTTGTGGAACCGCTTTTTCAGTGATTGGCACAATCGCTTTACCGGTACGACGGTCAAGGACGAATGCATTACCTGTTTTGGTTAAGACATAGATCGCAGGAACAGTATTACCTGATTTATCTTTGATATCTGCCAATGAAGGTTGTGATGGTACATCCATATCCCACAAATCATGATGTGTGGTTTGGAAATTCCAAATTAATTTACCTGTTGATGCATTTAATGCCAACATTGAGTTTGCATAGCGTTCATCTAATGGCGTACGGTGACCACCAAAAATGTCTGGTGTGCCTACACCTGTTGGCACATAAACGATGTCAAGTTTTTCGTCATATGCTAAAGGTGCCCATGCATTCGGTGAGGCTACAGAGTATTTTTGACCTTCACCTGGCATGGCATTTGGATCTTGCGCCCCTGTATCAAAGATCCACAATAATTCACCAGTATTAACATCATAACCACGGATGACACCAGATGGCTCTTTAGTCGAGAAGTTATCGGTAGTTGAACCGCCAATCACAATGGTTGTGCCAGTAACCACTGGAGGTGAAGTTGGGATATAACCGCCCGGATACGGATAAGGCATATCTTTTTGTAGATCGACTTCGCCGTTATGACCAAAATCACTACATGCTTTACCTGTGTCAGCATTGACTGCAACCAAACGACCATCATTTACAGGCAAGATCACTTTGCGCGGACATTCAGTTGAAGTCGAGCGTTTGTTCTCTAAGCTTTTTGCAAACTGAGTGGTATTTGCTGCGTCAAAATAAGACACACCACGACATGTTAAATGTTGATAGGTATTGTCCGCTTTAAGTTTTGGATCGAATGCCCATTTTTGTTTACCTGTCGCAGGATCAAGTGCAATTAAACGTTGGTGAGTTGTACACATAAACATGTCATTGCCGACTTTAATCGGAGTGACTTGGTTTGTGGTTTCACCTGAGTCATTTTCTGTTGGTAACTCACCTGTACGGAAAGTCCATGCTACTTCTAAATCTTTAACGTTGTCGCTATTGATTTGGGTGAGTGGAGAATAACGTACACCACCTTGTGTACGACCATAGGCAGGCCAATCTTCAGGAGCAATACCCTCAATCGCTTTGGCTGTTTGAGGTTGTGCATTTTTAATTTCACCGTGAATTTCTTGCGGATCATTAAAAATTGAATAGATCATCACGATAATCGCGATCACCAGTGTGCCTGATAATGTAATTTTCGCAGTTTTGCCATTTTCCATACCGCGTGTCACGGCAGGAATCAGTAACCAAAGGCCCAATAAGCCTAAAATATCAAAACGCGGTGCAAGTGCCCAAAAGTCAGAACCTGCCTCCCAAAGTCCCCAAATCACTGTACCCAGCATCAACGCTGCATAAATGTATAAAGAACTGTTTTGAATTTTTCTTAAGTATATTGCTGAAGCCAGCATTAACAGGCCGGCGATAATGTAGTACCAAGAACCGCCAAGGACTGCCAGCCAGATACCACCAATCAATAGAACTAAGGCGAAAATTGCCATCACAACGACGGTAAATGTTCGCATCCCATTTCCAGTAGATGGGTTGCTCATGTTGACCACCTCTATTGTCGAATGTTGTATTTGGTGCGTGAAACACATTCAACACACCACCGTTTTTATGTCGCAAAGAGAAGTTGTTACAAAAACAATTCAAGGGAAAATATCGTAATTTTTCTCAGAATTACCGAATTGCTTTTATAAGAACTCTAATTTGACATCAATTAAAATGCTGTTTGAAATTTGATACCGCCGACCCACGCATTCTCACCATTTTTGTAAGCACCGACGTGACGGATATATTGAATATTTGGACGAATAGTCAGCCAGTTTGCTGCATGAATACCGTAGTAAATTTCTGCGTCATACTCTTCACTTTGTAGACCGCGTGCATCAACGCTGTTATTGGCAATATTGGCATCATTCACATCATCATTGATACTGATACGACCCAAACCAATCGCAATTTCATCCTGAGGACGTGCATCGAATGCACCTTTGTAGACCAAGCCAATGTTTTGCATATCACTCACATTATTGGTGTCTGAGTCATGCACGGTGACATTCACAAAACCACTTAAGCCACGTGAAGCATCGTCTTTGTGTGCTGTCAGTTGTTGTTTCGCCACAATCCAACCACCTTGATGGTGATCTTTTTCATTTATTGGGCTATCAATGACATCGGCATCAGCGGTACTGTAGTAGTAACCTGCACGGTATTCACCCGGAAGCTTTTGTGTCCCCACTTTTGGAGTCCACACTACTTCAGCAGGAATAATCGCACCTTTTGAACCATCGGTACTCAAGTTCCAACCTTTACCACGTTTTAGATTTTCAGGGTTGTATTCATAAACCCCGACTTGTGCGTAGAGTTCAGGCTGAATGTTATATTTCACGCGAGCAGCCCATTGGCTAACTGGCCAGTTGTACCATTGGTCACCAACCCAGTTACCCACTTGTGAACCACAAAGTGCTAGGTTTTGAAAGTCACAGTCAAAGCTATTGAAATCTTCACCTTCACCGAAGCGACCGACTTTAATATCTAATTTTTGGTCTAAGAGTTTTTTCTTGATCCAAAAATCAGTCAAACGCCAAGTTTGACCACGCCCCCAAACTTCTTGTGTTGCACTTAAATGACCATTTAATGCATCTGAAGTTTGAGACAATGAACGACCATTACGTTCAGTGATATTGATTTGCGCTTCGGTATCTTTCCAACCCGCTATTTTTTCTAAATCGAGATGTGCCCCGATCGTGAATTGGTCCGCATATTCAGTGCCATGACTTGAAGCATGCTTTGCATCTAACAAAGTAGCTAATTCGCCACCATAACTAAAACTAAAATCGTAACCTTTCTGTTGAAGCGCTATTCGTTGACCGTCCCAATCACCGAACATCCATGGGCTTTCAGAACTGAAAGCATCTGCAGCAGTTGCCGCTTGGGTTGCTGAACCCGCAAGCATTATTCCGAGGCTAAGATATAAAGATCCAAGTTTACTCACAGCTATTTTCATTTGGAGACCTATATACCAATTGTGTTAATAGTTCATATAATACTCTCACATTTGTATAATTTATTTATTTTTTTGTTAACAACTCTCAATATTCACATAGATGTTTATCTAATTAAGAGATTTTAAAGGTTTTATTGTTTAACTTATCACCTTTTTTTATACCATTCATAACCAATTATCCGCACCTAAAGTTTTACCCACATGGGTATAAATCAATGCTGATCTAGAAAATTTAATCGGACATGCCAGTTGAGTTTGTGTCATTGTGTCGCCTTCTTGTAGCGGAACTTCAACACACCAATGCCGCTCTTGGGCCAATTGTGAATTTAGAGCTTCGTCCAAACTTAAAACTGGTTCCACACAGACATCTTGAGAGGCAAAAATCTTTTTCCACTCAGCCCATGTTTTGGTTAGTATTTTTCGGGCAACTGCATGCTTAATTTCAGTCTGATCCTGTGGATCAAATGACATGCCTTGCGTCGCTAAAGCGGGTACATCTAGAATTTGCGCCAATCCATGTAAAAACTGTGGCTCCAAACCACCTATAGACAGATAACGACCATCTTGGGTTCGATAATAATCATAGAAACTGCCGCCATTCAGATGTGCAGTTTCTGCGGCTGTTACAGCATTGGCAGCCAATACGCCAGCTGCAGCCATATTGTTCAATGCAACAGCGCAATCGGTCATGGAAATATCAATATATTGCCCTAAGCCGCTACGATAACGCTCAATCACCGCAGCTAAGATGCCAGTAATTGCATGCATTGATCCACCTGCTACATCGGCAATTTGAATCCCCATCGGTGGCGGGCCACTATCTTGGCGTCCGCTATGACCTGAAATGCCTGATAAAGCCAAGTAATTGATGTCATGCCCTGCACGGTCTTTGTAATGTCCGGTTTGACCATAACCCGTAATCGAGCAGTAAATAAGTCGCGGATTAATTTCGGCCAAATCTGCATAATCCAAACCCAAGCGTTGCATAACACCTGGACGAAATTGTTCTACCACAATATCAAAATCTGAAATTTTGGCTTTGATCAATTCAATACTTTTCGGATCTTTTAAATCTAATGCGATGGATTGTTTATTGCGATTTAAATAACTATGCGCTGTGGCTTGCCCATTGGCATAAGGTGGCATCAAACGAACCAGATCGGGACGCGTCGGTGACTCAATATGCACAACTTCCGCACCCATGTCAGCCAAATACAAGGTCGCAAATGGCCCTGGGAGTAATGTCGAAAAGTCGAGTACTTTCAATCCTTTTAAAGCAGCTTCCATGGATATTTTTCTCTAATTGTGTAGATTTTTTATCCATGGTAGAAATATAAAATGATTAAAACAATGTCATGTTCAGCCATTTACCTTGATAGTTTCGGCAATTTACCATGTAAAAATGGCAAAACCGCTGTTGTAAATTGCCATGATTTCTTTTTTTAGCGTCATTTAGGTCAAACATTTGTGAACATTAAAGAGACTGAAGGATTAAACATGAGTCGTGATACGATCAGTATCCATTTCGTCAATGCAGCCTTAACTGGTGTGAGACGTCTCGGCATGGATGTCGAAACTTTATTGTCTCATGTTGGCATTGAGGCTGAACTTCTACGCCAACCCAAAGCGCGTATTTCACCTGAACAATACACACGTTTTATTAAAATGTTGTGGATGGTGACTCAAGACGAACATGTCGGTTTTGATATTCAACCGCGCCGCTTGGGTACTTTTGCCATTATGTGCCAATTGATTATTCATGCAAAAACCCTCGGTGATGCACTCGAATTGTCTTCGCAGTTCTACAAACTGTTTGGTGATGAATGGTCGGTGACACTAGAACGTGATAAGCACGAAGCACGTTTAGTTCCTCAAATTCCAAAATCTATGGACCCAGACCATTTCATTACAGAAAGTATGCTGATGATTTGGCATGGTCTCGCTTCTTGGTTGATTGAACGTCGTCTGCCTTTAGAGCGTGTTCACTTCGGTTATGAACGTCCTGAACATGCTGACGAATATGATGCCTTGTTTTTTGCACCTGTCATGCAGTTTGATACACCACGAACTGAAATTACATTTGCAGCGGATTATTTAGATTTACCCATTCGTCAAAACGAAGAAACGCTTGAAGAATTCTTAAAAGCGGCTCCTGCACAGTTATTGGTTAAATTTAAAAATACCAATTCATTAACATCTCGTATCCGTGATGTGCTGAAGAGTCAAATTGGCGAAGAAATGCCAACCTTGAACGATGTTGCTTCAATGCTGTATCTATCGCCGCAAACACTACGTCGTCGTTTAGCCGCTGAAGGTAAGAGCTACCAAGGTGTGAAAGATGCCTTACGTCGTGATGCTGCAATTCACTTATTGCTTAATCCAGACTTAACGCTTGAAGATGTTGCACAGCAAGTCGGTTTTAGTGAAACCAGTACTTTCCACCGTGCCTTTAAAAAGTGGACCGGTGTAACACCAGGCCTATATCGCCAATTACATGGTTATCATTAAGCAATATTCAAAAATACCATTCTCTAAAACCTGATCTCGATCAGGTTTTTTTATTTCGGAAAATCTGCACGTTGTTTTTGACAAAGCAATGGATCGACGGGCGTGATCACGCGTTTGCCATCCTGTATCCGATACATTTCTGCCTTGGTCACATGATCATTTCGATCATACTCACAGGCTAAACCGCCCATCCCCTCATCTGAGGGATGAATGCCATAGATCATATAAACATAAAAACCGATCATGCATACAAAACCTAAGCAGCCTACTAGTACTAGCCAAGCCAGACCTTTCAACACTCGCTTCACATTTTTATGCATAAGCAGATCTTCAATTTGAACTAAATCGATAGCAACTGATCTTAACCGATCCTCGCTTTCAATATGCAGGTTGATTTTTATCTTATTCAGCAGCAAGCGTTGACCAAAAATATCAAACGACTCACCCGTTCTCATCATTGCACTGGGTTGATTAATCCGTACACTCAAAAAACCAATAAAAATTTATAGATCATAAGGACAGGATTATGAGCGAGGCTTACATCATTGATGCCATTCGCACACCGCGCGGCAAAGGAAAAAAAGACGGTTCACTACATGCCGTTAAACCGATTAGCCTACTGACCGGTTTATTGAACGAATTACAAAACCGACATCAATTTGACACCGCTGCAGTTGACGACATTGTACTGGGCTGTGTAACCCCCATTGGTGACCAAGGCGCAGACATTGCCAAAACCGCAGCCATTGCAGCAGGTTGGGACAATGATGTGGCAGGCGTTCAAATCAACCGTTTTTGTGCATCAGGTTTAGAAGCTGTGAATATGGCAGCGCAAAAGGTCCGCTCTGGTTGGGAAGACCTTGTGGTGGCTGGCGGTGTAGAGTCGATGTCTCGTGTGCCAATGGGCTCAGATGGCGGCCCTTGGGCGCTCGACCCTGAAACCAATATGGCCTGTGATTTTATTCCGCAAGGCATTGGGGCAGATTTAATTGCCACCATTGACGGTTACAGCCGAGCAGATGTGGATGCCTTTGCAGCCAACTCTCAGCAAAAAGCCGCAGCAGCCCAAGCCAAGGGTTATTTTGACAAATCTGTCGTTCCTGTTAAAGACAAAGCAGGCGTGACAGTTTTAGCCAAAGATGAATTTATTAAACCAACGACCACAGCAGAAGGCTTAGGCAAGCTCAACCCAAGTTTTGCCATGATGGGGCAAATGGGCTTTGATGCCATTGCCTTGCAAAAATATCCTGAAGTCGGCGCAGTCAACCATGTACACCATGCAGGGAACTCATCGGGCATCGTTGATGGTGCTGCCGTAGTATTGCTTGCCTCTGAAAAAGCGATCAAAGAACAAGGCCTAAAACCGCGTGCCAAAGTGCTTGCCACTGCATTGGTGGGTGCAGACCCAACCATTATGCTGACTGGCCCTGCACCTGCTGCACGTAAAGCCTTAGCTAAAGCTGGCTTAACCATTGATGATATTGACCTATTTGAAGTGAACGAAGCTTTTGCAGCAGTCGTGATGCGTTTTATTACCGAACTCAAGGTTGACCCTACCAAAGTCAATGTGAATGGCGGTGCAATTGCATTAGGACATCCGCTGGGTGCAACAGGCGCCATGATTTTAGGCACCCTGATGGATGAACTGGAACGCCAAGGTAAAAAACGCGGCTTAGCAACACTTTGCGTGGGTGGCGGTATGGGCATCGCAACGATTATTGAGTTGGTATAAGGAGAATAAAAATGAGCGCAATTCAATTTGAAAAAAATGCCGACAATATCGTCATTTTAACTTTAGATTCTCCAAACCAATCTGCCAACACCATGAATGCAGATTTCCGTGCTGCACTGGCTGAAACGGTAGACAAACTGCAAGCAGATGAAAATATTGCAGGGATTATTTTCCGTTCCGCAAAAAAAACCTTCTTTGCCGGCGGCGACTTAGACGAACTGATTCAAGCTACACCTGAGCATGCAACTGAATTCTTTAATATGATTGAAGAGATGAAAGCCAAACTGCGTTATATCGAAACCCGTGGCATTCCTGTTGTTGCAGCTTTAAATGGCACGGCGCTTGGCGGTGGTTGGGAGTTAGCTCTTGGCTGTCATTATCGAATCGCCCTTAATGATGCTAAAGCGAAATTTGGCTTACCTGAAGTAACCTTAGGTTTACTGCCGGGTGGTGGCGGTATTGTTCGTATGGTCCGTTTATTGGGTCTGCAAAATGCATTTCCGCTCTTGATGGAAGGCAAACAAATTGGTGTCGAAAAAGCCAAATCATTGGGGCTGATTCAAGACACTGCAGATAGCCTTGAAGAATTGATGGACAAAGCCATTGCGTGGGTCAAAGCCAATCCAAAATCACAGCAGCCCTATGATGTAAAAGGCTATAAAATTCCGGGCGGCACACCATCGACTCCAGCGGTGGCGCAAATGCTCGCCATTGCCCCTGCTATGCTGCGTGACAAAACCAAGGGCTGTTACCCTGCGCCTGAAGCCATTATGTCAGCTGCGGTTGAAGGCGCTCAGGTCGATGTTGATACGGCGCTCACGATTGAATCACGTTACTTTACTTACCTTGCAACCGGTCAAATTTCTAAAAATATGATCGGCACCTTCTGGCATGGTCTCAACGCTATTAAGTCTGGTACAAGTCGTCCAAAAGACGTCGCGAAATGGCAAGCCACCAAAGTTGGTATTTTAGGCGCAGGCATGATGGGTGCAGGCATCGCTTATGCCACAGCATCAAAAGGCATTGCAGTTGTACTTAAAGATATCTCTGTAGAAGCTGCTGAAAAAGGCAAAGCCTATAGCCAAAAACTGCTGGATAAAAAAGTAACTCAAGGCCGTTTAAGTGCAGAAAAACGTGATCAAGTTTTAGGACTGATTCATGCCACTGCAGATGCTGCCGACTTACAAGGCTGCGACTTGATCATTGAAGCGGTATTTGAAAATGTCGAAATCAAAGCCAAAGTGACACAAGAAGCAGAAGCCTATTTGGCAGATGGCGGTATTTTTGCATCCAATACCTCAACTTTGCCAATTTCAGGCTTAGCCAATGCATCTCAAGATCAAGCTAAATTTATCGGTCTACATTTCTTTAGTCCTGTCGACAAAATGCAATTGGTCGAAATCATTAAAGGCAAAAATACATCAGCAGACACTTTGGCTAAAGCCTTTGACTTTGTGCAGCAAATTGGCAAAACGCCAATTGTGGTGAATGACAGCCGCGGCTTCTTTACCAGCCGTGTCTTTGGCACCTTTGTGCAAGAAGGTTTACGTCTATTGGCTGAAGGCGTACACCCTGCCCGCATTGAAATGGCTGCACTAAAAGCCGGCATGCCTGTAGGCCCATTGGCGATTCAAGATGAAGTGTCTTTAACGTTGTCTGAGCATGTTGCTGCTGAGACCCGTAAAGCCCTACAAACCGAAGGCAAAGACCTACCACGTTCAGGTGCGGATGAGGTGATTCAGACAATGATTCATGAGTTCGGACGTAAAGGTAAAGCTGCCGGCGCAGGTTTTTATGAATATCCTGAAGGCGGTAAAAAGCACCTCTGGGATGGCTTGAGCAAATGGCAGAATGATAATGCTATTTCTGAACAGGAAATGATTGACCGCTTCCTGTTTGTACAGTCACTCGATACCTTACGCTGCCTAGAAGAAGGTGTTTTGGAATCGACTGTTGATGGCAATGTCGGATCAATCTTCGGGATTGGTTTTGCCCCTTGGACAGGTGGTGCACTTCAATTTTTAAACCAATATGGTTTGGAAAAAGCGCTATTACGTGCCAATACACTAGAAGCAAAATATGGCGAACGCTTCAAAGCACCGAAATTACTGAAAGACAAAGTGGCGAAAGCTGAGCAGATTTAATTATTCATTTTGAACAGCAAAAGGAGCTTCGGCTCCTTTTAATTTTCCTTCGCATTCGCGTGTTTGCAAACAAATCTAGATTTTACGCTAACTCTCATCTGTTTTATGTTATAAAGTAACAAGTTTTTTGATTTCTTTTTATCCGATTGAGTAGCTTGTTATGACTGATCATACTTCTCCTGAAAAATCACCATGGGGCTGGAAAGCACTGATTATTTTCTGTATTTTAGGTACGCTATTCATGGGTATTTTCTGGCTTGCTGTGACCAATGAACCAGACTATATGCCGAGCCAACAGAAAAAAGACAATACTCAACAGCATGCATTTAAAAATGCCCCTGTGATGTCAGAAGAAGCGTTGAAAAAGGCGCAAGCTGATCAAGCAGCTCGTGAAGCTTCTGCGCCGACTGCAGCAGATATGCAGATGACTGAAGAACAACATGCACATATGGATGACATGAGCCCTGAACCTACTGCATCGAATGATCATGGTCACTAAGCTTTGACCTCATCTATATAAAAAAAACGCTTAAAATATTAAGCGTTTTTTTATTTATAGATGTCCAATTTTACGTATTTAAGCCAAAGCCATGTACATATCTTGATGCGGAATACCACAATCTAAATATTCATCACCTTCAACAACAAAACCTAAAGCTGCATAAAACGGTATAGCATGCACTTGTGATGATAGTTTTAAATATTCACGTTGCTCTAATTTCGCTTGTTCGATGATAGCTTGCATCAAGATTTTACCAATACCCTGACCGCGATAGGCCTTTAAAACAGCAACACGACCTATACTGTTATTTTTCAACAAACGTGCAGTTGCAATAGCTTTCATCCCATCATGAACAATAAAATGCAGTGAAATCGCATCTTCTGCATCCCATTCATCTTCGGGCGATATCTGCTGTTCTAAAATAAAGACCTGTTCACGTATCGGCCGAGCTGCAGATGCCAGTTGCTCCCACGGACCAAATTGAATATTTAACTGCTGCATCCCTTCATCCTTTAGCATTTACAGCCAATATCTTGCTGGTCCCATTGATCATTCAACAATAATTCTAACGAATGCTTTTGAATGCCATACATGTCTTTTAAAGCTTGGATCTGCGCCAATACCGCTTGATCAGGTTCGACATAGTCTGCACGTTTGGTTGCCAAGATCATTTTATTTTTACTGGTATGTTCAAGTGCCACAAATTCAAAGACTTTGGTTTCATAACCATATGCTTTCAATAAAAGTGCACGAATCGTGTCAGTAAGCATCTCTGCTTGCTGGCCTGCATGAATACCAAATTGCAACATCGGTGCAAGTACTTGCGGCGCTTTCAATTGCGGACGCAGTTCTTTATGACAACACGGCGCACACATGATCATTTGCGCATTTAATCGAATACCGGTATGAATCGCAAAGTCCGTTGCCACATCACAGGCGTGCAGCGCAATCATGACATCTAAGCGCTCAGGCGCATAGGTACGAACATCGCCTTGGAAAAAATCCAGTTGGCTGAAATTCGACTGCTGAGCAACGCTTTGGCAAAATTCCACCATTTTTGGATTCAGCTCAACCCCAGTCACTTTAGGCACTTGCTGGTGTTTTGCTAAATAATCATATAATGCAAAAGTTAGATATCCCTTGCGTGAACCAAAATCTACAACATGTAGAGATTGATCAGTCTCTTTAATCTGACTTAAAGCGCCTGAAAAAATTTCTACAAATTTATTAATTTGTTTCCATTTACGCGCCATGCTCGGAATAATTTGTGATTTGGCATCCGTAATACCGAGTGGCTGTAAGAAATAACTGTCTTGATCGACATAGCGATGTTTTGCTCGATCATGCCCTTGCTGCTCCGTAGGATTTTTCCCTAAAGCAGGCTGCTTTTTGCTAATGCTTAGCATGGCTTTCTTTTTATTTTTCTTAAGCTGAATTTCTTCATCCAAGGTCATCAGGTTGGCTTGCTTACAACAGCTCAATAAACTTTCGACTTGTTGATATGCAGCTGCCATTGGATAATTTTTGGTGATGTCTTGGGTTTTATAACGATATAAACAGCTAAGAAATGACTCACCTTGCAGCGAAATGACTCGCAAGGTCATTTTTTCTAATTGGTCTAATTCACCTTTATACTGACTCAAGATCATGCGATCAAAACGCTGTGTTTCAATGGCTTGCTGAAAGGCTGCTAAAAATTGCTGCTCTTGTGTAGAGGGAGAAGCCAAAGATGACATAATATAAACCTAGATAAATTTGCAAAACAATTTTAAATCTTCTTACACCAAAAGCAAAATTGAATTATTATACACTTGTATATTTAAATTATTATAAAAGATACGTTATGAATGCTCCCCATCTTTTAGCTTATGACCCAGCTGAAGAAAGACTGAATTTCTATACCCATGCTTTCGGTGCAGCGTTGTCTGCCATCGCAGGTATCCTACTGATTTTAAAAGGATCATATCTTCCAACTGGACAATGGCTTGCACTTTGGGTGTATGCATTCAGTATGCTGTTATTGTTTTCAGCCTCGAGTCTATATCACTTCGCAGAATCTCCTGAGCGCCGTGGTTGGTACAAAAAACTCGACCATACCGCAATCTATTATTTAATTGCAGGTACTTACACCCCGTTTCTGGCAATCGCATTGCCTACCGCAAAAGCGCATTATTTACTCATTGCACTGTGGGTCATTGCTGCAATTGGAACACTATTCAAATTAATTTTCATTCATCGTTTTCAAAAGATTTCGTTGATTGCCTATTTGGTGATGGGATGGCTTGCAGTACTGGTAATGGATGATATGCAACGCTTTTTATCTGATCAAGCTTTAACCTACCTGATCATTGGCGGGCTATCTTATACAATCGGTGCATTGTTTTATGCCTTAAAAAAGGTAAGATATACACACGCTATCTGGCATATTTTTGTATTGATAGGTGCAGGATCACATTTCCTGTCGATTTATCTCTACGTGATATAACCCACTGACACTGCATTCTTTAGTGACCCTAATTCCGCAGTCCGTAAGTTGGTATTTCGTATTTTTTTAAGAAATTACGCCTTTTTTAAAAAGATTACGCTTTTAAAACTAAGTTCAATTATTTTTAGTAAGTGTAAGGTCCACCATGGCGTCTTCAAGTGCTGCTGCCACTGAACAGCAACCAACAAATTCAAAATTCCGCGTACTTACAGCAAGTCTTGTAGGTACCACAATCGAATTCTTCGATTTCTACATCTATGCAACTGCGGCTGTAATTATCTTCCCGCATCTGTTCTTCCCTGCAAGTACAGATCCAACAACCGCAACAATTCAATCTTTAGCAACGTTTGCGATTGCCTTTATTGCTCGCCCGATTGGTGCAACATTCTTTGGCCATTTAGGTGACCGTATCGGTCGTAAAGCCACATTAGTTGCCGCTCTCCTCACCATGGGGATTTCTACAGTATGTATCGGCTTGCTTCCAACCTATGCTCAAATTGGTATCGCTGCTCCGCTCATGCTTGCACTTTGTCGCTTAGGTCAAGGTCTTGGTTTAGGTGGTGAATGGTCAGGTGCCGTGCTGCTTGCAACTGAAAATGCGCCAGAAGGCAAACGTGCTTGGTATGGTATGTTCCCTCAATTGGGCGCGCCAATCGGCTTTATTCTTGCAACAGGCTCATTCTTGACCTTAGGTCACTTCATGTCTGAAGCTGAGTTTATGCAATGGGGTTGGCGTATTCCATTCATTGCAAGTGCGCTATTGGTTATTGTCGGTCTGTGGATTCGTTTAAAATTACATGAAACACCAGCGTTCCAAAAAGTTTTGGATAAGCAAAAAGAAGTAAATATTCCGTTCAAAGAAGTGATCACTAAGCACTGGGGGATGTTAATTCTCGGTACGATTGCCGCGATTTGTACATTCGTTGTGTTCTACTTAACCACAGTATTCGCTTTACAATGGGGTACAACCCAGCTTGGTTACACACGTGAAGAATTTTTAAAACTTCAACTGGTTGCCACACTTTGTTTCGCTGCCTTCATTCCACTTTCTGCTGTATTTGCTGAAAAATTTGGTCGTAAAACGACTTCGATTGCGGTATGTGTTGTATCTGCATTGTTTGGCTTAGTCTTCTCAAGCATGCTTGAGTCTGGCAGTACTGCGATGGTGTTCTTATTCCTATGTATCGGTCTTGCGATCATGGGTTTAACCTATGGTCCAATTGGTACGGTATTGTCTGAAATCTTCCCAACGTCTGTACGTTACACAGGTTCAGCTTTAACCTTTAACATGGCTGGTATTTTTGGTGCATCTTTCGCGCCATTGATCGCAACTAAACTTGCAACTGGCTATGGTTTATATGCAGTAGGTTACTACCTAACTGCGGCATCAATCCTTTCATTGATCGCGTTCTTAATGATTCGCGAAACTAAAAATGATGATGTGAATAATCAGGTTTAATCTGCACATAATAAAAAAGCCAGCACATATTGCTGGCTTTTTTATGTCTCAAATTGAGTCAATGAACTGATGAATACTCTGTAGTTGACAGCATTTTAAATAATTAAATTCATGCATGCAGCTTAGATCCCACTGAGTAGCAATACACATCTTATGTTGCAAGACACGGTCATTCACTCAACTTCAAACTACAAATGTTTCATGGCACGATTCAATTTTATTAACAAAACAAGGTTTGTAGCTCTTCATCAAGAGGAACAGTCACCAAACCGTTTAGCGATAATAAACGGTATTTTTGATTAAACCAACTCGATAATATCAATGGTCGGTGGCACAAGAAAACGGAAAGGTACCCCAACCATGCCCGTACCAACAGTGACAAAGACATCTGCATTGTCATGCTGATATAGCCCTTTTTTATGGCCTAAAATCGACACTTTTTTCATTACATAATCAGTCAACCATGGCAGTTGTACCTGCCCGCCATGGGTATGACCCGACAACATCAATGGTCTTCCCGTAAGTTTAGGTACCATATCGACGGTATCTGGATTATGCGACAAAATGATCCAAGGTTTATCTTGTGGCAATTCTGGCAAATAGCGCATATCGGCTTTACCAGCCCATAAGTCCCCAACACCTAATAAACGAAACTCATTAAACTCAACCACCTGCCCTTCGATATCCACCACATGGTTACTTTCTAATGCATGTTTTAACAGCGCTTGAATAGGCGGACCGGGATATTGCTCATCATGATTACCATTCACCGAATAAATCGGAGCAATAATTTTTTTTAGTACGGCCAGCTCTTCAGCCAACTTATTTTCTGGCTCGTAAGTCCAATCGCCTGCAACCACGACCAAATCAGGATTTTGCGCATTGATTTTATCGACGATCATTTTTAACTGACGTTCATGACCCGAAAATAAACCAATATGTAAATCACCAATTAAGGCAATGCGTACAGGCTTTAATAACTGTCGTGTTTCATGCAATTGATATTGACATTTTTTCACCTGAATCATGTGCGGCTCGATAAATCGGGCATAGCACAAAAGCCCCGTAACAGCACCGACAAAAATCGCTTCATGTAGTGAATAATAGCCACTCCAGCCTGCATAAAAGCTAAAGAAGAATAAAGGGATAAGTAAATACGAAAGATAGAATGCCAACAAATGTACGAAGGCTTTAAACGGATGAATCGTTTCCGTGCGCGACTGACTTAACCAAGCTTGAGAAATTGCCCAAACGCCCAGCACAGCCAACCCGATATAAAAATACATCACTACGGAATCTAATTCCCACATACATTTGCTCTACAATTTGCCTAACGAGAAAACTCGGTCACTATATTTATCTTTTCACAGCTGACACTTATACTCAAATCAAATTTTTTAGTATGTCTAACAGTATGAACTCAGCTACACCGAAACAGCAAAATTTGCCCTTCATACACAACCACACTAAGGCGGTTTTGCTGAGTTGTAGCCTTGTTTTGACTTTATCTGCATGTAGTACCTTGCCTAAACAGCAAACTCAACCTGTGGAATATGCTTTTAATACCCCGACAGACGATACTAGCCTTGCGAAAATTGTGCTGCCGCTACGTGAACAAAATCCCAACTTAACTGGTTATCATGTTCTATATGACCCATTAGAAGCCTTAGCGGCTCGAATCGAACTGATCAATAAAGCCGAAAAAAGTTTAGATCTACAATACTATATTTGGGATAACGACAAAATTGGTGCTTTGGCCCTGCATGCCATGATCAAAGCTGCAGATCGTGGGGTGAAAATTCGTTTATTGGTCGATGACAACAATGCCAAAAAAATGGAAGGCATTTATATGGCACTCGACCAACATGCCAATATTGATGTCAAACTGTATAACCCGTACCGCTTCCGACATTTCCGCCCTGTCGATATGGTACTGGATCTAAAACGCATCAACCGTCGTATGCACAACAAAAGCTTTATTGCAGACAATCAAATTGCTCTGATTGGTGGTCGCAATATGAGTAACCAATACTATAACGTCAGTGATAACTATCAATTTTCCGATGTCGACGTCATGTTGGTCGGTGCGGCGTCCGATGAAATCATTCATTCTTTTGACGAATATTGGAATGATGACTATGCCTTTCCAGTACGCCAATTGGTCAATCCACGCCACTATAGTTTGCGTTTTGACAGTCTCAAACGACAACTCGATGACTATAACCAAGAAGCCACTGTGGTTAATTATTTGGACTTAGCCAATCGTTCACATGCCTTTGATGACTGGCTCAACAATAAAATCCAATTTGACTGGGTCAAAGCCGAAGTCGTCAAAGACTCCCCGAGCAAAATCAAATCTAAAGCCAAAAAAGAAGAGCATCTCAACTTTCAGCTCCTCAACCGTTTAGATAAACCGGAACAAAGTGTCGATATCGTTTCAGCCTACTTTGTCCCAGAAAAAAAAGGGGCTGAACGCCTAAAAAACCTTCGTGCAGATGGCGTAAAAGTCAGAGTCTTGACCAACTCATTCCAGGCCAATGACGTACCATTGGTTCATGCTTTTTATAGCAAATATCGTCAAGACCTCTTGGAACACGACGTTCAACTCTATGAGTTTCTCTCTAGACCTGATGCAGAAAACCTCAACACCAATACCAAAGAGTTGGCGGAAAAATCTAAAGTTAGTCTAAAAGGTTTAAGCCGTTCAAGCCTGCATGCCAAACTGATGGCAATTGATGAAAAACAAGTCTTTATCGGCTCATTTAACTTTGATCCACGTTCAGCATATTTAAATACTGAAATTGGGGTATTACTGAATAGCCCACGCTTAGCCAAAGCCGTCCACTACACCATGGATGAAAATTTAAGTAAATATGCCTATAAGTTAGTGCTCAATGCAGACCAACAGATCAATTGGAAAATTAAGCTGTCAAATGGTCAAACGCGTATTTATCCACGTGAACCGAAAATCAAGTGGTGGCAAAAAGCAGGGGTGAAATTTATCTCTTGGTTGCCGCTCGAAGGCTTTATGTAAGGATTATGCTGCAAAGGCATCCCCTTGCAGCCTGTATCATTAAATTATTTAGCTTCAACTGGAACTGGCGCTTTAAGAACTTTAGCTTGAAGCTCTGCTAATCCCTGATTCATTTTTTGCTGCACTTCTTGTGTCAGACTGTCAACAGTATGACCTGCCGAATCAATTGCGGGCAATGTCATGAGATGCGCTGTGACTTTCGGCATTTCTAAGACATTTTTGACATGTCGATCAAAGCTAATGTCTCCGACATAGGGCGCAATATTATCGAGTTCACCGTCCTGATTCACATAGCAAATTAAGCAAATTTGGACTGGACGTTCGGCTTCAATTGCCGCACCTAAAATACGACCATGAATTTTTTTAATTTTGCTGCCATCTGAAGTGGTGGCTTCTGGGAAAAAGAGTACCGGCGTATCTTGTTTTAAGAAGCCCGTAATTTGTTCTTTAATTTTAATCGAGTCGCCAGAGCCACGCTTAATAAATAAGGTGCCACCGCCTTTCGCCAATTTACCCAGCACTGGCCATTTTTCAATTTCAGCTTTCGCCAAAAAGAAAACACGTGCGCCAGAACCCAAAACTGCCACATCTAACCATGAAATATGATTACTTACCCAAAGGGCTGGTTGACGTGGAATTTCGCCATGCACTTTGACTTCAAGATTAAATACTTTGCATAACTTGCGACAAAAATACTGCACATAGCGGGTATTTTGCGGGTTATTCGGGTCTTTATACAATTGATGACGATAAACCAAATAAAAACCCTGCGTCACGGCAACAGCTGCAGCACCGACTTTTTTACAATACAAATAAAATTTTGAAAACACATTAATTTGCGGTGTATTGACGATTTGAGGTTGATTCATAAACGGTTCACTAAAAGGACACGGTGCCACAATTTGGCGTAAATTTTCATCATCATATACCGAAGACAGTTTTTTTGCATTGATCATAAAAACCGAAGTCGAAGATAATATTTTCCCATTTTAATCGTTTTTAAAAATCAAATATTATTTTTATATCGGTTTTAAAGGTTAAAATTATGAATCATTCATATTCAGACAATCCCCCTATTTCTTCATGGCAAGCGTTAAAAGCCATTGCTGGTTTTTCATTGATATATGTGAGTGTGCTTTTTTTACTGGCACTGAGCTTTCGCAGCTTTCTCTAATTGAACTGCAGGTCGTACAGCAACTTTGCCATTAATCCATCACTTAGATTAACCCTCGCACTGCATTTTCGCCTAAAATGAATCTTTAAACAGGAGTGTGTGCTGAGTGGAAAATTTAAATCAACATCAAGCGAGCGGTGAACGCGTAATTTTAGTCAGTGTGGCAGTACAAATGCTTGCAGACCTTGATGCCGAAGAATTCCACTTACTTGCTCAATCTGCAGGTGCCAATATTCTGCAACATGTGCATGCTCAGCGTATTAAGCCTGATGCCAAATTATTTATCGGCTCAGGGAAAGCTGAAGAAATTGCAGAAGTAGTCGCAGAATATGAAGCCGAATTGGTCATCTTTGACCATGCTCTCACCCCTGCCCAAGCACGTAATCTTGAACGCATCATGCGTTGTCGTGTGGTCGATCGTACAGAATTAATTTTAGATATTTTTGCCCAACGCGCACGTACCTATGAAGGTAAATTGCAAGTTGAATTGGCCCAATTACAGCATATGGCTTCACGGCTGATTCGTAGTCGTGGCGATCTCGATAGCCAAAAAGGCGGGATTGGCTTACGTGGCCCGGGCGAAACCCTGCTGGAAACCGACCGTCGTCTACTCAAGCTGCGTATGGGGCAACTCAAAGCGAAACTTGAGAAAGTCCGTCAAACACGTATGCAAGGTCGTGTGGCACGTCAAAAAGCCGCTGTTCCAACTGTGTCATTGGTGGGTTATACCAATGCGGGTAAATCGACCTTATTTAATAATTTAGCAAAAAGTGATGTCTATGCAGCAGACCAACTTTTTGCGACACTTGACCCGACCTTACGCCGTCTACATTGGGATGGGATCGGTAACTTAGTGCTCGCAGATACTGTAGGGTTTGTGCGTAATTTATCGCACTCATTGGTCGAGTCATTTAAAGCCACCTTAGAAGAAACGTTGGAGGCGACCTTATTGTTACATGTCATTGACTCCAGCAGTCCGGACATGATGGAACAAATCGAGGCTGTCGAAAAAGTCCTGAAAGAAATTGGTGTCGATGTTCCGATTCTGCGCGTTTATAACAAAATTGATGTCAGTGGCGAAGATCCTAAAATCATCTATGGCAAGCCACATCAGCCGGAACGTGTCTATGTCTCAGCACATAGTGGTAAAGGTCTTCCTTTATTACGCCAAGCGGTTCAAGAATGCTTAATGGGACAGATTCAAAGCTTTGAAGTCCGTCTAAAACCGGCTTATGGCAAATTAAGAACACAACTGTATGCGCTCAATGTGATCCAAAATGAAAGTTATGATGAACAAGGCAACTTAATTTTGCACGTCATCATTGCCCCGCATAAGTTAGAACAACTGATTAAACAGGCGCATTTACCCATCGAAGAAATCTTGGGAACGCGTGCGCAACAATTTCAACGTCCACTTGAAGAATTTGAAATTAAAGACTAAATCGGTTAAAACTTGATTAGTATAATTTTAACGAAAGACAAAAATGGACTGGATCAAGCGCATCGATTGGAAAGCCTGGATAGGCACTATTGCATTAATTATTATTTTCCGTGAAGGCGCGGTCTGGGTCATGAAGCAATTCAATCACCCAGAATTAGGCAATCTAGTCGGTCTGATTAGCTTACTGATCGTGCTTTCATTTTGGAGAAAATTCAACAAAATTCCAGCCAGTTTGGTCGATACCAATAATAAAATTATGAAAGAAAGTGCCTTTGCCTTCCTACCTATTAGTGCAGGCTCATTGCTAATGATGATGCATTTAGGCGATGAAATTCCGATGTTTTTGATTGTTCTCTTTGTCAGCACCCTCATACCGCTGTGGGTCTACGCAAAAATGTCTAAGAAATGGCTATAAGGAGAATCAACATGCTTTCAATCATCTCTGGATTCATCATTACCCTGATCGCCTATCTTGTCGCAAAACCTATTAATAAAAAATTACCGCAAATCCCTGTAATTGTGATTGGGATGTTTTTCGTTATTGGTATGCTCTATCTTTTTGGCATTTCCTATGAAAGTTATATGGCACAGGTGAATCCACTGTTCAATAACTTACTCGGCTATGTCACAGTGGCCTTGGCCATTCCTTTAGCAGCGATGCGCTACGATGATTTACCTTTAAAAGCCGTGGGCGGGATTTTAGTCTTTGCCAGTATCAGTGCCGTTGCCCTCCCTATGGGGCTGGCTTATTTGCTGCATTTGTCAGATCCAACCATTATGGCTTTTGCTACACGGGCAGTGACCACCCCAATTGCCATCAACATTGCGACGCTGCTGCATTCCCCGATTCCTTTGGTGATTTTGATTGTGATTTTATCAGGGGTGATTGGCGCAGCATTTTCACCCATCATACTCAAAAATATTCATGATGAACGTGCATCAGGACTCGCCTTAGGACTTGCTGCACATGCGATTGGCACAGCTCAAGCTTGGCAGCGCGGCAGCATTGCTGGGCGCTATGCGGCATTTGGCATGGCGGTAAATGCAGTCTTCACAGCAATCTGGTTGCCAACTTTCATACTCTATCTACAAAATATGTGACTGAGCAATCACTTTTAAATGATTGTTTTGTATAAAAAATAAACTTAATATAAATTCAAGGGTACGCCACAACACATTGAATGATGTGCTGTGGATGTTACATTTTTGGTAAAGTCACTTTTGTGCAACATGTCAACTTTCCCGAATAAAATGTAAATATTTATGCTTAGAGTAGTTGCTCTAAGTTCAGATATTACCTAGTATGATCAATAAACCCTCACAAAGTGTATTGATAAAGGATTATTAATATGATCGAAAAAAGTTTGAAATGGGCTGCATTATTCGGTGCTGTAGTAACAAGCTCTGCACTCTATGCTCAAGATCTTACAGGGACTTGGCAACAAATTGACGATAAAACCGGTTCGCCTAAAGCACTGATCGAAATTCGAAAAGATGCCAAAGACACCTATACCGGCAAAATTGTCAAAGTGACGCCACGTCCGGGTTATACACCAAAGGAAAAATGTGTGAATTGCCCTGCACCTTATACCAACCAGCCTATTTTAGGGATGGATGTATTTAAGGGGCTGAAACTTGAAAGTGAAAATACCTACTCTCAAGGAAAAATTATTGATCCTTTAGCAGGCAAAATTTACAGCTTAAAAGGCAAAATTTCTGCCAATGGTAAGCGCTTACATTTACGTGGATATCTGGGGATTTCCGCGATTGGTCGTACACAGACATGGATTCGCGTTGAATAAATTTTAAATTTATTCAGTAAATTGATTTGATATAGGTGAACCACCTACAGGGAATATCTGATGAAAAAATTAAAAGTGAGCCTCTTATTCTTAGCTGCTGTAATGAGTGGTTCAGCTTTTGCTCAAGACCTTTCAGGGACTTGGCAACAAATTGATGATAAAACAGGTTCACAAAAAGCCATTATTGAAATCCGTAAAGAAAGTAATGGAACATTCGTGGGTAAAATCATTAAAGTGACGCCGCGTCCGGGTTATACGCCACGTGACACCTGCGTAAACTGCCCTGCACCTTATAAAAACAAACCGATTTTAGGCCTTGATGTGTTAACTGGTTTAAAACATATTGAAGGGACCAATAATTACGACAAAGGCCGTATTATTGACCCACTTTCTGGCAAAATTTACGACACAAAAGTTCGCTTAAATGCCAGCGGAAAACGTCTCACGCTGCGTGGCTATATGGGTGTATCAGCACTCGGTCGTAGCCAAACTTGGATTCGCCAAGAATAAGTTCAATGTTATAAAAACCGCCGCCATGGCGGTTTTTTTATGCCTAAGATATTCAAATTATTTTAAAAATAAAGTTGACTATTCTCGTAAACTTTCTAACATACGTGCTCATAAATCACGCTTCTAGGGGAAAAGCGATTATGTTTAAAAAAATATTATTCAGCCTTTGCACATTCGGATTGATGAATGTCGCATTTGCAAATGACATTACTGGCACGTGGCAACAAATTGACGATAAAACAGGAGCGGCCAAAGCGATTATTTCGATTCACAAAGAATCCAATAATACCTATACCGGTAAAATTATTAAAATTACACCACGTCCTGGCTATACACCACAAAAAAACTGTAATAAGTGCCCTGCGCCTTATACCAACCAACCGATTCTCGGCATGGAAATTGTTAAAGGTTTAAAGCAGATTAATAATACAAATAATTATGAAAAAGGTCGTATTATCGACCCTCTTTCTGGCAAAGTTTATGATGCTAAAGTGCGCTTAAACAGCACAGGAAAACGTATTTCGATCCGTGCAAGTATTGGCGTTTCAGTCTTAGGTCGTAACCAAACTTGGATTCGTTTAGACTAATCCTCACACCAATAAAAAAGCCGCATCAATGCGGCTTTTTTATTTTTAAATACTTACATCACAGGATTATCGACCGCAAACATGTGCTGATCTTCTAAACGATAGGCCATCAACTGATTGCCCCAAACACATCCGCCATCCACATTTTGGATTTTTGCTGAAATGCTTTTTCCTTGTAAAGCGGCCCAATGACCAAAAAGAATTTGATGGGTCTGCGCTGCTTGTGACTCAAACTCAAACCATGGTTGAAAACCCTTCGGCATAGGGTCATCGAGTGAGTCTTTAAAACTGAACTCTAAACGACCTTCTGCATCGGTTAAGCGCATGCGGGTCAAATAGTTGGTAATACAACGTAAGCGCGCATGACCAGACAAATCATCCGACCATAGGTTCGGCTCTTTACCGTACATCACTTGAAGAAACGCATCGACCACATCAAAGTCGTCATGACCAATCACCGCTTCCACTTCTTTTGCCAAATCAGCGGTTTGCTGCGCAGTCCAATTCAAAGGAATACCCGCATGAGTCAAAATGGTTTGCTCATTCGGAAATAGACACAGCGGCTGCTTGCGTAACCAATCAATCAAATCATCACTTTCTAAAGCGTGAATCACATCATCGATATTGTCTTTAGGATTGATATCCTTAATACCGCGAGCGCATGCCAGCAAAGTCAGATCATGATTGCCCAGTACCGTCGCCGCAACTTCACTATCCACTAATTTTTTGATGAACCGCAAAGCGCCTATCGAGTTTTCACCCCGTGCGACGAGATCACCGGCAAACCATATAAAATCTTGGTCTGCATCAAACTTTATCTCTTTCAGTAAAGCTTTTAATGCTTCAAAACAGCCTTGAACATCACCAATGACATAGTTATAGCGAATATTGCGAGTCATAATTATTTAAGCCACCATTTGATCTGCTAATGCGACAAATTCTGCAAGTGTTAGGGTTTCAGGACGCGCCATTGGATCAACCCCTGCATTTTCAAAACCATCTTCAACCAACATGCCTTTTAAGCTGTTGCGTAACGTCTTACGGCGTTGAGTAAAGACATGTGAAACCAAACGCGCAAGCGCTTTTTCATTTTTCGCCACAATCGGTTTAACGGCATAAGGCTCTAAACGGAATACCGCAGAGGTGACTTTTGGCGGCGGATTAAACGAACCCGGCGGCACTTCAAATAAAAACGTCGGTTTACAGAAGTATTGGATCATCACCGATAAACGGCCGTATTCTTTAGTATTCGGTGAAGCGGTAATACGGTCCACGACTTCTTTTTGCAGCATGAAGTGCATGTCTTTGACTTTGTCGCCAAACTCCAAGAGATGAAACAGCAGCGGAGTCGAGATGTTATACGGCAAGTTGCCAACCACGCGCAGAGGACGGCCTTCGGCAAACAGCTCGGTAAAGTCATATTTCAGCGCGTCGGTTTCAACAATGGTCAAGCGCTCAGGATGCGGCACACGGCCCGGCAAACCTGCAGCTAAGTCACGGTCCAGCTCAACCACAGTTAGAGCATCGCATTCACCAATTAAAGGCGATGTAAGCGCAGCAAGACCGGGACCAATTTCGACAATATTGTCACCAGTACGCGGATTTACGGAACGTACAATTTTGGCAATAACACGTTGATCATGTAAGAAATTCTGTCCAAACCGCTTACGCGTGTGATGCCCTTCATCTTTTGGGTTTAGGGCATTAATTTGATACATAAAATTCTCCGCATAGGTTTATTACAACGATTACTGACTTGATTCAAATTCACTCAAGCGAGCAAAAATTTCTTCGGACTTGGTCACATTATCCCGAGCCGCTTTAATTACACTGAGCAATGGCTCTCTTTGTTGCAACAAAGCCATTGTTTCAGATTTCATCATTTCTTCAGTTTCAGCCTGAATGGAGAGCAAACTTTCACGCATTTCAGCATTGTTTACGCGCTCTACACCCAGTTCGGGATTACCATTCAGTTGAGCCTTCAAATAAATATTGAAAGTTTCAAAATCTGCTAAAAAGTCATCTAAATCGTCTGGATGAATAGAATTCACATCAGTTAACTTCAGCAAAGAATCCAACAGTCGTCCCGCAATATAGACTTGATTTTTGGCAATCATTGCTTGAATAGCTGAATTGTTTGCTCTAGCCATCATATCAGCCAGAAGGTTATATTCAGCTTGAATACCTGGAATGGTTTCACTTACAAGAAGTTGATATTCATATAGCGCACTCAGGCTATTTTGATGCTGTACAAGCAGATCAATATTAGCATTGATTGCCTGTCCATCTTGAAGCATTTTATCAGCACCGCCACGATTCGCATATTTTTTATGCATCGCGGTCAGCGCTTGATTAAATTTTTGCTGATTATGTTTAAAGCCATCCACGGCACCCGGTGATGCAAAACGTATAAATCCTTCCGTCTGTTTTGGAATTTGCAGCGATAATACTTTTAATTCACAAAAATGATGATCTGTAGCGAGCGTTGAACATGCTGACAGCATCAACGCTAACGCAATCCCAAAAAATGGGCGAATGATCGATTTCGCCCTAAGCATCTTGTTATTTTCCTGTTTTATTTTTGATAATTTTTTACAATTATTCATATAAAATTCAAACCTTTATTATTAAGTTTCGTTATTTTTCGCACGTGCTAATTCTAAAGCCAAATCAACCGCCACCTGTAAACTCGAACTTTTAGCAAGACCAGTTCCAGCCAGTGACAGTGCTGTGCCGTGATCCACTGAAGTCCGAATAAACGGTAAGCCCAAAGTGATATTGATGGCTTCGCCAAAGCCCTGCGACTTTAACACAGGTAAGCCCTGATCGTGATACATCGCCAAAACCGCATCGGCATCTTTTAAATTTTCAGGGGTAAATAAGGTATCAGCAGGTAAGCTCAGGCTCATATTCACCCCTTGAGCGCGATAACGCTCTAGCACCGGATTGATCACTTCAATCTCCTCCATGCCCAAATAGCCATCTTCACCCGCATGCGGATTTAAACCGCAGACTAAAATATGCGGATGATCTTTTTTAAATTTGGTTTTTAAATCATGAATTACAATATCAATGACTTGATGCAAACGTTCTTGAGTAATGGCATCGGCTACATCACGAAGCGGTAAATGTGTAGTTGCCAATGCGACACGGAGCGTTTTGGTCGCAAGCATCATCACGACACGATCAACGCCTGCAAATTCTTGATAAAACTCCGTATGTCCGCTGAAATGGATACCGGCATCATTAATAATCGACTTTTGCACAGGTGCAGTTGCAACACCTACACTTTTGCCAGACATCGCATAATCTGCAGAACGACGTAATTGTTCCAACACATAGGCTGCATTATTCACATCTAACTGACCTGCAATAACAGGTGTAGTTACAGGTACATGTTCCACATAAAGCTGACCTAGAGCTGCCGAACCCTCCTGCCCAACATAGTCAATCAGTTCAACTTCGAGCTTTAACTGTTGAGCGCGCTTGATCAGCAAATCTTTATCAATAAGAACCACAAGTGGCCTTTCATCTATTCGATTGGCTAAGCTCAAACAAATATCAGGTCCGATACCTGCGGGTTCACCGCTCGTGATATATAAAGGCAGCATGGGTCTATCCTGTGTGTGCAATAGCATTATTATACTGTGTGATGCACATGACAGACCTAATTTTATTGACTAAAAATATCGGACTAAAACTCAAAAATAAGCGCGTTTTGCGACATTGTATGGAATGAAATCGAAAGCAAAACCTGAAATGCCAATGATCCAAATCAATGCAATAAGAATTACAATGCCGCGCTGAACGGCTGACACATGTTGCGGGTACTTCGTTATCAGCCAAAAAGACATACCACCCAGAAGCAATAATCCAATCAACAGATAAACCAATAAATAACTAAGGAAAAATAAAGTGAGCATCATTAACAAAACGATGATCGCACCATCCGCCCCGTGCAAATACACCAAATACAAAAAAGTTGGGCTTAAAACTAAGGCGCTATATAAGCCCATTAATTGCAACCATTGCCGCCAGAATGAGGGTTCAGATGTGTTTTTTAACAGATTAGAATTCGACATGATTTACTTTCATCCGTTTTTTTTTATAATTTCTGGATTATCTGCTGTTTATTGCTGAAGAAATATACTACAATACAGCGCTTGAAATTTTATATTTTCATTTGTGATTCTTCACGTATTCGTATAGAATCGCGTCTCCTTTTGTTTGGACAGCTTCCATAGTCCAAACCAACTATAATAGGTAGTGGTTTAATGAAAACTCTCAGCGCTAAGCCAGCTGAAGTTCAACACGACTGGTACGTTGTTGATGCTTCTGGCAAAACTTTAGGTCGCCTTGCGACTGAAATCGCTCGTCGTTTACGCGGTAAGCACAAAACTTCTTATACTCCTCACGTTGACACTGGCGACTACATCGTTGTTATCAATGCTGAGCAAGTTCAAGTGACTGGTAAAAAATCACTTGATAAGAAATATTATCGCCACACTGGTTTCCCTGGTGGTATTCGTGAAACTAATTTCGAAAAATTAGTTGCTCACAAACCAGAAGAAATCTTCGAACGTGCTGTAAAAGGCATGTTGCCAAAAGGTCCTCTTGGTTATGCAATGATCAAGAAAATGAAAGTGTACGCTGGTACTGAGCATCCACATACTGCTCAACAGCCACAAGTTTTGGACATCTAAGGGATACAGCACATGGCTACTAACTATGGTACAGGTCGCCGTAAGACCGCAACTGCACGTGTTTTCCTATCAGCTGGTACTGGTAAACTCGTAATCAACAACCGTTCTTTAGAACAATATTTCGGTCGTGAAACTGCTCGTATGGTTGTTAACCAACCACTTGAGCTTTTAGAAGCTACTGAGAAATATGACCTTTACATCACTGTTGCTGGTGGTGGTATCGGTGGTCAAGCAGGCGCTATCCGTCACGGTATTACTCGTGCATTGATTGCTTCTGACGAAACTCTTAAACCTGCTCTTCGTCAAGCTGGTTTCGTTACTCGTGATGCTCGTGAAGTTGAACGTAAGAAACTTGGTTTACGTAAAGCTCGTAAACGTCCTCAATTCTCTAAACGTTAATTCGTTTACCGAATCGGACAAAAAACCTTGGCTTATGCCAAGGTTTTTTTATGTCTTAATTTTTATGAAGATGATGCAAATAGAATAACGATCCGATAAACAAAAAGACTAAAACTCGCAATTAAGCATATAACTGACAGTGTTAGTGTAATTGTACAGATGGTCATTTTGCTTTGTTGTTCTAGGCTATCATCCTCTGCTCCATAATCAGAGGCATAACCTCCAGCGAGTGCCGTATAAAAGCCAATGCCCATAAAAATAACAGCAGCTAAAAATAATAATTTTTTTACAAGTGCAATGGTCATCATGCGGTGACGATCAGGTAAATGAATGACATGAAAAGCTATCAGATAAAATCAAATAAAACAAAACTGTAATTTTCACTGTAGCTGCATTGATATTGCTAAAGTCCCCGTGATTTTACTGTCTAATTTTAGTATCCTATCTTATTCATTTCTCATCGTCTCGGATTATGTCAGTCGAAAATGCACCTCTCCAAGGGATTACGCTTTACAGTCATGCGGATGACTTTCGCTCACACTGGATACGTTATGTACTTGCAGAGAAGCAAATCAAACATAATTTAATTATTGCTGATGATGAAGACGAAGATCTTGCAAGTTTAAATCCCTACAATCAACTTCCGATGATGATTGAAAATGGCCTAAAACTCTATAACAGCAGTATTATCGCCGAATATCTGGATGACCGATATCGTCAAAATAAACTGTATGCAGATGCACCCATGCCTCGTGCAGAGCAACGTCAATATGTATGGCGCTTCGAACAAGATTGGTTAAGACTTGCCGATATTATGCTTCGCCATCCCGATACCCTCAATGAAAAAGCCAAGCAAAAAGCACAAAAACAATTGCGTGATACACTCATTTCACTAACCCCCTTGTTTCAGCATTATCCTTATTTTATGTCTGAACAATTTAGCATGTTAGACTGTATGCTCGCACCTGTATTTCTGCGCCTAAAAGCCATGGGGATTGAGCTTCCCAAACAGCAATGCCGCCCTATATTTCTCTATTGCCAACGCATCTTTAGCCGTCCTGCATTTATCAAATCAATGACATTGCAGGAAAAAAATCGCTATAGCGAGCTTTTAGCAAAAAATTAATTTCCCATTAATATTCGAGTAAGCATTATGTCTGAACAAGAACTACAACTCACTCCAACGCGTCCATACTTAACACGGGCACTTTATGAATGGATTTGTGACAATCAACTTACACCGTACCTACTTGTTGATGCGACACAGAATGGTACGATGGTGCCAGTTCAATATATCCAAGATGGCCAAATTGTCCTGAATATCGCACCTCATGCAACGCATGCGCTACACATGAGCAATGAGACGATTACTTTCTCTGCACGCTTTGGTGGCGTTTCGCAAAACCTCTATATCCCCTTTTCTGCTGTTCTAGGTATCTATGCACGTGAAAATGGTCAAGGCATGTTCTTCGATCCTCAAGAATATGAAGGTATTCAGAATGATCAAAATGCTTTAAAATCAAACGACCAAGAACAACAAGAGCAGCCGAAGAAAAAACCAGGTTTAAGGTTGCTCGATTAAAGAATAAGGAAGCGAATAATGGCTTTTGATTTAGTACAATATTTTGTCGAACAAATAGAATCTCAAAAGCCTACGCTTTTAAGTCATTTAAATCGTGAAGAAAAACGTCAACATATACGTGAAATTAATGCATTAACTTTAGGTGAATTGATTCATCAGCTCCGCAATAATGCTCAAAAGGTTTATCAAGAAATTACTCATCCTGATGAACTCTATATTCAAGAAGTTTCACGCCATCTGACCACCAATCCATCGAATGCATCAATATTAGAACGCTCTGAACTTGAACACCTAACAACTGAAATTTTTCATTTACAATTAAATGAATTAAAGCAACTTCATGATACCGGCTCACACTCACCACAAAGCATTCAAGAATTACTCAATGGACAAATTGAACACCTTTCTGGTCAAGCGGATGATTGGGTTTGGTCAACAAACAACCTAACAGAGCTTCTTGGTTCTAAACCAAATCTGCAAGAAGAGATATCATTAGAAGCATCAATGAAGGAGTTCAATCAAATGGTTAATCAACAACATACTCAAGAAGATGTGACAACTGAAGTACAAGTGCCAACTTGGTCAAAAATTGTAGAGCCTATCGTTGCAGTGGTGATTTTATGGATTCTGGCATCTGCAGCTTGTAATATTTTTTCTTAAGTGGCTTCATTTGTCTAAAACAATGACCTGCTTTTTAAGCAGGTTTTTTTAAATCGAATATTCTAAATTACACGCCTTTAGATCACTTTTTGTTTTCTTTATGTAAATCGGTCAGCTTTATTCTGCAAAAATTGAGTTTTGTCACACCATTTACAAAATATTACATTTGAATTTTTGGTAAATTTTATATCAAAAATAAAGTTCTAAAATACATAAAAAATATATATAGCAAATTAAATCACATTTTTTAAATCCTAAAACTTAACGCTATATTTAGAAAATATTATCCTTTTAAGGCAAAAAATTAATTTTATTGCAAAGCCCCTTACGCTTCCTATAATTAAATTATGTAGTTAAAAACGCTAGTTTAATTACCTAAATATCTACAAATAATAATCATGTATAACCTAAAAGAGGGGCATAAAAATGGCTAAAGTTTCATTAGAATCACTCACAACAATCGACGGTTTTCATGCAGCGGCACTGGTAGACGGTGAAAGTGGCCTAGCTATGGCGACACAAGGCGGTGGAGATATTGATTTAGAATTAGCAGCTGCTGGAAATACTGAAGTGGTTCGCTCCAAAAGACGTGTCGCTCAGTCACTCAATTTAGATGATCACATTGTCGATATTTTAATTACCTTAGGAAAGCAGTATCACTTGATTCGTCCACTGGAAAATAATGAATCCGTGTTCTTATATTTAGTACTTGATCGTGCCAAAGCAAACCTAGCCATGGCTCGACACGAATTAAAAACCTATGAAAAAAATTTAGATTTTGCTTAATTTCACCCAACCCTCTTATGCCAATAAGAGGGTTTTTTATTCCCAAAATGTTTTACAGGTTTGAATAAAATTAGTCGAGGAACACCATGAATAAGCAATATATCAATATCGGCATTGCAGGATTAAGTATTCATGATTCAGATCAACTCAAACATCAGCTTTACGCAATTTTTCCACAGCACTTTAATATCCAATGGAAAAGTGCATCTGATGTGAATCTCGATTGCTTATTTATTCATGAGCGTTTTTTTGACACCGAAGGAATTCAAAAAATATTAACTCGCCGCGCTTTACCTTGGCTCAAGATCTCGAAAGACAACCAACAATCAGGGCGCGTTAGAAACAATACGCTGTTCCTTCCCGTGGACGACAATCAAGAGCTCAATCAATGGATTGATAAACATCTCGTCAGCCATAATGGCCTTAACGAATCCATAGAGCATGCTCAGCATGATCAAATCCAGAGCTTTAGCGATTTTAATTTGGAGGATGATTACTTCAAAAAAATGTATGCAGAAGATAATCATGAAAAATTACACCTATATGATGATCTAGGCACAATAGCGGTAATCGATACCGCGCAAAATATAGCTTGGCTCAACCTCGAGCGTCAACTTCAACACACAGATGCTAGTTTTAAATATGATTTCGCATCAATTGAAGATATGACCCATGTAAGTCGAAAGCACCCCGTCATCCTTCAAGACTGGATATGGAATCTATTTTGGCAAACTCCGAATTTTTACCAAACAGTTCCTGAAGATGGCCATTTTCGAATTTTAAGCTGGCCAAAACCTGCTGAACATTTATCTCATAAACAAATTTTTCAACTTTCTGCATGCTTTATACAGGGCGCAAAGATATCAACGATTGCAGAACAATATGATATACCCCTCAGCACCGTTCGGCAGTTCATTGCTGCGAATATGGCATCACTGAATATTAAAAAAATAAATCTTTGGGATAAACATTACACGCCACCTGAAACGCATGAACCAACAGAAGAAAAGAACTTTGTGCAAAACTTCTTTCGTAAATTACGCCGTAAATTTGGATTTTAGAATAGGACATCAAACATGATTCTTCAGCATTATAAAATTGTCTTTGCTGGTTCTATGGGTGCTGGAAAAACTGAAGCGATCCGTTCACTTTCTGATATCCCAGTTCTACTGACCGAGGCGTTTAATACAGATCAAACCAGCCATCAAAAACTTGAAACTACAGTAGGTATCGACTACGGAGAAGTGACCTTAGAAGATGGTTTAAAAATAGGTTTATATGGTACCCCTGGACAAAGTCGTTTTGATTTTATTTGGCCTGTGATTTGTCAAGGCGCAATCGGTGCAATTATTTTGATTGATCATAATGTTAATGATCCCCTAAGTGAACTCGAAAGCTACTTAGAAACCTTCCAAAACTATACAGATAACATAGCCATTGGAATTACCCATACAGACGAAATCACAAGTTCAACGAATACTGCTATCTACAAAGATTGGCTGATTAGTCAGGACTTATATTCGCCCCTATTCTTTATTGACTGTCGCAAAAAATCTGACGTTTTACTGCTACTTGAAGCTTTAATTACCTCAATCGAAGTAAATCACTACATTACCGCATAAGGAGTTATCAATGTTTAATGTCACAAAACGCACCGCTTCGAATGAGTTAATACAACATGCCCGTGAACTAATAAATAATATTATTAACAATGCACGAGGCGTTCATTTCATCATGGTGTGTTCAACAGATGGATTTGAGCTAACAAGTGTTTACAAACGTGGGCAATATAACAATAGCAAGTTAGCTGCGGTTAGCAGCTCTATCCTTGCAATGGTGTCAGCATTTATTAAAGAAATTCATTTGGTCGGTTGTCAAAATATAACCTTAGATGCCGAAAATGGAAAAGCGATACTTGCATCTGTTGCTGCACAAAATCATCCCATGATTATTGTAGCATTGACAGATAAGGACATTTTATTAGGCCAAATCTTATATATGCTTAAAGCTGCAACGCAATCAATTATTTCAGCGGATCAATAAACTTTATAGAAATATTGAAGACTATTAACTTTATATTTGATTCAGAAATATTCATTTATTCGTCACTTTAACTTATTCATTTTCCTATTCTATTCTTCTGCTTTTCTTCTTTCCCCCCTTTTCTCCGCACATAAAAAAACACCCCCTGAGATATCAGGGGGTGTTTTCGAATAATGAGCTGGCGATGACTTACTCTCACATGGGTAACCCCACACTACCATCAGCGCTAAGAGGTTTCACTTCT